>NZ_CP062253.1:0-300000 GCF_014863585.1 Pseudomonas gozinkensis | reverse complement strand
CAAGTCGCCCGCGTGCAGGCGGCCAAACGTGATCGTCAGCGCAAGCTGCCGTGGTCGGAAATCGAACAGTTCACCCGCAGCGGCCTCGGCAGCATCGCGATTCCGCGCGAGTACGGCGGCCCGCAGGTTTCCTTCGTCACCCTGGCCGAGGTGTTCGCGATCATTTCCGCAGCCGACCCGGCGCTGGGACAGATCCCGCAGAACCAGTTCGGCATCATCAACCTGATCCTCGGCAGCGCCACCGAAGCGCAGAAACAGCAACTGTTACAGAGCGTGCTCGAAGGCTGGCGCATCGGTAACGCCGGGCCTGAACGCGGCACCAAGGACACCCTGGAACTGAAAGCGCGCATCACCGCCGACGGCGATGACTACGTGATCAATGGCCAGAAGTTCTACTCCACCGGCGCCCTGTTCGCCCACTGGGTGGCGGTCAAGGCGCTCAACGATGACGGCAAGCAAGTCCTTGCATTCGTCCGTCGAGGCACGCCGGGATTGCGCATCGTCGATGACTGGTCCGGTTTCGGCCAGCGCACCACCGCCAGCGGCACAATCCTGTTGAACAACGTGCGGGTCGATGCCGGCCTCGTGGTGGACAACTGGAAAATCAATGAAAAGCCCAACACCCAGGGCGCAGTTTCACAGCTGATTCAGGCTGCCATCGACGCCGGCATCGCCCGTGGCGCCATCGATGACGCCATCGAATTCGTCAAGACCCGCGCCCGGCCTTGGATCGACGCCAACGTCGAGCGGGCCAGCGATGACCTCTACGTGATCGCCGACATCGGCAAACTGAAAATCGAACTGCACGCCGCCGAGGCGCTGCTGCGCAAGGCCGGGCAAGTGCTGGATCAGGTGCACGCCGCGCCACTCACCGCCGAGTCCGCCGCCCGCGCCTCGATTGCTGTTGCCGAAGCCAAAGTGCTGACCACCGAGATCTCGCTGCTGGCCAGCGAAAAACTCTTCGAACTGGCCGGCAGCCGCGCCACCCTCGCCGAATTCAACCTCGACCGTCACTGGCGCAACGCCCGGGTGCACACCCTGCACGACCCGGTGCGCTGGAAGTATCACGCGGTCGGCGCCTATCGCCTCAACGGCAAGTTGCCGGCTCGCCATTCCTGGATCTGACGACCAGAACACTTTTGACCAGATCTCTGGAGAAACACATGACTCTTTCCCATCCCGTCGCGGTCATCACCAGCGACGAGCAAGCCCTGATCGTCGCCAGCGACCTGGCCGAAGACTTCCAGCGCGACAGCAACCTGCGCGACCGCGAACGCCGCCTGCCGCTGCCGGAGCTCGACGTGTTTTCCCGCTCCGGCCTGTGGGGCATCAGCGTGCCCAAAGCGTACGGCGGCGCCGGCGTGTCCAACGTGACCCTGGCCAAAGTCATCGCCCTGATCGCCCGTGCTGACGGCTCGCTGGGGCAGATTCCACAAAACCATTTTTATGCCCTGGAAGTGCTCCGGGTGAACGGCAGCCACGAACAGAAACAACGGCTGTACGCCGAAGTCCTCGCCGGCCAGCGCTTTGGCAATGCCCTGGCGGAGCTGGGCACCAGGACCGCCCACGACCGAGTCACCCGCCTTAAACGCGACGGCAGCGGTTATCGCATCAACGGCCGCAAGTTCTACGCAACCGGTGCCATTTACGCCCAACGGATTCCAACGTCCGTGGTCGATGAAAACGGCGTGCAGCAACTGGCCTTCGTCCCGCGCGACAGCAAAGGCCTGACCGTGATCGACGACTGGAGCGGCTTCGGTCAGCGCACCACCGGCAGCGGTTCGGTGGTGTTCGAAGACGTGTATGTCGCCGCCGAAGATGTCATCCCGTTCCAGAGCGCTTTCGAGCGCCCGACCCCGGTCGGCCCGCTGGCGCAGATCCTTCACGCCGCCATCGACACCGGCATCGCCCGCGCCGCTTACGAAGATGCACTGCACTTCGTACGCAGCAAGACCCGGCCATGGATTGATTCAGGCAACGACAAGGCCACCGAAGATCCGCTGACCCTCAAGAGCTTCGGCCACCTGAGCATTCGCCTGCACGCCACCGAAGCCTTGCTCGAACGTGCCGGCGAATACCTCGATGCGGCCCAGGCCGAGACCAACGCCGACACGGTAGCAGCGGCCTCGATTGCCGTTGCCGAAGCACGGGCGATCAGCACTGAAATCTCTCTGACCGCCGGCAGCACCCTGTTCGAACTGGCCGGCAGCCAGGCCACCCTGATCGAGCACGGCCTCGACCGTCACTGGCGCAACGCCCGGGTGCACACCCTGCATGATCCGGTGCGCTGGAAGTATCACGCGGTGGGCAATTACTACCTCAACGATGAAAACCCTCCGCTGCGAGGGACCATCTGATGAGCAAGAAAAAGATCCTGCTCAATGCGTTCAACATGAACTGCATCGGCCACATCAACCACGGGCTGTGGACCCATCCACGCGACACCTCGACCCAGTACAAGACCATCGAATACTGGACCGAACTGGCGCAGTTGCTGGAGCGCGGGCTGTTCGACGGGCTGTTCATCGCCGACATCGTCGGCGTGTACGACGTCTACCAGAACTCGGTGGACGTCACCCTGAAAGAGTCGATCCAGCTGCCGGTCAACGATCCGCTGCTGCTGGTTTCTGCGATGTCCGCCGTGACCAGAAACCTCGGTTTCGGCCTGACCGCCAACCTCACTTACGAGCCGCCGTATCTGTTCGCCCGCCGCATGTCGACCCTCGATCACTTGAGCCGTGGACGGGTGGGCTGGAACATCGTCACCGGTTATCTGGACAGCGCCGCCAAGGCCATGGGCCTGAGCGAACAGGTCGAGCACGACCGGCGTTACGACCAGGCCGACGAGTACCTCGAAGTGCTCTACAAACTCTGGGAAGGCAGCTGGGAAAACGGCGCGGTGCTCAACGATCCGCAGCAGCGGATCTACGCGCAGCCGGACAAGGTGCACAAGGTCGAACACAAGGGCGAGTTCTATCAGGTCGAGGGTTATCACCTGTGCGAACCATCACCGCAGCGTACGCCGGTGCTGTTCCAGGCCGGTAGTTCGGATCGCGGTCTGCTGTTCGCCGGGCGTCATGCCGAGTGCGTATTCATCAGCGGCCAGAACAAGCCGTCGACCAAGGTGCAGGTGGACAAGGTCCGCGCCAGCGCCGTCGAGGCGGGTCGCAACCCTGAGGACATCAAGGTGTTCATGGGCCTGAACGTGATCGTCGGCGAGACCGAAGAAGCGGCCTGGGCCAAGCACGCCGAATACCTGAGCTACGCCAGCGCCGAAGCGGGCGTGGCGCATTTTTCGGCGTCCACCGGGATCGATTTTTCCCAGTACGAAATCGACGAGCCGATCCAGTACGTGAAGAGCAACGCGATCCAGTCCGCCACCAGGAACCTGCAGAACAACGACTGGACCCGCCGCAAGCTGCTCGACCAGCACGCCCTCGGCGGGCGCTACATCACCGTGGTCGGCTCACCGCAGCAGGTGGCGGATGAACTGGAATCGTGGATCGCCGAAACCGGCCTCGACGGCTTCAACCTGACCCGCATCGTCACCCCGGAAAGCTATGTGGATTTCATCGATCTGGTGATTCCGGAACTGCAACGGCGCGGCTCGTACAAGACCGCGTACGACACCGGCAGCCTGCGGGAAAAACTGTTTCACGGCGAAGCGCATTTGCCGCAGCAACACACCGGCGCCCACTACCGACACTAACCCTTGCACTGATCGTTCCCACGCTCCGCGTGGGAATGCAGCCTGGGACGCTCTGCGTCCCGACAGCGGACGCAGAGCGTCCATTGAGGCGCGCTCCCACGCGGAGCGTGGGAGCGATCAGGCTAAATTCACTGACTGGAAAACCACCATGACCAAGAAGCTCCTGTCCCACCCAGTCAAAGCACTGGCCCTGGCCTTCGGCCTGTTCAGCTCGGCGGTGTTCGCCGCCGACGCGCCGTTGAAAATCGGCACCACTGCAGCCTTCGCGATTCCGCTGGAAGCCGCCGTCGAAGAGGCCTCCAAACAAGGCCTGAAAGTCGAACTGGTGGAGTTCACCGACTGGATCGCGCCGAACGTCAGCCTCGCCGCCGGTGACATCGACGTGAACTACTTCCAGCACATCCCGTTCCTGGAAAACGCCAAGGCGGCCTCCGGTTTCGACCTGGTGCCGTTCGCACCGGGGATCATCAACAACGTCGGCCTGTATTCGAAGAAATACAAAAGCTTCGACGAGCTGCCTGAGGGCGCCAGCGTCGCCATCGCCAACGACCCGATCAACAGCGGACGTGGTCTGCAACTGCTGGCCAAGGCCGGTCTGATCACCCTCAAACCGGGCGTCGGCTACAAGGCCACCGAAGACGACATCGTCGCCAACCCGAAGAAGATCAAGATCCTGCAAGTCGAAGCCGTGCAACTGGTGCGCGCTTATGACGACGCCGATCTGGTCCAGGGCTACCCGGCCTACATTCGTCTGGCGAAGACCTTCGATGCTGGCTCCGCGTTGCTGTTCGACGGCCTCGATCACAAGGAATACGTGATTCAGTTCGTGATCCAGCCGAAGAGCAAAACCGACCCGCGCCTGATCAAGTTCGTCGACATCTACCAGCATTCGCCAGCCGTACGCGCCGCGCTGGATAAGGCCCACGGCAAGCTGTACCAGGCCGGCTGGGAAAGCTGAGGATGACGGCAGCCATTCAACGGCGACTGGATCTTCCAGAGCCACCCGCGCTGGCACAGCGCACCGAGCTACATCCCGAGCTGAACCGCGCCCATGTGCGTTTCGTCGGGCTCGGCAAAACCTACGACGGCAAACAAGGCCCGGTCGCCGCCCTGCAAGGCATCGACCTGGCGATCCAGCGCGGTGAAGTGTTCGGCATCATCGGTCGCAGCGGCGCCGGCAAGTCGTCGCTGATCCGGACCATCAATCGCCTCGAACAACCGACCTCGGGCCGGGTGCTGATCGATCAGGTGGACATCGGCGAGTACGACGAGGATCGTCTCGTCGCCCTGCGGCGGCGAATCGGCATGATCTTCCAGCACTTCAACCTGATGTCGGCGAAAACGGTGTGGCAGAACGTCGAGCTGCCGCTGAAAGTCGCCGGCGTCCCGAGGGAACAACGGGAGAAAAAGGTTCGCGACCTGCTGGAACTGGTGGGCCTGCAAGCCAAGCACAAGGCCTATCCGGCGCAGTTGTCCGGCGGGCAGAAACAGCGTGTCGGCATTGCCCGGGCGCTGGTGCACGACCCGGACATTCTGCTCTGCGACGAAGCTACCTCGGCACTGGATCCGGAAACCACCCAGTCGATCCTCGGCCTGCTGCGCGAGATCAACAAACGCCTGGGCCTGACCATCGTGCTGATCACCCACGAGATGGCCGTGATCCGGGAAATCTGCGACCGCGTCGTCGTCCTGGAACATGGCCGCATCGTCGAGCAAGGCCCGGTCTGGGAAGTGTTCGGCAACCCGCAGCACGAGGTCAGTCAGACCTTGCTCGCACCGTTACAGCACGCTTTGCCCGAAGAGTTGCAAAGCCGTTTGCAGGCGCAACCGTCGTCGTCCGACGCGGCCGTGGTGCTGCGTTTGCAGTTCACCGGCAACCAGCAGGACGAACCGGATCTGGCCGCACTGTTCGCCGCCCTCGGTGGCCGGGTGAAATTGCTTCAGGGCGGCGTGGAACGGATTCAGGGCCACGCGCTCGGGCAACTGTTGCTGGCGGTGGCAGGCTCGAAGCTGAACGCCGAGCAATTGCGTCAGCGTGCCAGCCAATGGGCACAACGCACGGAGGTACTGGGTTATGTGGTTTGATCGCTTGTTGCAGGGTTTCATCGACACGTTTCTGATGGTCGGCGTGTCATCGTTGATCGCACTGCTGGCGGGGATTCCGATGGCGGTGATTCTGGTCACCAGCGACAAGGGCGGGATCTACGAAGCGCCGGTGCTCAATCGCGCGCTGGGTGCGTTCGTGAACCTGTTTCGCTCGATCCCGTTCCTGATTTTGATGGTGGCGCTGATCCCGTTCACCCGGCTGATCGTCGGCACCACCTACGGCGTGTGGGCGGCCGTCGTGCCGCTGACCATCGCGGCCACGCCGTTCTTTGCGCGGATTGCCGAGGTGAGCCTGCGTGAAGTCGATTACGGCCTGATCGAAGCCGCGCAGGCCATGGGCTGCCGGCGCTGGCACATTGTCTGGCATGTGCTGTTGCCCGAAGCGCTGCCGGGGATCGTTGGCGGTTTCACCATCACCCTGGTGACGATGATCAACTCGTCGGCCATGGCCGGGGCGATTGGCGCCGGCGGTCTGGGCGACATCGCTTATCGCTATGGCTATCAGCGTTTCGACAGCCAGATCATGCTGACCGTGATCGTACTGCTGGTGGCGCTGGTGGCGATGATTCAACTGGGCGGCGATCGCCTGGCGCGGGGGTTGAACAAGCGCTGAGCCCTCGCCCGAAAGCGGAACTGACCGCTTTCGGGCCTCGCCGGGCCAGGGTTCAGCTCACCAGCAAACGGCTCATCAGTTGGCTGTCGGCTGTTCGCGCCATATGCAGTGTCTGCAGGCTTTTCGCCGCATAGATGATGCTGTCGGCATTATTCGAAGCCATTTGAGAGCGTACGGAGGGGTTGGCATTGAACAGATCGACAGCCATCTGAATGTCCAGCTTGTCCGACCGCCCCAGACGGTGTGCTACCCCGGCGATGAAACTGTCATGGTCACTTGTGAAGCCCTCCAGATACGCCACGGTCAAACCGCCCTGCATGATGACTTCGGAAATACCTTGCTCGGCGATCTCGTAAACAGGGACGGGACGATCCAGGGCGTGTCCCAATTGGGCATCCAGATAAAAGAAATCCAGCGCACCGGGCCCGACACTGACGAACCGGTTGACCCTGTTGGTGTGCAACATTTCATGCCCCAGAACGGAGGCATAGTCCCCCGCGTCGAGCCAGTTCAGACTGATGAAAAAACGGCCATGGAAGTCGAGCGGGTACATCCAGGCACTGCGATCCGGGTCAGACTCGACGGCCACGAACTTGTCCAGCCCCCACGGCCCCTGATACTCCCTTGACAGCGCCTCGCCCCGTGAAAGGCAATCGGTAAACCGCTCGCTGACGAGCTCATGATGCTGGCCGAAATACCCCTCGAGTATCCCTGCCGCCTCGACATAGTTCGCCGTGACGCCATCCTTGGCATCGGAGAATATCCGCTGCGTCGCTCTCAACTTCGTGCGCAGAATGGCTGAATGCTGCGGGGAAAACTGTTCCAGACCGCGCGCAACAATGGTCACGGTTTCAGAAACCTGCCGCTCGAACCGGTCATCACGACCTTCATAGAACCTGCCCGGTGAATCTGGCGAGGCCGAATGCCTCAAGCTGTCGGCGCTGGAATCCACCCGATCGTTGATGACGCCATTGATGTCGGACAGGATCGATACTTGCTCGGCCTTCCAGATCATCGTCTGCCGATCAAGTACCAGCGTCGGTCCTGACGCAACCCCTTCGGACGGCAGCATCGCCCGGTATTCGCCCGTGGTCGTATCTCGCTGAACCTGCACGATTTCGCCTGGACCGACATCGACGAACTGGCGACCCTTGAAGGACCTGAGGCCTTGGGCATCGGGCTCCGGCAGGCGGACCGAAAGGCTCAGTCGATATTGTTTCAGCGACAGCAGTACCGAACGAATGGAAGCACTTTCGGCGAGCGGCAACGGGCTGATCCTGACGGCATCGGCAATGGTCGGGAGTCGGGGCTGACTGTCGGCGACTGGCGACGCAAGCCGGGAAACCTTCAATACCGGCTCGTCGATCAAGCGTGGACTGCCAGGCCGAACGCGGCTCGGGGTTGAGCCCGGCTCAGGGCGAACGGGCGATGAAGCGACGGAGGGTTTGCGACTTGTGACCATGGGAAATCCTGTTTTCAAGTAAGTCCCTCCCGATTGAAAAGGACAGACAACGCGACAGCCGTCTATCGCGCAGGCGCTATTTCAGCCGCTGCCCGAGCACGCCGTGCGGTAAATAGTTAGGACATCCGTACAGACCTGATGGCGATGCCTGGTACCACTGGCCTCTCCCGCATCGCGTATATTCCGATAACCCGATTGCCATCGCAGCCCGACCATGAAACAGACTCCTGTCGACCTTGAGCAGATCACCGCCACCACCCTTGGCCACTACAACTCCGTAGCCGAAGACTTTCGCGAAGGCACCCGCGATCACGACGTCAGCCAGAACATCGATGCGCTGTTGCGGCACATTCAGGCCGAGGTACCGTTCTCCATCCTCGATTTCGGCTGCGGGCCGGGGCGGGATCTGCAGACGTTCACCCGGAAGGGGCACGTCGCCGTCGGTCTCGACGGCGCGGAGAAATTCGCGCAGATGGCCCGGGAAGACAGCGGTTGCGAGGTGTGGTGCCAGGACTTTCTGAAGCTGGATCTGCCGGCAGAGCGCTTCGATGGGATCTTCGCCAACGCGGTGCTGTTTCATGTGCCGTTGCAGGAATTGCCCCGGGTCTTGAAGCAGTTGCACGGGACATTGAAACCGGGCGGCGTGCTGTTCAGCTCCAATCCGCGAGGGGACAACCGTGAGGGCTGGAACGGGCCGCGTTATGGCTCGTATCACGATCTGCAAGCCTGGCGCGGATTGTTGACCGCTGCCGGGTTTGTCGAGCTGGAACATTACTACCGGCCGGCAGGGCTGCCGCGTGAGCAGCAGCCCTGGCTGGCGAGTGTCTGGCGCAAAGCCGTGTAGTTGGCGATGAGCGCAAGGCGCTCGCCTTACTGCGCCTCTTTCTTCGGCTCGCGAATCTTGTACCAGGCCACGTACAGCGCCGGTAGAAACAGCAGCGTCAGCAGGGTCGCTATCACGATCCCGCCGATCATCGCGTAGGCCATCGGCCCCCAGAACACTTCCCGGGCGATCGGGATCATGCCCATGCTTGCCGCCGCTGCGGTGAGCAGGATCGGCCGGCGCCGGTGCTCCGTCGCTTCCACCACCGCATCCCACGGCGCGTAGCCTTTGCGCTCGAACTCGTCGATCTGGGTCACGAGGATCACCGAGTTGCGGATGATGATGCCGATCAGCGCCAGAATCCCGAGGATCGCCACGAAGCCCATCGGCGTGCCGGTCGGCACCAGCGCCAGCACCACGCCGATCAGCCCCAGTGGCGCGACACTGGCCACCAGGAACAGCTTCTGCACGCTGTGCAACTGAATCATCAGGAAGGTCGCCATCAGGAACAGCATCAGCGGCAACACCTTGGCAATCGGCCCCTGCGCCTTGCCACTCTCCTCGACCGTACCGCCGGTGGCGACCTTGTAGCCGACTGGCAGTTTGGCTGCGAAGTCATCAATGGATGGCTTGAGGATTTTCACCAGATCGGTCGGCTGAATCTCGTCACGCACCGACGCCTTGATGGTGATGGTCGGCAGGCGGTCACGACGCCACACCAGCGGCTGCTCCAGCTCGTAACGAACCGTGGCGAAGGCCAGCAAGGGAATCGACGTGCCGTTGGGCGTGACGATCTGCAGGTTCTGCAGGGTTTCCGGCGTACCGCGTTCCGAACTCACCGCGCGACCGACCACGTTGATCAGGTAGATATCGTCGTTGACCTGGGTCAGCGGGGCGCCACTGACGATGCTGTTCATCAGGTTCGCCACGTCTTCGGACGACAGCCCGAGCTGGCGCGCCTTGTCCTGGGCGATGTCGATGCGCAGGACCTTGCCCGGCTCGTTCCAGTCGTAAATGATCTCGCCGATGTGCTCGTTCTTGTCCAGCTCAGTCGCCAGGTCGATGGCGTGCCTGCGCACCTGATCGATGTCCTTGCCGCTGATCCGGTACTGGATCGGACGCCCCACCGGCGGGCCCATTTCCAGCGCCTGCACGTAGCTGCCGATGCCGACGAAGTCCTTGTGCAGCCGTTCGCGCAGGCGCTGACTCAAAGCCTCGCGGGCTTCGAAGTCTTTGCTGACGATCACCAGTTGCGCGTAGTACGGGTTCTGCAATTGCTGGTCGAGTGGCAGGTAGAAACGGATCGCACCCTGGCCGATGTAGGTGCTCCAGCGCACGATGTCCGCGTCGCCCTTGAGCGTGGCCTCGAGTTTGTCGACGGCCTTGCGGGTCTCGTCGATCGAGGCATTCTGCGGCAGGTTGAGGTCGACGAGGATTTCCGGTCGATCCGAGGACGGGAAGAACTGATTCTGCACAAAGCGCATGCAGAACACCGCCAGCACAAACAACAGCACGGTGATGCCGATGGCCCACCAGCGATTGCGCATGCACCACAGCAAGCCGCCGTTGAATGCGCGGCCAACGCGCCCCGGCTCGGCCTCATGGGGTTTCACGTTGGTGCTGAGAATGTGCACGCCGATCACCGGTGCGAAGAACACCGCCACGATCCAGGACACGATCATCGCCACGGCAATCACCGCGAACAGCGTGTAGGTGTACTCGCCGGCAGAACTGGCGTTGAGGCCGATGGGGACGAAACCGGCGACCGTCACCAGCGTACCGGTGAGCATCGGGAACGCCGTCGAGGTGTAGGCGAATGTCGCCGCCTCCTCCTTGCTCTCGCCCATTTCCAGCCGCGTGACCATCATTTCCACGGTAATCATCGCATCGTCCACCAACAGGCCGAGGGCAATGATCAGAGCGCCGAGGGAAATCCGCTGCATGGTGATGCCGCTGTACTCCATGAACACGAACACCATCGCCAGCACCAGCGGGATCGAGCACGCCACCACCAGCCCGGCGCGCACGCCGAGACTGATGAAGCTGACCACCAGCACGATCACCACCGCTTCGAACAACGCGCTGGTGAAGCCGCCGACGGCTTCCTCCACCACCACCGCCTGATCGGACACCGTGTGCACACCCACGCCGACCGGCAGATCTGCCGTCAGCTCATCGATGCGTTTATGCAGGGCCTTGCCGAACTCCTGGACGTTGCCGCCCTTCTGCATGGCAATCGCCAGACCGATCGCCGGCTTGCCGTCGAAACGGAATTCCGGTGTGGCCGGGTCGACGTAGCCACGGCTGATATCGGCCACATCGGCCAGGCGATAGAAGCGGTCGTTGAGCTTGAGATTGACCTCGGCCAGGTCTTTCTCCGAAGCGAACTGCCCCGAAGTCCGCACCGAAATCCGCTCGGGCCCCGCCTCGATGACACCGGCCGGGGTCACGGCGTTCTGCGATTGCAGGCTCTGCACCACCTGGCGTTGATCGATGCCCAGCGCCGCGAGTTTGCGGGTCGAGAAGTTCAGGTAGAGCACTTCGTCCTGCTGACCGATCATCTCGATCTTGCCCAGCCCCGGCACATTGCGGATCTCGGCCCGCGCCTGCTCCACGTAGTCGCGCAACTGGCGCATGGTCAGGCCGTCGGCGGTGAAGGCGTACACCGAGCCGAACACGTCACCGAATTCGTCGTTGAATCCAGGCCCCTGAATGCCTTGCGGAAACTGTCCGCGAATGTCGTTGATCTTCTTGCGCACCTGGTACCAGATTTCCGGAATGTCCTTGGCGCTGGTGGTGTCGCGCAGGTACACGTACACCGTCGATTCGCCGGGGCGCGTGTAGCTTTTCACGTAATCGAGGGAGTCGAGCTCTTCGAGTTTTTTCTCGATGCGGTCGGTGACCTGCTTGAGGGTTTCCTCTTGGGTCGCGCCCGGCCATTTGGTCTGGATCACCATGGTCTTGATGGTGAACGACGGGTCTTCCTCGCGCCCCAGATTGAAGTAGGAGAACACCCCCATGAGCAATCCGACGAACATCAGATACCAGACGAAAGACTGATGCTTGAGGGCCCATTCGGAGAGATTGAAAGAGCCTTTCATTGACTGTCCTCGTCAAGTTTCACGGATTGTCCGGGTTTGAGACTGTTGACGCCGGCGCTGACCACACGCTCGCCGTTCTTCACGCCCCCCGCGAGCACCACGCTGCTGTCGGTGCGGCTGATCACGCTGACGTCGCGCGGGTTGACGGTTTTGCTTTGGGTGTCGATGACCCAGATTCGCGGTTTGCCATCGACCTCCTGCAACGCTGTGACGGGCAATTCGATACGCGGCTTGATCGCCGAGCTGAGGGTGACGCTGATCGCCGTGCCAAGGCGGAAGCCGTCAGGCGTATTGGCCAGAGTCAACCGCGCGCGTCGGGTGCGCGTTGCGCTTTGTGCCTGCGGTTCGATCTCGCGCAGGGTGGCCGTGGTGTTGATGCTCGGGTCGAGCTGCCCGGCCACCAGAAACACCACGTCGGACGGGATCTCATCGACCAGGGTGTCCGGCAGATCGATCACCGCTTCCTTGATGTCCGGTTGCGCCAGGGTCACCACTTGCTGGCCCGCCGTCACTACTTGCCCGGCCTCGGCGTTCCACGCGGTCACCACGGCTTTGTGATCGGAGCGCAACTCGGTGTAGTCGAGTTGATCCTTGCTTTGATTGACTGCCGCCCGCGCCTGATCCAGCGAAGCCTGGGTGGTTTTCAGGTCGGTCATGGCAATGTCCAGTTGCGCCTGCGCACCCACGCCGCGATCAAACAGCGCTTGCTGACGGCGGGCATTGGCCTGGGCATTGATCAGTTGGGCCTGAACCCTGGCCAGGTCGCCCTGGGCCGAACGCAACTGGTTCTGCTGGTCGGACGGATCGAGGGTGGCGAGCAGCGTGCCCTTCTGCACCTCGGTACCGACATCGACGTTGCGGCTGGCAATGCGCCCGCCGACACGAAAACCGGTGTTGCTTTCATAGCGCGCCTGAATGCTGCCGGCGAAACGCCCGAGGTTTTCCTCGCTCATTGCTTCGACCTTGACCGACAACACCGGCCGTACCGGTTCCGGCGGTGGCTCGCTTTTCGAGCAGGCGGCCAGCAACACGCCAATGGATAACAGCCCCAGACGCTTCATGGCTGTGCTCCCGGTTGCAGATCCTTGTAGGTGTTTTCGGCAATTTCGACCTTCATCCCCGGATGCAGCAACTGCCCTCCCGCGACAATGACTTTCTCCCCGCCCTTGAGGCCCTCGCTGATGATGACTTTGCCGATCAGGTAGCGGCTGACGGTGACGTTGTGCAACTGCGCTTCGCCTTTGTCGTCAACCATCCACACCGCCGGATCGCTGATGTTCTTGGTCAGCGCCGACCACGGCAATTCAACCGCCGACTTGCCGGTGCCCTTGGCCGTGGCGCTCACCACCGAGCCCAGTTGCATCCCCTGCGGCAGGCTGTCGAGGCTGACCTTGACCTGCACCGTGCCGGACTGCGCGGACACCGCCGGGGTGATTTCACGCACGGTGCCGGTGGTCTTGATGGCGGGGTTGTCGAGCAGGCTGACAACAATCGAGCGCTCCGCCGGCCGCTCGGCCAGCAGGGATTCGTAAACGTTGAACACGGCGTCGCGGTCACCGTCCCGGGCCAGGCTGAAAATCGGTGCCGTGGCCTGAACCACCTGACCGACTTCGGCCTGACGTTCGGTGATGACGCCCGGTGCATCGGCGATCAGCGAGGTGTAGCTCAATTGATCCTTGGCGTTGGCCAACTGCGCCTGGGCCGCGCTCAAGGCACTCTGGCTGCTGCGCAGTGCGGCCTGCGCGGAATCGTATTCGCTCTGGCTGGTGTAGCCCTTGGGCAACAGTTTCTGCTGGCGGACGAACGCGGCGGCGCTCTGTTTGACCCGCGCCTGCTCGGCCACCACCTGGGCCTGGGCGGAATCGACGCTGGTCTGCAAATCCTTCGGATCGAGTTTGGCCAGCACTTGTTTGGCCGAGACGCGGTCACCGACATCGACCATGCGCTGGATGATCTTGCCGCCGACCCGGAACGACAGTTCGGTCTGCACACGCGCCTGCACATCGCCGGTGAGGGTCACAGCGGCAGCGTAATTGGCGGGGTTCACCTCCTGCACGAAGACCCTGGGCAGGTACTCGGCGGGGGCCTTTTTCTCGCCGCACGCGCTCAACAAAGCGAACAGACTCAGCATGACCGCTGTTTTCAATCCGGGACTCGCCATGCAGACTCCTTCCTGTGTACGAACGTGCAAGTGACGATACGACTGTGAGCTTAGAACAGGGTTCCGAGTCTGTGTGCGCGAATCTTATACTCCCTGCGATCGTTCCCACGTCGAGGCGTCGAACCGTCTGCGTGGTAACGCCGCCATGGACGCTCCGCGTCTGCCTTTGACGCAGATGCATTCCCACGCACAGCGTGGGAACGATCAACGAGGATTCAATGCTCAAGACCCTCGCGGTGGCCAATTACCGCTCGATCAATAAATTGGTAATCCCGCTGGGCCGCCTGAACCTGATCACCGGCCCCAACGGCAGCGGCAAGTCCAACCTTTACCGGGCGCTGCGACTGCTGGCGGAAACCGCTCAGGGCGGCGTAGTCAATGCGCTGGCCCGGGAGGGTGGTCTCGACTCGACCTTCTGGGCCGGGCCGGAAACCATCAGCCGACGCATGCGCAACGGTGAAGTACCGATCCAGTCCACCGTGCGCCAGGGTGTCAAACGCCTGCGCCTGGGCTTTGCCGGGGAAGATTTCAGCTATTCGATTGCCCTGGGATTGCCGGAGCCGAGCCGTTCGTTCTTTTCCCTCGACCCGGAAATCAAAAAGGAATGCATCTGGGCCGGGCCGCTTTATCGTCCGGCCAGTCTGCTGGTGGATCGCGACGGGCCGATGATCCGTACCCGCGACGGTCGCAGCTGGGACGTACTGGCCCAGCACACGCCGAACTTCGACAGCCTGTTCGATCAGGTCGGCAGCCTGCGCACCTCGCCGGAAGTGTTCCAGATGCGTGAGTTCATCCGCCGCTGGCGCTTCTACGATCACTTTCGCAGCGACGCCGACGCCCCGGTGCGCCAGCCGCAACTGGGCACACGCACGCCGGTGCTGCATCACGACGGGCGCGATCTGGCGGCCGCGTTGCAGACCATCCGCGAGATCGGCGATCCCGAGGCGCTGCAGGCGGCGATCAGCGATGCATTTCCCGGCGCACGTCTGAACATCGCGCCGCTGGCGGGCGGACGCTTTGCCATCGAGTTTTTTCAGGAAGGATTGCTGCGGCCGTTGTCGGCGGCGGAACTGTCGGATGGCACGTTGCGCTATCTGCTGCTGGTCGCCGCGCTGCTGACGCCACGCCCGCCATCGCTGATGGTGCTGAACGAACCGGAAACCAGCCTGCATCCGGATTTGCTGCCGGCGCTGGCGCGTCTGATTATCCGGGTTTCGGAGCAGTGTCAGGTGTGGGTGGTGTCCCATGCCCGGCGATTGATTTCGGCGTTGCAGGAAGACCCGGAATGCAATTGCATCGTGCTGGAAAAAACCCTCGGCCAGACGGGAATCGTCGGGCAGAGGGTTCTGGATGAGCCGGCGTGGAACTGGCCTGATTAGCCTCACATGATCGTTCCCACACCGTATCTGATCGTTCCCACGCTCTGCGTGGGAATGCCTCTGGGGACGCTCCGCGTCCAGTGACGCGGAGCGTCACGGGCTGCATTCCCACGCGGAGCGTGGGAACGATCATCTGTCAGGGAGTTAACCCTGCCACTTCCCGCCTTCAACAATCACGCTCTCAGGCTTGGTGTCATCACTCAGCTCTTTGCGCACATATTGGTCATACAGCTTGAGCAGGTATTTCTCTTCACCCAGCTTGGCCAACTCCACGTTCACCCAATCGCGCAATTCGATGTTGCCCTTCTTCACCGCCGGTGCAATCGGCGCTTCGGCGCCAAGTTTTTCGTCCAGCACACGGTAGCCCGGGTTCTGCTTGGCCCAGCTGAACAGCACCAGATTGTCCTGCGCGTAGGCATCGCCACGGCCGTTGGCCAGGGCTTGCAGGGACTCGGAGTTTTTCTCGAACTTCAGCAGTTTCCAGTCCGGGTGGTTCTTGGTCAGCCAGATATCGGCGGTAGTGCCGGTGGTGACGATGGTGGTGCGGGTCGCCAGGTCATCCAGTTTCTTCACTTCGCTGCCCTGCGGCACCAGCGCCTGCACCGCGACCTTGAGGTTCGGGTTGGTGAATTCCACCGCTTCCTTGCGCTCCGGAGTCACGGTCATGTTGGCGAGGATCAGGTCGACCTTGTCGCTTTGCAGGAACGGAATACGGCTCGCCGGTTCCACGGCCACGAACTCGACCTTGTTTTCGTCGCCCAGCAGATCCTTGGCGAATTGACGGCCGATGTCGGTATCGAAGCCGACGTAACGCCCCGCTTCGTTGACGAAACCGAACGGCGGCTTGTCGGTGAACACGCCGACGATCAGTTTGTCGCGGGCCTTGATCTTGTCCAGGTAACCGGCCGGCGCGGTGCTTTCACTGGCGACCTTCGGCTTGGCCGGTTCTTCGGTCTTGTTGCAGCCGGCCAGCAGCGCGAGGCTGATCAGCGGTAAAGCGAATAGGGCTTTGGCAGTTTTCATGGCAGTTCCAGTTCCTTGGTTTGAGTCGTTGTGGGCGAAGTCGTTGAAGTCAGCGCTTCGACGTAGGAGAACTTCTCCAGGAACTGCTGCGCGCGTGCGGTTTGCGGGTTCGTAAAGAAAAGCTCGGGCGGGTTCTGTTCAAGGATGCGCCCGCCATCCATGAACACGATGCGGTCGGCCACCGCGCGGGCGAAGGCCATTTCGTGGGTGACGATCAACAGGGTCATGCCTTCGCGGGCCAGGCCCTGAATCACTTCCAGCACCTCCTTGACCATCTCCGGATCAAGGGCGGCGGTGACTTCGTCGAAGAGCATGACCCGCGGGTTCATGCACAACGAGCGGACGATGGCGATGCGTTGCTGCTGGCCGCCGGAGAGCTGGCGCGGGAAGGCGTCGCGCTTGTCCGACAGGCCCACGCGTTCAAGCAACGCTTCGGCTTGTTGCTGTGCTTCGCGGCGTTCACGCTTCTGCACCTTGAGCGGGCCGAGCAGCAAATTGTCGAGCACGCTCATGTGCGGGAACAGGTGATAACTCTGGAACACCATGCCGATCTGCTGACGCACTTCGCGCCAGTCGGTGGCCTTGTCCAGCAATTCGCGACCGGCGAATTTCAGATGGCCGCTGTGGGCAGTTTCCAGGCCGTTCAGGCAACGCAGCAGGGTACTTTTGCCGCAGCCGCTGGGGCCGAGGATGACGATGACTTCGCCGGATTTCACTCGCAGGTCGATGCCCTTGAGCACCTGCTGTTCGCCGAAGAATTTGTTGAAACCCTGAAACTCGATCAATGCGCTCATGCTTGCGTCCAGCGCCGCTCCAGCACGCGCGAGGCGGCCGACAGCGGGTAGCAGATGAAAAAGAAAAACAGG
This sequence comes from Pseudomonas gozinkensis, assembly GCF_014863585.1. NCBI lineage: Bacteria > Pseudomonadati > Pseudomonadota > Gammaproteobacteria > Pseudomonadales > Pseudomonadaceae > Pseudomonas > Pseudomonas gozinkensis. The sequence continues at coordinate 282,757 of NZ_CP062253.1, read as the reverse complement.
AACAGCGCGCCATAGATCAGCATCGATTCGTAGGTGCGCTCGATGATTTGCTGACCGACCTTGATCACATCGACGACGCCGATCAGCACCGCCAGCGAACTGGTCTTGATGATCCGCGTGTAGACGTTGATGGTCGGTGGCGTCATGCGTTTCAGCGCCTGGGGCAGCAGTACGTAGCCGTAGAGCTGGACCGCGTTCAGACCGATCGACAGCCCCGCTTCACGCTGCCCGCGCGGCAACGAATGCAGCGCACCACGCGCCACTTCGCCGACCTCGCTGGCGCCCCACAGCGACAGCACCAGCACCGCGCACCAGAAGCTCGGCAGGCTCAGGCCGAAGAAAATCGGCAGGCCGAAAAACAGCAGGTACAACCAGACCAGCACCGGGATTGCCCGGAACAGCTCCAGATAGATTCGCAGCAGCGCGTTCAGCCACCTCACATTGAGCGTGCGCAGCACGCCGTAGAGCACGCCGCCGACGGTGCTGATGGCGATGCTCAGGAACGAGATCGACAGGGTTTGCCCGGCGCCTTTGGCCAATTGCGGCAACGACACCCAGAGCAGTTCAAGACCCGAACTGGCCATGCTGGAGCCTCCTTTCCAGACGGCTCAACAGCAGCGACAGCGGCAAGAACAACAGCACGCAGATCAGCGTCAGCACGGCGAGCATTTCGTAGGTTTTGTAGTAGAGCGCGATGTAGCTCTTGGTGGTGTAGAGAATTTCCGGCACCGCCACGGCCGAGACCACGGTGGTCTCCTTGAGCAGGAAAATGAAATTGGCGAACAGCGACGGCAGGCTGAGGATGCCCGCTTGCGGCAGGATCACGTAGCGCAGCAACTGGCCATGGGACAGGCCGATGGAGCGGCCCGATTCAAGCTGCGCCTGAGGCACCGCATCGACGCCGGCACGCAGCACTTCAGTGAGGTAGGCGCCGCCGAGGAAAGTCATGGTGATGATCGCGGCGGTGAATCCGGACACCTTGATCCCAAGGGCCGGCAACGCGAAATAGACGAAGAACAACTGGATCAGCAGCGGCGTGTTGCGCGCCAGCTCCACATACAGCCCGACCAGTTTTTGCAGGTAAGGCGTGCGGAACACCAGAATCGTCGCATTGAGCAATGCCACCAGCAGCGAGGTGCCGATGGCGATCAAACCGACCTGCAGCGTCACGCCCACGGCCTTGAGAAACGCCGGCAGGGTGCTGAGGATAAAAGCGTAATCGAAGGTCATGAAACATCCTGACGCCGCTCGGTAAGCGACGGTGGTGCAGTCCATGGACAGCGGGTAACTGTCCGGCAGGCACCGACTTTAAAGGCATAAGAAAAAGAATTTAAATACCGTTAAAGCATATTGATATCACGCAAAAAACTATCCTGCGGGTTTGCTCCGACAGAATAAGAAGGCTATTTTTCCTTTCGCTGTAGGACGGATCTTTTTTTCGTAAAAGCCCTCCAAGGACGAACAGCTTTTGGCCAGACTCCCCCGGCCAACCCCATAACAAGGAAGAGAACATGGACGTAAAAGTGCCGCAGCGACCGGACCCGCAGGATTTCGTGAAATGGCTGGTGGCCTTGCGCAGAGCGTTGAAAACCAGCGCTGCGTAGCCCCCACTTCGATCGCTCCCACGTCGAGGCGTCGAACCGTCCGCGTGGGAATGCAGACCGGGACGCTCCGCGTCCCATCAAGAGCCGAACGCAGAGCGTCCGATGAGGCATTCCCACGCAGAGCGTGGGAACGATCATCGCTGAGGCACACACAAAAACGCCGATGACCATCACTGGCCATCGGCGTTTTTTCAACCTTGAAGGGGGTTGTTGCTGCGTCGGATCAGAACGCCGGCAATACCGCGCCGTTGTACTTCTTCTCGATGAACGCTTTGACTTCAGGGCTGGTCAGGGCAGCGGCCAGTTTCTTGATGGCGTCGCTGTTCTTGTTGTCTTCACGGGCGACCAGGAAGTTCACGTAAGGCGAATCCGCGCCTTCGATCACCAGGGCGTCCTTGGTCGGGTTCAACTTGGCTTCCAGCGCGTAGTTGGTGTTGATCATGTCCAGGTCGACTTCTTTCAGAACACGCGGCAGCAGGGCCGACTCCAGTTCCTTGAACTTGAAGTTGTGCGGGTTCTTGGCGATGTCTTTTGGCGTGGCCAGGGCGTTCTTCGGATCTTTCAGTTCGATCAGGCCGGCTTTCTGCAGCAGAATCAGTGCACGACCGCTGTTGCTGCCTTCGTTCGGGATGGCGATGGTGGCGCCGTCCGGCAGTTCGGCCAGGGTCTTGTACTTGCTCGAGTAGCCACCGAACGGTTCAACGTGGACGCCTTGCACGGTCACCAGGTACTTGGCCTTGTCGTCCTTGTATTTACCGGCGTTGAAGCTGTCCAGGTAAGGCTTGGTCTGGAAGTAGTTGGCGTCCAGACGCTTCTCGCCAACCTGCACGTTCGGCTGTACGTAGTCGGTGAAGACCTTGATTTCCAGATCCACGCCTTCTTTGGCGAGGGTCGGTTTGATCAGCTCGAGGATCTCGGCGTGCGGAACCGGGGTCGCCGCGACAACCAGTTTCTCGCCGGCCTGGGCCAGGGAAGCAGTCAGAGCAGCCGCCAATGCGGTAAACAACAGAACCTTTTTCATGCAGTGTCCTTATCGAAAATCGGTCGTCATCGACGACGGCATTAATACGTGTGCCAGCGATGTGCTACTGCTGGCGTGAAGCGGACAATACCGGGATTTTTTATTCCCGGACAATAACGTTTATTCAGCTTCATATTCCATTTTGTTCATGTTGAACAAAATGGTTACAACGCCTCGCTCAGGCTCAACAGCAATTCTTTCAATGCCTTACGTTCGTCGACGGTGCCGTTTAGGCTGATGCTCGCCACCTGACGTTCGATCTGAACCAGCGGCCCAGACACCTCGGGCAGGTTCAGGTGCTCCGGCAGGATTTCATCGCCGGTGCTCACCAGCAGCGCAAAATGAATGACGTTTTCCAGCTCCCGGGTGTTGCCCGGCCAGCTGTGCTGTTCCAGCACCTGCTGCGCCGCTTCGCTGATCAGCGGCACCGGCAGATCCAGGCGCTGGCTATAGATGCCGAGGAAGTACTCGGCCAACGACAGAATGTCGCCGACCCGCGCGCGCAACGCCGGCAGTTCCAGATGCCCCTCGCCGAGATAGTGATAAAGCCGCTCGTGGAATTTCCCCGCCGCCACCGCTTGCGCCAGATCGATGCTGGTCGCAGCGACCAGGCGCACGTCCACCGGGCTTGGTTGATGAGCGCCGACGCGGGTGACTTCGTGGTTCTCCAGGGCGGAAAGCAATTTGATCTGGATCGGCAGCGGCAGGTCGCCGATCTCGTCCAGGTACAAGGTGCCGCCGTTGGCCGAGCCGAACCAGCCGGCGCGACTGCTGGCCGAGCCGCTGTAGCTGCCGGCGGCGTAGCCGAACAATTCGGCATCGGCGTAGGTCGGGCTGATCGCGCCGCAATTGACCGAGACAAACAAGCCGCTGCGATCACTGGCGCGGTGAATATGACGGGCGAGCAATTCCTTGCCGGTGCCGGTCTCGCCGCGAATCAACACCGAGATCGAGCGCGGTGCGAGCTGGGCCATTTCTTCGCGCAACTGGCGCGAGCGTGGATCGACGAACACCAGCGCCTTGGCACGAATGCTCAGGGGACTTTTTTCCGCATCGGGAAAGGTCAGCAACGGCTGGCCGAAGGTTTCAAAACTCATGGCAGACTCCCGCCCCAAATCGCCGGGAGACGGGGGCGTTGAAAAAATAAAAGTGGTCAGGCACGGCGCCGGGCGTGGTGTTCCATGCGGTTTTGCAGGCGATACAGATACGCGAATCCCTGCTCCCAGCGTTGATGCCCGGACTTCACGTTGATATGACCTGCGCCCGCGAGAATCCCAGCCTCGGCACCCCAGTTGCGCGCCAGTTCCAGCGCACGCGGCGCACTGACGGCGGCGTCGTTATCGGAGCTGACAACCTGGCTCGGGAACGGCAACAGATCGGTCGGGATCGGCGCGAAATTGCGCAGTGCCGGCACGCACGCCGGACGCTCGACATCCGCCGGTGCGACCAGCAGCGCCCCGCGCACCTGACGCAAATGCTGCAGTGGCGCGGTGGCCGCCCAGTGCGCCACGGTGATGCAGCCCAGACTGTGCGCGATGAGAATCACCGGCGAGCTGTCGGCGGCAATCGCCTCGGCCAGCGCCGCGACCCAGTCTTCACGACGCGGCGTCAGCCAGTCGGCCTGCTCCACCCGCGCGCTGTTGGGCAGGCTGTTCTGCCAGTGGGTTTGCCAATGATCTTCTGGCGATCCTTGCCAGCCCGGCACAATCAGATAACGGATTGATTCGTTGCGCATGGGGGAGCTCTCCTGCGTCGTGTCTGTTCCTGAACGAGTATAGGGACGGGATTTATATTCGTTAAGGAATAAGAAGCTATTTATTAAGACCCTAAAGGAATATTAAGCATTGGGCAAAAAAAGGGGCCGCACCCTGCCAAGGAGACGGCCCCGGAAAAACGTGAAACCCTTATCGTGCAGTGATCACCGACAGCTTGGTGATGCCCGCCCGCTCAATCGAAGCCATGGCTCGCGCCACTTCGCCGTAATTCACCCCGTCGTCGGCCTGCAATTGCACGCGCACTTCCGGGTCCTTGGCCTTGGCTGACTTGAGGTTGAACTCCAGCAGATCCGGCTGGATTTCGTCCTTGTTGATAAACAGTTTTCCCGCACCGTCGATGCTCACCACCAACGGGTCTTTCTGCTCGACCGGCGCCACCGCTTCGGTCTTCGGCAGGTTGATCGGTATCGCGTTGGTCAGCAGCGGCGCGGTGACGATGAACACCACCAGCAGCACCAGCATCACGTCCACCAGCGGCGTCACGTTGATCTCGCTCAGCACCTCGTCGCTGTCTTGCGTGGAGAAGGCCATATCAGGACGCCTCCTTCACTTTTGTTGCATTGCCCTGGGCCGCAGCCTTGTGCGCGGTCGGGTGGATCAGCACGCGGAACGCGCTCTTTTGCGCCAGGCTGTAGAAGTCGTGGGCAAAGTCGTCCAGGTCCGCCGCCGTCAGTTTCAGACGACGCAAAAAGTAGTTGTAAACCAGCACCGCCGGCACCGCGACCGCGATCCCCACACCGGTGGCGACCAGCGCTGCACCGATGGGCCCCGCGACCGTTTCGAGGCTCGCCGAACCTGCCGCGCTGATGCCTTTCAACGCTTCCATGATTCCCCACACCGTGCCGAACAGACCAATGAACGGCGAGGTGCTGCCAATACTCGCGACCACCGCCAGACCGGTTTCCAGCGAACGGCGTTCGCGGACGATCTGCTGGCGCAAGGCTCGCTCAAGACGATCCTGATGGTTGATCGCCTGGCTCAGGTCATTGGCCTGTGGCGCCTCGCCCACCTGAATCGCCGCATAACCGGCCTGTGCCACCCGCGCTGCCGCGCCGGGCTGGGTTTCGCTCAACTCGGCGGCGGAGTCCAGACTCGACGCCGCCCAGAAGCGCTTGTGAAATTTGCGGTCCTGCGCCTTCAACCGGCCGAACTGCAGCGCCTTGAGCAATGCCAGGCCCCAAGTGGCGACGGAGAAGACCACCAGCAGCCAGATCACCGCGCTTTCGATGGATTCCAGTGGAGATGCCAGTAACGTCATGATGTGTTCCCTCGTGTGTGGGAGCCGAGCTTGCTCGCGATGACGGTTACAGACACACCGCGAGAATAAAGCCGGCTGATTACCAATTAATGAATCTTGAAATCGATGGGTACGCTGACCCAGCCGTCCTGGGCGACATCACCCTGCTTGGCCGGCACGAAGCTCCAGCGCTTCACGGCGTCCAGCGCCGCGTCGTCGAGCTGTTGCCGGCCACTGCTTTTCTGAATCTGGATCTCGCCCGGTTTGCCGCTGGCCAGTACGTGTACCCGCAGCAACACCGTGCCTTCCCAACCGCGACGCTGGGCCAGCGATGGATACTCAGGCGCCGGGTTCTTCAGGTACGCCGCGTTGGCCGAGGCCGGCGTCACCGGAGCAGGTGCCGGTGGTGCAGGTGGCGCTGGCGCGGCGACCGGGGCGGCCGGTTGTGGCGGAGCCGGTGGTTGCTCGACCACTTTTGGCGCCGGTTTCGGTACGGGTTTGGCGACCGGTTTCGGTTTGGGAGTCGGCTTCGGTTTCGGTGGTGGCTTGGTTGCCAGTTCGTCTTCCACTGGCGGCGGTGGCTCGACCACAGGTGCCGGTGGCGGCGGTACAACCACAGGCGGCGCCGGGGGTGCCGGGCGCGAAAACTCGATGGTCATCGGTGGAATTTCCGGCGGCACGATCGGCAGCGCCGGTGTCGGATGCTGGTTGATCCAGTAGATCACCGCGCCATGCACCACCAGCGCCAGAACACCGAGCAGAATCGTTTCGCGGCGGCTCAGAATGCCCTTGGGCGCGCGCTGCAAACGCAGCTGCCCCAACGGCACACGATGGGGCCGGCCGAGATCGACCAACTCGCCGCTCGGCGCCTGGCGCCACAGCACCTCCTGTGCACTGGCGGCGGTCTGGACATTGCCCATTGATTTACTCCCTGCGGTCTCTTTGCGTTTTTTCGCGTAGCCGATTCGCCGCTTGTTGAATCCCCCACGGCGTGATCGATGGGTCAATCATTGGGGCTGGAGGCTTATCTCCGAAAGTAATTTTTCATGTTATGAATAGACGTTTATGGAATATATGAAGCGGTCATTTCCGCCAAAGCCACGGCCCGCAAGGCGTCCAGCGATTCGTCGAAATCAACATGCTTTCCCGGCATAAAAAGTATTCATCCAAGGCATCGGGTTATCGATGACCCGGGATTCAGTGACAACTAATACCAAGGTGATAATTGACGAGTTTTCTAAAATACAAACAAAAAGGCCGATGCATGTTTAATGCATCGGCCTTCGATCTACGAAACTTCTTATTGCTTCACAAACTCCCCGGCCAGACCGACTACATCACCGTCAAAGTTGGTGCGAGAACCCACCGCACGAACTTTCGAGTAGTTGTGATCCGGCGAGAACAGCGTCCAGGACTGATAGCCAGTGCCTTCATTCAGAGCCGCGAAAGTAATGATCGTAGGCTGCCCGGTGCTGTTCTGGAAGTGGTAGTGACCGTACGCGATGTCGTAGTTCACGCCGTTCTGGCTGAACTTTCCGCTGAAGGTGCCGTTGGAGTCGTTGCCATCGGTAATCGTCAGTTTGGCGCCAGCGTTAGCGTTTACATAGTTGCCATTAATGCTCGACATAACGAGATTTCCTTTATCGTTGGATAAGTTTCTTCCGATGAGAGCAAGTTCCCTCCTGGAAACTCACGACACTCAGGATGGTTGGACATTCATTTATTGTCCACGCGACTCTTCAACGAAATTGCTATATGCACTGATAAAATCGCTCATGACTTATTTCGAACCTGACAAACATTGATAGCATTTAATCTAACAGCGGTTGCTCATCTACTCCCCGCTCATGGCATATCCAATACTGCATCAGGCCTGTTTGCACGTTGATCGCGATGACCAAACCATCGGGGACTACATGTAAAAACGCTATACCTGTCAAGTTTGACAGGTGACAGGTCCTCGCCCTTGTCTCATAAATAAAACCGATGTACCGGGTTTATCTATCTGTTCAAGGAGATTCGCCATGAATGCCATACGCCTGATCAGCTCTCTACTTCTGATGGTTCCGGCCTGCATGCAGGTCGTACAGGCCGATACCACGGCGCAGACCAACGACCAGCTCAACGTCGTACCTGTTCAAGAGATCGCGCCCCGCTCGGGGTCACAGCTTGCCCTTTCGGTATCGGTTCATAACAAAACCGCCGCCCCGATCAATGTCTTCCAGGGAGGAACAAAAAATCTCGTGCAACCCAAAGATTCCTGGACTTCGGATTACTCGAAAGGTGTCGTAACCCTGACGCCCACCGGAAAGGATTCGAAAATCCTGTTCGTAATCTCCGAAGGACAAAGCGCCAAGTGCAAAAGCGAGCTTTGCCTGACAGTACAGTGACGTCCCGCGCAAGGCCTCAGAAGTCGTAGCGACCGGTGACACCGAGGGTACGCGGCGTACCGAGCAGGCCTTCATAGCCGCCGTTGCCGCCGGTCCACAGGGTCGTGTAATAGGTTTTGTCGAAGGCGTTTTTCAACCACAGCGAGACGTCCCATTGACCTTGATTGAAATCGCCGCGCAGGCCGGTGGAGAGATTGACCACCGCGTAACTCGGGATCTGGCCGTAGTCGGAATCTTCGACTGTGCCCACCGCTTTGGAGCGGAACGCGTAGCTGCCGGTGACGTAAGGCTGCAGACCGTTGGCCAGATTCCATTCGTATTTGCCGTTGGCGTTGCCGATCCATTTCGAGGCGCCTACAACCTGATGGCCGCTCAGGTCGCAAGAGGCAGGGGCACCCGGCGCCTGGCTGACTTCGGGCGGGCACGGCGCGTCCTTGTAGGAGAGATAGCTGACGTCGTTGTACGAGCCGTTGAAGTTCAGCGTCAGGCCGCGGAGCGGAATCAAGGTGCTTTCGAATTCCACCCCGCGCGAGCGCACTGAACCGGCGTTGGTCAGGTATTGCACACGGTTGACGTCGTCGTAGGCGTTGGTCTGGTACGCGTTGACCTGAGTCCAGAACACGTTGGCGTTGAGCTGCAAACGCCGATCCCACAGCGTGCTCTTGAAGCCGAGTTCGGCGTTGTTGGCGCGCTCGGTGCCGATCAGCAGCGAGTCGGCCCCAGCGGTCGGGGCCGAGCCGACCACAAGGTTGACCCCACCGGATTTCTCGCCGTGAGACAGCGTGGCGTAGCCGAGCAGATCATCGGTGAAGCGATAACTCAGGTTGAGCAATCCGGACGGGCTGGAGCTGTATTGATTCAGATCACCGGAATCGTAGGCGCCAGTCCGGCCGCGTCGCGCGGTGGCTGCAGCACCCGTGACAGCGGCGCCACCGACCGGCGCATCACGATTGACCCAGGCGTTCTTTTCTTCATAGGTGCCACGCACCCCGGCGGTGAAATCCAGACGCGGGGTCAGGTGCCAGGTGCCTTGAGCGAACAACGCGAAACTGTCGGTCTTGATATGGCCACGGCCGACGCTGTTGACGTTGGCCAGCGCGCCCCGTGGTGTGCCGTTCCAGATATCTGCCTGCGGGCCGTAATAGGCGAAGGATTTGTTGTCCAGATCCGAACCGAAATAGTAGGCACCGAGGACGTAATCGAAGAACTCGCCTTTGGGCGATGCGAGGCGAAATTCCTGGGAATACTGTTTGTCCTCCACCGACACCCCGGCGTTGTAGGTCGCCGGCACGTTGAGGCCATCATCGTTGCGCGGGGTGAAATTCCAGAAGCGGTAGGAGCTGACCGAGGTCAGGGTGAAGTCGCTCGGCAGGGTCCAGTTGGCCTCCACCGACGTGCCGCCCTGATGCACGGTGACGTGCTGGTCATTGTCCAGATTGACCTTGCGGTGCGAGCCGTTGACCAGCGTCGCGCCGGCAGCGGCAGCACGGGCCGAGTAGAGATTGACGCCATTGATGGTCGGCCCGGTGTTGTACAACACGCGGGTGCCGGCGCTGGAATCCTCTTCGTTGTAATCACCGATCCAGCGCAGATTGAAGTTTTCGTTGGGCTTGAACAGCAACTGCGCACGGAAGCCGTCGCGGGATCCGCCGTTCAGGTCATGGCCGTTGAATTCGTTTTTGATGTCGCCATCGCTGCGGGTGCGATAGGCGGAAATGCGCCCGGCCAGTTGATCGTTGAGCGGCCCCGAAAGCGTGCCCTTGGTCTGGAAGTAACCGTCCTCGCCGACCGAGGTTTCGATGCTGCGCTCCGGGGTGAAACTCGGCGCGCGGGTGCTGATGTTGATCACCCCGGCGGTGGTGTTCTTGCCGAACAACGTCCCCTGCGGCCCGCGCAGGACTTCCAGTTGCTCGATGTCCATCAGGTCGAACACCGCCATCCCCGGGCGCCCCAGATAAACGTTGTCGATGTACAGGCCGACGCTGCCTTCCAGGCCATCGCTGGCCGGGTTGTTGCCCAGGCCCCGGATCGACACGCTGGACTGGCGCGCATGCATGTAGGCGACGTTGACGCTGGGCACCAGTTGCTGCAGATCCTGAATCCGATAGACCCGCTGCGTCTCCAGAGTCTGGCCGCTGACCACACTCATCGGCGTCGGGACATCCTGAGAACTTTCTTCGCGACGGCGAGTGGTGACGGTCACGGTTTCCAGTTGCGAAGTGGCGGTTGCGGTCTTGCCTGTCGAGGCCGGCTCAGGGGTTTGCGTTTCAGTGGCGTAGCCGTGGGTCCAGCTGGCACTCCCCGCCAGCAACAGGGCCAGAGGCAGACGTTTGAGCCGTCGTGGCGGCGGCGGTGAAGCGAGGTTCAACGGACTCATGGGGCTGCTCCTGGTCAAAAAACACGCAGACATCTTCCATGCCGCATATTCTTTTAAGTTATTTATTTATGTTTTTACAAAGATTTACTGCATAAGAGATTGCCTTTATAAGGAGTCGACCTAATGCATATCCAATGCATTTCCCGGATATTTTTTATGTGAAAAATGCATATCGACTTGCGCCAGCTCAGACACTTCATCGCCCTCGCCGAACAACGCAGCTTCGTCGCCGGCGCGCAGGCGGTGAACCTGTCGCAGTCGGCGTTCAGCCGCAGCATTCAGGCGCTGGAACACAGCGTCGGTTGCCAGTTGGTGGATCGCGGGCGCAAGGAATTGCCGCCGACCAAACAGGGCCAGGTGCTGCTTGAACACGCGCGGCGACTGGTCAGCGGTGCGCAGCAGATGGCCAACGAGATCAGCCAGTTCAACGGCCTGGAGGCGGGGGAATTACGCTTCGGTTGTGGCCCGGCGCCGGCTGCAGGTTTGATCCCGCGAGCGATTGGCAGCTTCATCGGTCGCTACCCGAAAGCGCGGGTGCATTACCAGGTCGATGACTGGCAAAGCCTGAGCAAGCGACTGCTGAGCGAGGAGTTCGAATTCTTCGTCGCCGACACTCGGCACTTCGAGGCAGATCCGGATTATTTGACCCACCGGTTGCGACCGCGCAAATGGCATTTCTGCTGCCGCTCCGGGCATCCGCTGTCCGCATTGGATCGGGTCACCGCCGAGCAATTGATGAGTTATCCACTGGCCGTCAGCATTCGCCCGCCGAACCTGCGCAAGGTCATCGTCGACCTCAGTGGCCGGCCGGATTTCGTCCCGAACGTGGAGTGCGAAAACAGTGCGAGCCTGCTCGGCGTGGTGCTGCGCTCCGACGCGATCGGCATCGTCGGTGCCTATTCGGATGCACTGCATCAGGCACGGGGTGAGTTGGTGTGCTTGAAGGTCGAAGGGTTGGCGGATGATCTGGAGGAGCTTTACACCCGTTACGGAATCGTCAGCCGCGCCGGGTATCGGCTGTCGCCGTTGGCCGAGGCGATGATCGAGCAGATCAAGGCGATCGATGCGGTGGAAGAAGAGGTGTGTTCACTGGCGAACCTCGCCGTCTGACTTGACCTCTTCGTGAGCAAGCTCGCTCCCACAGGATCGATGTCGATCACAAATTCTCTATCCGCCAACAAACCACTGTGGGAGCGAGCTTGCTCGCGAAGAGGCCTGTGCAGGCGCCGATGCATTTCATGCATGGCAAGCATTCCCCGAATGCACTTGCCGAACACCCTCGCCGAAAGCGAAAAACCTCGCCTGTCTTTCTGACTGGTGCCCCCCATGTCCAACCCGCAAAACCCCGTGCGCAACGTGCTGTACATCATGTGCGATCAGCTGCGCCGCGATTACCTGTCCTGCTACGGCCACCCGCACCTGCACACCCCGAACATCGATCGCCTGGCCGCCGCCGGCGTGCGCTTCAGCCGCGCCTACACCCAGGGCACGATCTGCGGGCCGTCGCGGATGTCGGCCTACACCGGACGCTATGTCAGCAGCCATCAAGTGGCGTGGAACGCCGTGCCGCTGCCGCTGGAAGAACTGACCATCGGCGATTACCTGCGCCCCCACGGCATTCGTACTGCGCTGGTCGGCAAGACCCACGCCACGGCCAACGTCGATGCCTTGCAGCGGCTGGCGATCAACCCCGAAAGCGCCCAGGCCGAAGTGCTCAACGAAGTCGGCTTCGAGCCGTACGTCCGTCACGACGGCATCTTCCCCGACGACCCGCTGTTCGATGACAAACGCGAATCCGCGCCCTACACCCATTACCTGCGCGAGCAAGGTTTCGAAGGGCGTAACCCCTGGCACGACTGGGCCAACGCGGCTGAAGGTGACCACGGCGAAATCCTCAGCGGCTGGAAAATGCGCAATGCCCATTTGCCAGCGCGAATTCCCGAGCAACATTCAGAGACTGTCTACACTACAAATCGAGCCATCGACTTCATCAGTGAGCAAGGTGAAAAACCGTGGTTTTTACACCTGTCCTATATCAAACCCCACTGGCCCTACATCGTACCGGCGCCGTACCACACTTTGTACAGTACGAAATCGATTCTCGAGCCGGTACGTAATGCCTCTCCAAGCGACCACCCCGTCTATCAGGCCTTTTGCCAGCATGAGGAAAGCCTGAATTTCTCCAAAGATCCGGTACGACTGAACGTGATCCCGACGTACATGGGCCTGGTCAAACAGGTTGATGATCAGTTGGGGCGGCTGTTCGATTTCCTGCAAAGCAACGGTCGCTGGGAGGACACGCTGATCGTGTTCACCAGCGATCACGGCGACTTTCTGGGCGATCACTGGCTGGGTGAGAAGGAGTTTTTGCTGGAGCAAGCGGTGGGCGTGCCATTGATCGTGCGCGACCCGCGTGCGGCGGCGGATATCACGCGGGGCACGGTCGATGAACGCCTGGCGGAAACCATTGACGGCGTGCCGACCTTTCTCGAAGCGCTGGGCGTGACGGGCGCGGAGCATCGACTGGAAGGCCGCTCGTGGATTCCACTGCTGCACGGTGAAAACCCTGACTGGCGCCGCTATGCGATCAGCGAATACGACTACGCCTTTCAGGCCCCGGCGCGGGAGCGACTGGGCCAGCCGATCGACCGCTGCCGCATGACCATGGTGCGCAGCGAGCGCTGGAAATACCTGGCGTACGACGGCTTCAGGCCGCAGCTGTTTGATCTGTTGGATGATCCGCGGGAGCTGCAGGATCTGGGCGCAGATCCGGCGTATGCAGCGGTGCGTGAGGAACATGCGGGGTATCTGTTCGAGTGGGTGCGCGGGTTGAAGCGGCGCACGACCATCAGTCATCAGGAGATCGATTTGCGTGGGCAGCGGTTTCGCTATGGGGAGCCGGAGACCGAGAAGCTCGTTCAGATCGGTGTCTGGTAATTAAAGGCATCGCTGGCAAGCCAGCTCCCACAGAATTTGCGTGCACCGCAAACTTGTGGGAGCGAGCTTGCTCGCGATGAGGCCCGATCAGACGCCAACGATTTCAGCGCCTTTGACGGTCTGACTACGCTGCCCCGAAGCCCCGACCGGCACCTCCCCTTTCAGCGTCACCCGACGCACCACCCGATCCTGAGTGCCGTAATCATCAATCGCATAATGCTGCGTCGAACGGTTATCCCAGATCGCCACATCCCCGGCCTTCCAGCGCCAGCGCACGACGTTCTCCTGGCGGATCACATGACTTTGCAACAAGCCAAACAAGTGCGCTGAATCAGCCTGGGAATAACCCTTGATGCGCTTGACGAAATGCCCGAGCAACAAGCTCTTTTCGCCGCTGATCGGGTGTACGCGAACCACCGGATGCTCGGTCTCGTAAACGGTCGAGGTGAAGATCTTCCGATAGCGCTCAAGCTTCTCGGCCGAAACGTCCGGCTTCACGGCGGCGTAGTCGTACTCGTTGCTGTGCACGGCCACCAGTTTGTCTGCCAGCTCACGCAATTCGGTCGGCAGTTCGTTGTACGCCGTCGCGGTGTTCGCCCAGAGGGTGTCGCCGCCGAACGCCGGAGCCACCACCGAGCGCAGGATGGACGCTTTCGGGTAGGCATCGACGAAGGTCACGTCGGTGTGCCAGGAGTTGGCGCGCTGCCCTTCGGCGCCGTCCAGCTCCAGCAGGTAACGGGTGCCCTCGCGGGACGGCACGGTCGGGTGCGCCACCGGCTCGCCGAGCAGATGCGCGAAGGCTTCCTGACGTTGATCGTCGAGCTGGGTCTGCTCGCGGAAGAACACGACCTTGTACTGGATCAGCGCCTGTTGAATGGCTTCAACCGTCGCGGCATCCAGCTCACCGGACAGGTGCACGCCACGGATTTCGGCGCCGATACGGCCGGCCACCGGATGAATGTCCAGCGCGTGGACAGCGGGTTTTACAGCGAGTGCGGCATTGCTCATGGGTAGACCCTCATCGACTGCTTGCGGTTGGACGGCAGCGAAACAACGCTCTATCTATATTCCATTTACATCTAATAGATATTCGCATGCTTCGTTGACGGAATAAGAGCTTGCATTTAAAACCTCAAGCAACCTCGTCGCAAATGCCTTCGAGCTATTTTTAGGATGCCGGAAAAGCATATGGATCTTCGCCAGTTGCGCTACTTCATCGCCCTCAACGAACACCGCAGTTTTGTCCGCGCGGCCGACGCCATGGGCATCACTCAACCGGCGTTCAGCCGCAGCATTCAAGGGCTGGAGCAGGAGTTCGGCTGCGTGCTGGTGGATCGCGGCAACAAGGATCTGCGCCCCACACCCGAAGGCCAGGTGGTGCTGCAACACGCCCTGACGCTGGTACAGGGCGCGGCATTGCTCAGCGCCGAAGTGACGCAAATGACCAAGCTCGACGCTGGCGAACTGCACTTCGGTTGTGGCCCGGCGCCGGCGGTGAAACTGGTGCCGGACGCGGTGGCGCAATTCATCAATGCGCACCCGAAAGTGCGCACCTGCTTTCAGGTGGATAACTGGGAAAAACTCAGCCGCGCCCTGAGCCGCGAAGAGATCGAATTCTTCATCGCCGACATCCGCCATTTCGAGTCCGACCCAAACTTCCAGACCCAGCCGCTGACGCCCAAGCGCGGAGTATTTTTCTGCCGGCCGGGGCATCCGCTGCTAGCCAAGGAAAGCCTGTCGACCAACGACATGTTCGACTACCCGCTGGCGACCACGCTGATCCCGCCGGGCATTCGCAAACTGCTGGCGAACCTCAGCGGCCGGATCGATTTTTCCCCAACCATCGAGACCGAGCATTTTCCGGCACTGGTGAAAGTGGTGCTGCAATCCAACGCGATTGGCGTGGGCACCGAGGAAGCGTTTGTCGAAGACATCGCCCAGGGCTCGCTGGCGCTGCTGCACTGGCGCAATCTGCCGCAGAACCTGGAGAGCATGAATGCACGGTGCGGGATCGTCAGCCGCACGGGATTCCGGCTGTCACCGGCGGCGCGGGCGATGATCGAGACGCTGGTGGCGGTGGATAAACAGGCCATCAGCGTCGCGGTTTGAGGGTCATTCCCACGCTCTGCGCGGGAATGACCGCATGACTCAGAGCTTCGCAGCCGCCAGCTCGGGCGCCACCCACTCGTTCACCTTGAACGGCTTGCGAATCAGCTTCTGCTGCGCCGCCAGATCCACCTTGCCCTGCAGGTTTTCGAGGAACAGCGGATCCAGTGTCGACGGGAACACTTCACTCAGGTTCTGATCCTTCAGATCCCGGGTGAGGATGACCGGCGGATAGCTCGCCAGCCCCGAGACCAGTTGCACGTAGGCGTCCTTGTTGCTGTCCTGCGTCAGCCACTGCACTGCTTGTTGCTGCGCCTTGAGCAGCTTCGCGACGACTTCCGGATGCCCGTCGACAAAGTTGCCGGTGCCCACCAGTACCGACTGCACGCTGCCGGCGCCGCCGAGGTCTTTGGTGTTCAGGGGCAGTTCGGCCAGGCCCTTGGCCTGCAAGGCAGTCAGACCGGAGCTGCCCCACGACGCATCGATCTGCTTCGCCGCCAACGCGGCAACCGCTGCGTTGAAATCGAGGTTGATCACTTTCACGTCCTTCTCGCTCAGGCCCACGCTGGCCAGCGCCGCATCGAACGACAACTGGGTCGCGGTGCCCCGGAAGATCGCCACGCGCTTGCCTTTGAGATCCTGCAGCGTCTTGATCCCCGAACCCGGCACCACACCCAGGTATTGCTTCACACCCCGGGCGCTGGCGCTGAGCAGGCGCGTATCCAGACCGTTGGACTTGCCGATGATGGCCGCCAGATCCCCCAGATAGGCCAGGTCCACCTGGCCGTTGGCGAACGCCTCGTTGATCACAGGTCCAGCGCCCTTGAAAAAGCTCCACTGAATCTTGATGCCCTGATCGGCGAAGGCCTTTTCGAAGATCTGCTGATCGCGCAATACGTCCACGATTCCGCCGCCACTGTGCTGGGTGCCGGCGCTCAGATCAGGCACGGCAATCCGGATTTCCTTGAGCTCGTCGGCGTGGACGCTGAACGCCAGCAGACCCGCCAGTGCCGGCGCGGCAAACAGACTGATGACACGTTTGAAGGGAAGGTTCATGGGTGCGGCTCCTGATCACGACGGGCATTGAGGAGCCGAAAGTAGGCGCAATCCGCATCAGCGCTTAAATACTTAAAAAGCACATTTTTATAGCTTTTCACGCTAAGTCAGCAAAGTCGGGACATGCAGGGCCGTATGCATGGAGAGCATCGAAAATATTCTTCGAATGCATTGGATGCGCGAAGGGCTGGAGGCCTTAAATGGCGCTGCTTATCTCCAAAATGATTATTTTCCAACTCACTTATAACTATTGGTTTTTAGCTAATTCCTCTGACTCGATCCAACCCGACAACGGAGGTCACCATGGCCCGTGAATCCCTGCTCAGTCTGCCACTGGCCGCACCGCCGTTGAAAAGCCGGCGCACCTGGCCAAGCCTGAGCCACCGCGTTTTACCCTGGATATTACCGCTCGGACTGTTCGCCCTGTGGTGGCTGGCGGCGCGCAATCAATGGATGAGCGAACAGATCCTGCCGGCGCCGTCACTGGTGTGGAACAGCGCGATCGAGCTATCCCAGGGCGAGTTGTGGAGTCACTTGTGGATCAGCCTGCAACGGTTGTTCTGGGGCCTGCTGGCGGGCGTTTCAGCCGGTGCCGTACTCGGTGCGGCACTTGGCTTCAGCCGTCGTCTCGAACGCCTGATCTTCCCGACTTTCGCCGGCTTGGCCCAGGTGCCGACGCTGGCGTGGATTCCGTTGTTCATGGTGTTTTTCGGCATCGGCGAAGTGCTGAAACTGGTGGTGCTGGTCAAGGCCATCGTGGTGCCGGTCACCCTGCACACGCTGGTCGGCGTGCGCGATGCGCAACCGAAACTGCGTGAAGCCGCCGCTGTTTTACGTTTGCCGCCACACCTGTTGATCCGCCGACTGGTGCTGCCTGCCGCCCTCCCGGCGTTCATGGCGGGCGTGCGTCTGGCGCTGGCCGCTGGCTGGACTTCGCTGCTTGCCGTCGAGCTGCTGGCCTCCAGCGAAGGCATCGGTTACCTGATGGTCTGGGCCCGGCAGCTGTTCATGCTCGATATCGTGTTCGTGTGCATCGTGGTGATCGGTCTGATCGGCGTGGCGATGGATCGCGGCATCGGCCTGCTGGACAAAAAACTGGTGCGCTGGCCGCACCCGGCCACGGCGGAAATTCGTCGCGGCCCACGCTATGAAGGCTGGCAGCGCGTGCAGCCGTGGCTGCTGCCACTGGCGCTGTTTGCGTTGTGGCAACTGGCGGTCGATCAGCAATGGATCGATGCCAACATTCTGGTCAGCCCGTGGGTAGTGCTTGAGGCGACGAAAAACGGATTGCTCGACGGCACGTTGATCTCGGGCATGGCCCTGAGCCTGGGACGCACACTCGGCGGCTTGTTGATTGGTGGTGGCCTCGGCCTCGTTTTGGGCCTGCTCCTGGGTCTGTCGCGCACCAGCGAACGCGTGCTCGGCCCGACTCTTGCCGCCCTGCGCCAGATCGCGATTTTCGCCTGGGTGCCGCTGCTGACCGCGTGGTTCGGTCTGGGCGAACTGGCGAAGTGGGTGTTCGTCGCCCTCGCCGCTTTCTTTCCATTGTTTGTCGCGACTCAACGCAGCGTCGCCAACCTCTCACCGCAGCTCAACGAGGCCGCGCAGGTGCTGCGCCTGAGCCTCGCCCAACGCCTGCGCCGACTGGTGTTGCCGGGCGCCGCGCCGGGGATTTTCGCCGGCCTGCGCCTGAGCCTGATCTACGCCTGGCTCGGCACCATCGGCGCCGAATATTTCATGCCGTCCAATGGCGGCATCGGCAGCCAGATGATCGGCGCCCAACAACTGCTGCGCATGGACCTGATCATGGCCGGGATGCTGCTGGTCGGCCTCACCGGCGCCCTGCTCAACCTCATTGGCCAACGCCTGGAAATCCGCGCGACCCGCTGGAGACACGCATGAACGCACCGATTGTCAGCTTCAACCACGTAGGCAAATCCTTTGACGTCGACGGTTTCGAACTGGAGGCGATTCGCGAATTCAACCTCGATATCGCCGAAGGCGAATTCGTCGCCATCGTCGGCTCCAGCGGCTGCGGCAAGTCCACCCTGCTGCGCTTGCTGGTGGGCCTCGACACGCAGTTTCGCGGGCAGATCAGCGTCGATGGCAAAGCCGTCAATGGCATTGGCGGCGAGCGCGGCATCGTGTTTCAGGAACACCGTTTGTTCCCGTGGCTGACGGTGGCCGACAACATCGGCCTGGGCCTGGTCAACGAGCCGCTGAGCGCCGCTGAAAAGCAGCAACGCATCAATGACTTCATCGAGTTGGTGGGCCTGCGGGACTTCACCCGTGCCTACCCGCATCAACTGTCCGGCGGCATGGCCCAGCGCGTGGCGATTGCTCGTGGACTGGTGGCGAGCCCGCGAATTCTATTACTCGACGAACCCTTCGGCGCCCTCGACGCACTGACCCGCCAGCAGATGCAGGACGAACTGCTGGCGATTCGCGAGCGGGCAAAGATCACCACGATTCTGGTCACCCACGACGTCGAGGAAGCGATTTTCCTCGCCAACCGCGTGGTGGTGATGGAACCGCGCCCCGGCCGGATCAAACAGGTGGTGGACATCGCCCTGCCCCATCCGCGCCAGCGCAGCAGTTTCGACTTCCATCAGTTGCGCGAAGAACTGCTGCACGAACTGACCAGTGACGACCATTACCAACCGAGCGCACCGGTGCAGATCCGCGATCTGCCGTTGTCGTTCATTGCCTGCTGAACAGGAGCTTGTTGATGCCGCAACGTCCCAACTTTCTGGTGATTCTGGCCGATGACCTCGGCTTCTCCGACATCGGTGCCTTCGGCGGCGAAATCGCCACGCCGAACCTCGATGCCCTGGCCAACAACGGCCTGCGCCTTACCGACTTCCATACTGCGCCGACCTGCTCGCCGACCCGCTCGATGCTGCTCACCGGCACCGATCACCACATCGCCGGCATCGGCACCATGGCCGAAACCCTGACCCCGGAGCTGATCGGCAAACCGGGTTACGAGGGTTACCTCAACGACCGTGTCGTCGCGCTGCCGGAGTTGCTGCGCGAGGCCGGTTACCAGACGTTGATGAGCGGCAAATGGCACCTGGGCCTGACCGCCGAACTGGCGCCCCACGCCCGTGGTTTCGAGCGCTCGTTCTCGCTGCTGCCCGGCGCGGCGAACCACTACGGATTCGAACCGACCTACGATGAACACACACCCGGCCTGCTGAAATCCACCCCGGCGCTGTACATCGAGGACGACACGTTCATCGACGAATTGCCCAAGGATTTCTATTCCTCAGACGCCTTCGGCGACAAGCTGTTGCAGTACCTCAAGGAGCGTGACCAGAGCCGGCCGTTCTTCGCGTACCTGCCGTTTTCCGCGCCGCACTGGCCGTTGCAGGCGCCCGCCGACATCGTCGAAAAATACCGTGGCCGCTACGACGCTGGGCCGGAAGTGCTGCGCCTCGAGCGTCTGGAAAAACTCAAATCGCTGGGGCTGATCGAGCCGGATGTCGAGCCGCATCCGCTGGTCCAGCTGACCGCGCAATGGGAAGCGCTGAGCGATGAACAGAAACAGATTTCCGCCCGGGCGATGGAGGTCTACGCGGCGATGGTCGAGCGCATGGACTGGAACATCGGTCGCGTCGTCGACTACTTGCGCCAGCAGGGCCAGCTCGACAACACCTTCATCCTGTTCATGTCCGACAACGGTGCCGAAGGCGCGCTGCTGGAAGCCTTCCCGAAATTCGGCCCGGAGCTGGTGACCTACCTGAGCCAGCATTACGACAACAGCCTCGACAACATCGGCCGAGCCAACTCCTACGTCTGGTACGGGCCGAACTGGGCGCAGGTGGCGACCGCGCCGTCACGCCTGTTCAAGGCGTTCACCACCGAGGGCGGGATTCGCGTTCCGGCGCTGCTGCACTATCCGCAGCTGCCGCTGAAGGGGCAGATCAGCCATGGTTTCGGCACGGTGATGGACATCACGCCGACCATCCTCGATCTGGCCGGCGTGCGCCATCCGGGCAAGCAATGGCACGGCAAACCGGTGGCGCCGTTGCGTGGTAAATCGTGGCTGGGTTTCTTGTCCGGCGAGACGGCGCAGGTGCATGACGAACACACCGTCACCGGTTGGGAATTGTTCGGGCGCCGGGCGATTCGGCAGGGGCAGTGGAAGGCAGTGTGGATCCCCGGGCCGGTGGGGCCGGCGACCTGGCAGCTTTATGACCTGGGGAGTGATCCGGGGGAGATTCATGACCTGGCTTCGAGTCAGCCGGACAAGCTCAACACCTTGATCGAGCACTGGCAAAAGTATGTGGAAGAGACTGGCGTGATTTTGAGTGCCTCGCCGTTTCAGCCGGATTGATACTGCCAGAACCACCGCTATCGCTGGCAAGCCAGCTCCCACAAGGTTCAATGTCGTTCACAAATCCTTTGAATGACACAGAAACCTGTGGGAGCTGGCTTGCCAGCGAAGAGGCCATCAAGCTCACGCATCAAGCCCGGACAGTGCACACCTCTTCCTGCACCAATTCATTCTTGCGAACAAACCGGTTCGCTCTTCCGAACGTCCCGAAATCGTTGAACCGAACCCCCATCTCCCGCATCACCTTATGCGCCACCGGCACCGTCAACTGGCGAATGTAAAACGGCTCCTTCACCACAAAATGATGAATCCCGTGACTGCTGCCAAAGTTGAAGCAAAACGCCTGCAACGGCCACAGCCACCACGGGTTCAACACCTGGCATTGCTGAAGCACATTGCCCGGCTCCACATCCCCGTAGTAATGCATGTTCGAACTGATGAAGTGCAGGCAGAAGGTGCGCAACACGTTCGGGCCGATGATCACCACGGCGGCAATATCGATCACTTGCATCACCGACAACGTGGTCGCCGACCATTCAATCGGCGAGCCCATCAAGTAAGCGATGCCATTGGCCGCGTGGAACCCGAGAAACACATACCACGCGCCCCAATGCACCAGCGCCAGCGGTGCGTAGACCTTCAAGGTACGTTTGATGATGCTGAATTTATGCGCCCAGGTCTTGGCCCGCAGCATGCGGATGAACGCCGACATCACGTTGTCGCCGACCATCAGCAACCGCGCAAAACCCCACGGTTCGCCATTGGTGATCGCCCGTTCTTCCATGTCGGTTTCGGTGCCGGACACCTTGTGATGATTGAGGTGCAAATGACGGCGGATCCACGGGTTGATCGTGCTCGGCCGCGCCAGCCACACCAGGCCCATCATCAGGTTGTGCGGCATTCGCTGTTTGCGGAAATACATGCTGTGAATCAGGTCGTGTTCGAGCTCATGGGTCAGCGAAGCGAAAAACGCGTTGAGCAACAGACACACCCACCACGCCATGTGCCCGGTGATATAGAGCGCCGCCGAACCGATCATCCCGGCCAGGGCAAAGGCCAGAATCCCCGCACCGAGGGCATCCTGATGCTTGAGTATCGGGTAGCGCTCGCGCAGCTCGACGCCCTTCTCCAGCACCACTTCGCGAATATGCGCTGATCGCTGGGCAGCATTGTGTCGCTGGGGACTTGCAGAAGTACGGTCCATGCTTCCATCCTCTGGTTATTGATGTTCGTATCCTGCCCCGCGCGGATTCCGAACGCGGTAGCCGAGAACGCCAACCTGTTGACCGGAAGCGCCAATCAGCATGAAGGAACCGACTTCTCTCGCCAGCTGGACCCGTGCCCTGCGCAAGCAACTCGACGCGCTGGGGCTGGACAGCACTGCCCTGTGCCAGCAGGCCGGGCTCGATCCGCAACTGATGGACGACCCGAACGCACGCTATCCGCTGTCCGCGACCACCCGCCTGTGGGAAATCGCGGTGCAGGTCAGCGGTGATCCGGCGATCGGTTTGCGGGTGTCGCGGTTCGTCAGCCCTACGACGTTTCACGCATTGGGCTATGCGTTGGTGGCCAGCGGCAGCCTGCGGGAAGTGTTCGAGCGGATCGTGCGTTATCACCAGGTGGTCAGCGACGCGCTGGAACTGGAACTGACTCGCATGGATGACCGCTATCGGTTTCGCCTGAAAATTCCGGCCGACAACCCGGCCCCGGCCTTCGAAGCCATCGACGCCTTCGCCGCGATATACGTGCGCACCTGCCGCAATCGCCTGGGCCGCGACTACGCACCATTGGCGGTGTACCTGCGCCGCCCGGAACCGGCCGATGCGCATCAATGGCACAAGGTGTTCCGCTCGCCGGTGCATTTTTCCGCCGAAGAAGACCGCATCGAATTCGCCCTCACCGACTTCGACAGCCACCTCGACGACGCCAACCCGGAACTGGCCGAGCACAACGAAGCGGTGCTCAAACGCACCCTCGCCCAGCTCAAGCCGCTGACCTGGGAGCGCAAGGTACGCGACGCCATCGAAGAACAACTGCCCGAAGGCGAACCCAGCGCCGAACGCATCGCCCAGGCCCTGCACCTGAGCCTGCGCAGCCTGCAACGGCATCTGGCGGACGAGGGTTGTCGTTTCGACACCTTGCTGAATGAAAGCCGCGAGAACCTCGCCCTGCTGCACCTGCGCGATCCGCAATGCTCGCTGAGCGAGGTCAGTTATCTGTTGGGATTTGCCGACACCAGCAGCTTCAGTCGCGCGTTCAAGCGCTGGACGGGGATGACGCCGGGGCAGTTTCGGGATCAGTTGCGCTGACGGGCCTGGAATTTGTACTGAATCGACCAGCCTCTTCGCGGGCAAGCCCGCTCCCACAAGGATTGGGGCGCACAAAAATCCGTGTCACATCTCGACTACTGTGGGAGCGGGCTTGCCCGCGAAGAGGCCATTCAGATCGCTGCAAATCCAAGCTCAAAAACCGTACCCGTTGCACCACTGCTGACCCGCACCCGCCCCCCATGCAATTGCATGATCGACTGCACGATCGCCAGTCCCAGGCCGCCGGAATCTCCCGGTTCGGCGCGGGACGGGTCGACGCGGTAGAAGCGATCGAACAGTTTGCCCAGATGCTCATCTGCGATGACCGGGCCGAGGTTGTGCACCTGCAGCCAGCACAGGCCCGGTTCATCGCGCCGGCACAGGCTGATGACCGAGCCGGCATGGGCATGGCGTACCGCGTTGGCCAGCAGATTGCCCAAGGCGCGTTGCAGCAGTTGCTGGTCCGCCAGCAATTCTCCGCTGAACGTGTTTTCGAGACGGATTCCCCGATCATCGGCCAAGGCCTCGAAGTAGTCGCACAACTCATCGCCGATTTCCTGCAGCTTGAGCATGCGCAGATCGAGCGCTCGCTCGGCCTGCTCGGCGCGAGCGAGAAACATCAGATTCTCGGCCATGCGCTTGAGCCGTTCGAACTCTTCCATGTTCGACGCCAGCACTTCCTGATACTCGGTGCTGCTGCGCGGGTAATTCAGTGCCTGGCCGTTGCTGGCGAGCAAGGTGTGCAGGGGCGTGCGGATTTCGTGGGCGAGGTCGGCGGAAAACTGTGAGAGACGCTGGAAACCGTCGTCCAGCCGCACCAGCATGCCGTTCAGCGCGTGCACCGGCTCCAGCAATTCCGCTGGCGTGCCGACGGTGGGAACGCGTTGGTCAAGGCTGCGCAAGTCGATGCCGCGCAGCGCTTCACTGAGCTTGCGCAGAGGCCGCAAGCCTCGGCGCAACAGCACCAGGCCCAGCGTGAATGCGAGTACGGCACCAAGGCCGACGGCCAGATACAAGCGCAGGCGATAGCTGCCGAGCATCTGCTCGCGCTCGCTCAGCACCTTGCCGGCGATCACGGTCAGCGCTTCACCGTTCGGCCCTTGGGCCTGACCTGACAACAGGGCTAGCTCGACACCGTCCGCCGCCTGCCAGGTCAGCACATCACGGCGTTGTGGAGGTTGCTCCCGGGGGATGGCCTGCACGGTTGGCAGTGCGCGTTGGCGAGGGTTGATCGTGATCACACTCGAGCCGTCCGCGCGTTGCACCAGCAGCAGACTGTCGAGGTTGCCGAGCATGTTCTGGTACAGCCGTGGCCGGGCCTGCAAGGCGTCGAGGCTGTCGCTGTCGGCGAGCAGCGCGCGCACCTGTTCCAGACGACCGAGCAACGCCATGTCGTCGCGCCAGGCGATTTCCGAGGCCAGCGAGCGATACAGGAACACGCCAATCGCGCTGAGCACCAACGCGCAGACTGCCGCGAACGCCAGGGCCAGGCGCCAGGCAATGGATCTAGCGCGCATCGTCGGGTGCTTCGAGTTGATAGCCGACCCCGCGCACGGTGTGGATCAGTTTGGGCATGTACGGATCGTCGACTTTCGAACGCAGCCGACGCACCGCGACTTCGACCATGTTGGTGTCGCTGTCGAAATTCAGGTTCCACACCTGCGAAGCGATCAGCGTGCGCGACAGCACTTCACCCTGTCGGCTGGCGAGCAAATGCAGCAGGGCGAATTCCTTGTTGGTCAGGGCGATGCGCTGACCTCCACGGCTGACCCGGCGGCGCAGCACGTCGATTTCCAGATCGGCGATGCTGTACGACTCGGCTTCGCGCATCGGCCCACGCCGCAACAACGTGCGCACCCGCGCCAGCAGTTCGGCGAAG
The DNA here is from genome assembly GCF_014863585.1 of Pseudomonas gozinkensis. Classification (NCBI taxonomy): domain Bacteria; kingdom Pseudomonadati; phylum Pseudomonadota; class Gammaproteobacteria; order Pseudomonadales; family Pseudomonadaceae; genus Pseudomonas; species Pseudomonas gozinkensis. Next base: position 257,727 of record NZ_CP062253.1, on the reverse strand, counting down.
GCGAATGGCTTGAGCAAATAGTCGTCGGCCCCCAGTTCGAGGCCACGCACGCGGTCTTCGATAGCGTCCTTCGCTGTCAGGAATAGCACCGGCGTGGCGCCACGCTGACGGATCAGCTGCAGCAATTGCCAGCCGTTGAGGCCCGGCAGCATCACGTCGAGGATGATCAGGTCATATGCCTGCTGCTCGATGAAGTAGCGCCCGTCGAGGCCATTCAGTGCCACATCCACGGCAAAACCCGACTCGCCCAGCCCTTTGGCGAGGAAATTCGCGGTTTTGGCTTCATCTTCTACGACCAGCAAACGCATGGCACACCTCGATTGATCAGAGGCACAGGCTAGGCCCCTTCGGCCGCGTTGCCCATTACAAACTTGTAATCCGGTTGACGAGGTTTCGACGGGGACCGGCGGATAAGGTGGCGGCCTTCGCTTCTGGAGCCTGCCAATGACCGCTAAATACTGGATCGCCAGCCTGGCAATCAGCTTCGGCACTGCCGCATTCGCCACACCTGAGCTGCCCCTTCACGCCGATCTCGATCTGAAAACCGCACGGCTGCTGGCCGACACAGCACTGAAAAACTGCACCGGCACGGTGTCGGTGCTCGACCGTGGCGGCAACCTGTTGGTGACCTTGCGCGGCGACGGTATCGGCCCCCACAACACCGCCGCCAGCCAACGCAAGGCCTACACCGCGCTGTCGACGAAAACCCCGACCCGGTTGTTCGCCGAGCGCGCCCGCAGCAACCCGGAAACCGCCAACCTCAACACCCTCGACGAGCTGCTTTTGCTCGGCGGCGGCATCCCGTTGTTCGCCGGCAAGGAGCTGGTTGGCGCCATGGGCGTTGCCGGTTCCGGTGGCGGTGAGCAGGACGAAAACTGCGCAATCAAGGCTGCCGAAATCGTCGGCCTGTCCATCAACCGTACTTGAACCCAGGAGCATCATCATGACCTCACTGCGCATGACTTTCGCCGCGCTCGGCCTGAGCGCTTTTTCGAGCCTGGCGCTGGCCGCCGGCAACCCGCTGAGCGTGCATGTACTCAATCTGGAAAACGGCCTGCCGTCTCCGGGCATCAACGTGACGCTGGAACGTCATGTCGGCCAGGACTGGCTGCCGCTGGCGCAGGGCACTACCAATGAACAGGGACGGATCGCCGAGCTGTTCCCGGCGAACAAGCCGTTCGAGGCAGGTGAATATCGGGTGGTATTCAAGACCGGCGAGTACTTCGAGAAGGCCAAACACGAGACGTTTTTCCCGGAGATCCCGGTGATCTTTAAAGTGCAGCAGACGGATCAGCACTATCACATTCCATTGCTGCTCAGCCCGTATGGCTTCTCGACCTATCGCGGCTCGTAAGCCACATACAATTCCCCTGTGGGAGCGGGCTTGCCCGCGATGGCGTCGTGTCAATCGACGTAGAGGACAACAGACAGACCCCAATCGCGGGCAAGCCCGCTCCCACAGGGATAGTGGTGAAAACTAAAGTGTGGCGAGCGCGCGCAACCGCGCGGCGTCGAGGATTTCGATCTCGCCATAACTCAAACCGATAATCCCCTGCCCCTGCAACTCCTTGAGGATCTGGTTGGTGGTCTGCCGCGACAGCGACAGCATCGACGCCAACTGTTCCTGGGGCAGTTGCAGCACGCGGCGTGGCGGATCGAGCTCGCCGTAGCCTTCGGCGATCATCAGCAGACGATGAGCCAGACGGGCCGGGGCCGGCAGCAGGCTCAGCTGTTCGAGGTTGATGAACGTCAGGCGCAGTTTGTGGCTCATCAGCAAAGCCAGATGCCGCCAGTAGACGGGGTGCTCGTCGAGCAGTTTCAGCAGCGTGGCCTGGGGAATGTTCAACAAGGTGCAAGGCCCGACCGCGTAAGCATCGTGGGTGCGGGGCTGGCCATCGAACAGGCAGATTTCGCCGAACCAGTGTGGCGCCTCCACCAGGCTCAGCAACGCTTCCTTGCCCTGCTCGCTGACCGCGCCGATGCGTACCGCGCCGTCGAGCACCGCGTACAGCCCGCACGGCGCATCGCCGCGCTGGAACAGTTGCTGCCCCGCCGCCAGCCGCCGCTCCCGGGCCGCCGCCAGCAGACTATCCTGAAAGGACGAAGGCAGATGACTGAACCATTGCCCGGTCAGCAGGCGTTCGCGCCAGACCTTATCCATGCGTTCTCCTAAAGATTGTCGCCTGCCTGACAGAGCGAGCCGTGAACCCAGGGCATGATTCGATCACCCTACAGGAGGAACAACAATGAAAAGCCTCGTCGATCATTTGAGTCAATACGCCGCTTACCACCGTGACCCGCGCAACATCGCCAGCCACTTTATCGGGATTCCGCTGATTGTGGTGGCGGTGGCCGTGCTGTTGTCGCGGCCGGAATGGCCGGTGGGCGGATTGTGGATTTCCCCGGCGGTGATCGCGGCCCTCGCTTCGGCGTGGTTTTACCTGCGCCTGGAACTGAAGCTGGGGGTTTTGATGAGCGTGTTGATGGGGCTATCGGTCTGGGCCGGACATGTATTGGCGCAGCAGAGCACCATGGTCTGGCTCAGTAGCGGTCTGGCGATGTTCGTGATCGGCTGGGTGATCCAGTTTGTCGGGCACCACTATGAAGGGCGCAAACCGGCGTTCGTCGATGACTTGAGCGGACTGATTGTCGGGCCGCTGTTTGTGGTGGCCGAACTGGCGTTCATGCTCGGGATGCGCCATGAGCTGAAAGAACAGATCGAGGCGCGGGCGGGTGTGGTGCGGGTCAATCCGAATCGCGCGGCTGTCTGAACCACAGCCCGGCTCGCTCGTTCCCACGCTCTGCGTGGGAATGCATACCGTGACGCTCCGCGTCACAGTGGACGCGGAGCGTCCATAGCGGCGTTCCCACGCAGAGCGTGGGAACGAGCGAGATCAAACGTTGGCGACTTTCTGCCAGACCTTCGGCTTGAAGAACAACGTCTCACCCTTCGCCAACCCGGTCAGGCTGTCGTGGTCTTTCACCACTTCCGCCTCGATCAGATCAGTCTGGCCTTCAACCTTCAACGTCACCCGCGTGGTCGCACCCAGTGGCCGGATATCGCGGACTTCAGCGGCGTGGTGATCCTCCAGCTCATGCCGCGACAGCGACACTTCGTGCGGGCGGAACAGCACGTGGTTGTCATCGCCCAGATGCAGACGGTTCGAGTCGCCGAGGAAGTGATAGACGAAATCGCTGGCCGGGTTTTCGTAAACGTCGCCCGGTGAGCCAATCTGCTCGATCACACCTTTGTTCATCACCACGATGCGGTCGGCCACTTCCATCGCCTCTTCCTGGTCGTGGGTCACGAACACCGAGGTCAGGTTGATGTCTTCGTGCAGGCGCGCCAGCCAGCGGCGCAGTTCTTTACGCACCTTGGCGTCGAGGGCGCCGAACGGCTCGTCGAGCAGCAGCACTTTCGGCTCTACCGCCAGGGCGCGAGCCAGGGCGATACGCTGACGCTGACCACCGGACAACTGCTCCGGATAACGATCCGACAGCCAGTCCAGTTGCACCATGTTCAGCAACTCATGAACCTTGGTCGCGATCTGGCTTTCAGTCGGGCGTTGGTTTTTCGGTTTCATGCGCAGGCCGAACGCGACGTTGTCGAACACGGTCATGTGGCGAAACAGGGCGTAGTGCTGGAACACGAACCCGACATTGCGATCCCGCACGTCGTGGCCGGACACGTCTTCGCCGTGGAACACGATGTTGCCGTTATCCGGGGTTTCCAGACCGGCAATGATGCGCAGCAGGGTGGTCTTGCCGCAGCCAGACGGGCCGAGCAATGCCACCAGCTCACCGCTGTGGATGTCCAGGCTGATGTTGTCCAGCGCCTTGAACGCATTGAAATTCTTGCTGACGTTACGCACTTCGATCGACATGAATTATTCCTCCGCGGCGCTGGCGCGCAGGCGGTTGATACGGTTTTCGCTCCACTGCTTGAGCAGCAGGATGAAGAGCGCCAGGATCAGCAGCAGGCTCGCCACGGCGAACGCGGCCACGTGGTTGTATTCGTTGTAGAGGATCTCGACGTGCAGCGGCAAGGTGTTGGTCACCCCGCGAATGTGCCCGGAGACCACCGACACCGCACCGAACTCACCCATGGCCCGCGCGGTACACAGCACCACGCCATAGATCAGGCCCCATTTGATGTTGGGGACGGTCACGTGCCAGAACATCTGCCAGCCGTTGGCGCCGAGCAGGCGCGCAGCTTCCTCTTCCTGAGTGCCTTGTTCCTGCATCAGCGGGATCAGCTCACGGGCCACGAACGGCACGGTGACGAAGATCGTCGCCAGCACGATGCCCGGCAGGGCGAAGACGATCTGGATGTCGTGATCCTGCAGCCACGGCCCGAACAGGCCCTGGGCGCCGAACATCAACACGTAGACCAGACCCGCGATCACCGGCGACACCGAGAATGGCAGGTCGATCAGCGTCACCAGCATACTCTTGCCACGGAACGAGTATTTGCTCACGCACCACGCGGCGCTGACGCCGAACACCAGGTTCAGCGGCACCGAAATCAGCACCGCGATCACAGTGAGTTTCAGCGCCGACAGGGCATCCGGTTCAAAGATCGCGGTGAAGAATGCGCCGAGACCGTTCTTTAATCCCTGCGACACCACGATGAACAGCGGCAGCACCAGAAACAGGAAGAAAATCAGCCAGCCGAGGCCGATCAGGATCCGCCGCGAAGTGGCACTGCCACGGCGGGCGGCGTTGGCCGAGGAAGCGGCCGCAATAGACGATTGGGACATGGTTCGCGCCTCCTTATGGGGTTTCGATGCGCCGCTGCAGCAAGTTGATCAGCAGCAACAGGACGAAGGAAACCACCAGCATCAGCACGCCGATGGAAGTGGCGCCGGTGTAGTCGTATTGGTCGAGCTTGACCATGATCAGCAGCGGCAGGATCTCGGTTTTCATCGGCATGTTGCCGGCGATGAAAATCACCGAGCCGTACTCGCCGACGCCACGGGCGAACGCCAGGGCAAAACCGGTCAGCCAGGCCGGCAACAGCGCCGGCAACAGGATATGGCGGAACACCTGCAACGGTTTGGCACCGAGGCACGCCGCAGCTTCTTCAACTTCACGAGGAATGTCCGCCAGCACCGGCTGCACCGTGCGCACCACGAACGGCAGGGTCACGAAGGTCAGCGCCAGCGTGATCCCGAGCGGGGTGTAGGCGATCTTGAAACCGAGGTCGGCGGCGAACTGCCCGACCAGCCCGGTCGGGGTGTACAGCGCCGTCAGGGCAATACCGGCGACCGCGGTCGGCAAGGCGAACGGCAGATCGATCATCGCGTCGATCACCTTGCGCCCCGGGAACGTGTAACGCACCAGCACCCAGGCCAGCAACGTGCCGATGATGCCGTTGATGATCGCGGCGCACAGCGCGGTGCCGAAGCTCAACTTCAATGCGGCGAGCACGCGGGGCGCGGAGATGATCGTCCAGAACTGATCCCAGGTGAGCTGTGAGGCGTGGATGAACATCGCCGCCAGCGGGATAAGCACAATCAGGCTGAGGTACACCAAGGTGTAGCCCAGCGTCAGCCCGAAGCCGGGTATGACGGGGGAGATACGACGCGACATAAAAGTCCTTGGTTAAAAAACGTTCCGCTGAACGCACTAATGTGGGAGCGAGCTTGCTCGCGAAGAGGGAGCATCATTCAACACTTACGTTGTCTGACACACCGCCTTCGCGAGCAAGCTCGCTCCCACATGGGGTGTCCGGCACTAAAGCTCGGTTGCAGCTTATTTCAGATTACTGCGCCTGATAGATCTGGTCGAACACGCCACCGTCGTTGAAGAATTTCGGCTGTGCGGTTTTCCAGCCGCCGAAGTCCTTGTCGATGGTCACCAGTTCCAGTTTCGGGAACTGCTGGGCGTACTTGGCCGCTACGTCCTTGTCACGCGGACGGTAGAAGTTCTTCGCGGCGATTTCCTGACCGGCCGGGCTGTACAAGTGCTTGAGGTAGGCTTCGGCGATCTGCTCGTTGCCCTTCTTCTCGGCGTTCTTGTCGACCACGGCCACCGGTGGTTCGGCGAGGATCGACAGCGAAGGCACGACGATGTCGAACTTGTCCTTGCCGCCGTCTTCTTTCAGCGCCAGGAAGGCTTCGTTTTCCCAGGCCAGCAGCACGTCACCCTGACCGTTGTTGACGAAGGTGATGGTCGAGCCACGGGCGCCGGTGTCCAGGACCGGAACGTGCTTGAACAGAGTCTGTACGTATTCCTTGGCTTTGGCTTCGTTGCCGCCGTTGGCTTTCAGGCCGTAGGCCCATGCCGCGAGGAAGTTCCAGCGCGCACCGCCGGAGGTTTTCGGGTTCGGGGTAATGACCGAGACGTCGTTCTTGACCAGATCGCCCCAATCCTTGATGCCTTTCGGGTTGCCCTTGCGCACCAGGAACACGATGGTCGAGGTGTACGGCGTGCTGGCTTCCGGCAGACGCTTCTGCCAGTCGGCCGGCAGGGTCTTGCCGAGCTTGGCGATTTCGTCGATGTCACCGGCCAGGGCCAGGGTCACCACGTCAGCGCGCAGACCGTCGATCACCGCACGGCCCTGCTTGCCCGAACCGCCGTGGGATTGCTGGATTTTCACGGTGTCGCCGGCATGCTCTGCCTGCCAGTACTTCACGAATTCGGCGTTGTAATCCTGATACAGCTCACGCGTCGGGTCATACGACACGTTGAGCAGTTCGTAATCCTTGGCAACCGCGGAACCGGCAAACACAGCACTGGCCAGGGCGGCCAAAGCGTAACGGCGAATCGACGACATGGTGAAAGCTCCTGGAATTCTTGGTGGTGGCTTTTTCTTATGGATTTCGAAAATCGGGTTGCCTGTAAAGATCACCGCCTGCGCCCACTCTTGCATTGATCCCCGGCAAGAGCGGGCGCAGGCTGGAATCTTTTTGGGTTCAGCTCGGTTTGTTGCCCGGTTGCTGCAAGCGGAATTTCTCTTTGCGTTCGATCTGGACCACCTGGGCGTTATGCACAGTGATTTCCACCGCGCCGAAACGCAGGTCGCGCAGGGCGCTCTGGATTTCGCGCAAGATGGTGCTTTCGTCCTGACCGTCAACGCTACGCAGGGATGCGCTCATGGTGCTGCTCCTTTGTATGGGATATGCCTGGCAGTGGGCGGCACTGCGTTCGGCGTGGGAGCAATATAAGAGAGCTTTGGATATTCTTAAAAAGACTATTTAAGAATGTTTATATAACTGGAAAACATTATGTGATGCAGCAAGGGTTTGCGGCGAATTTGCCCGTCGGCTAACCCGCCATACGCCGCCCTCAACCAATCAAGGGCGCCCGATTCCAGTCGATTTGCGCGTCCGGGACCGGCCGCCCAAACCAGTAGCCCTGCCCCAGATCACAGGCCTGGCCCAGCAGGAACGCCGCCTGTTCCGCCTGCTCGATGCCCTCGGCGTGCACCTGCATGCCCATGCTGCGGGCCAGGGCGATGATCACCCGGACAATCGCCGCATCGTCCTCGTCCCACGGCAGGCCGGCGACGAATCCCTGATCGATCTTGAGCTTCTGCACCGGCAGGCGCTTGAGTCGCAGCAACGACGAATAACCGGTGCCGAAGTCATCGATGGCCAGACGAATGCCCAGCTCGCGCAGACGATGCATCTGCTCCAGCGCGACTTCCGGATCGTCCATCACCGCGCTTTCGGTAACTTCCAGTTCCAGATAGGCCGGATCCAGGCCGGTCTCGTGCAGCACCTGCGCAACCTGCTCGTACAACTCGCGACGGGCGAACAAGCGTGACGACACGTTCACCGCGACGAACGACAACACCACCCCGGCCTGCTGCCATTGGCACATCTGCCGGCAGGCCTGCTGCATGACCCAGGCGTCGATTTCCGAGATCAGCCCGGTGCGCTCGGCAATCGGGATGAACTCCGCCGGCGACACCAGGCCCCGCTGCGGATGCTCCCAGCGCACCAGCGCTTCGACGCCGATCAGACGGCTGGTTTTCAGGTCGTGCACCGGTTGGTAGTAGACCCGCAGCTCCTGCTGCTCCAGCGCGCGACGCAATTCGAAGGCGATCTCGACCCGTTGCTGGGCATGGGCGGTGAGTTCTTCGGTGTACAGCGCGTAGCCATTGCGGCCGCTGCTCTTGGCCTTGAACAGCGCCGCATCGGCGTTGCGCAGCAGTTGTTCGGCGCTCAGTGCATCGCTGGGAAACAGGCTGATGCCGAGGCTGGCGTTGATGAACAGTTCATGACCATCGAGGCAGAACGGCTCCTTGAGCGCATCGAGAATGCGCTGAGCCAGCGCCGCCGCCTGCGCCGGCTGTGGACAACTTTCCAGCAGGACCGCGAACTCGTCGCCGCCCAGCCGCGCCAGGGTGATGCCCGGCCCGAACAACGCCTGCAAACGCGCGGCGACCGCCTTGAGCAAACGGTCACCGATGTTGTGGCCGAGGCTGTCGTTGATCAGTTTGAAATGGTCCAGATCGATCATCAGCAGCGCACAACCGCGCTTGTGGGTCTGCGCCGATGCCAGCGCCTGTTCGGCGCGGTCGCTGAACAGCAGGCGGTTGGGCAGGTCGGTCAGCGGATCGTGGTGGGCCAGGTGCTTGAGCTCGTGCTCGGAATCCTTGATTGCGCTGATGTCGGAAAACACCGCGACGTAGTGGCTGAGCCGACCGTCCTCATCGCGGATCACCCGGATCGTCTGCCACTGCGGGTAGATCTCGCCGCTTTTGCGGCGATTCCAGATTTCACCGCTCCACTCGTCCTGCGCCTGCAACGTGGCGAACATCGCCTGATAAAAACCCGGCGGATGGTGTCCGGACTTGAACAGGCTGGGCTGCTGGCCAATGACTTCCTCGCGCTGATAACCGGTGATTTCCATGAAGGCACGATTGACGTGCACGATCAGCCCCTGCCGATCCGTGACCAGCACGCCTTCACGGGTGCAATCGAATACCGCAGCGGCCTGACGCAGGCGTTCGCGATCCGCCTGGCGTTCACGCAGGCGGGCACCGATGCCCAGGCATTCGAACAGCCGCGCCCGGGCCAGGAAGATCAACCCGGCGCTGAGCGCAACAAACACGTAGCCGTTGATCAGTTGCCAGCGCAACAGTTCGTCAGAGTTATCGAAGAAACTGTTCAATAAATAACCAGTACCTTGCAGCCAGACAACGGCAAGGACCAGGTAAAGCAGCGCTGCACGCAAGGCATCGCGGTAAGTGGCAGACATTCGGCCGTCCATGTCCCTACAAAAATGTCGGGATTATAGGTCAAGAAACATCCAGCCATCTCTTATCTGAAAGGGCGACTGGTTTTATCTGTGTGCTTGGTGATAATGCAACGGCTGTTTTTTCTTTATCGAGGGCCCTATAGCCTATGTGGTACGAAGGTTTTCTTGGCTTGTCGGCCTGGTCACTGGTTGCCGTCACCCTGGTGATGACCCACGTGACGATCGTTGCCGTCACGGTCTACTTGCACCGCTACTCGGCCCATCGCTCTCTGGAGCTGAATGCCGGCCTTAAGCATTTCTTCCGTTTCTGGCTGTGGCTGACCACGGCGCAGAACACCCGCGAGTGGACCGCCATCCACCGCAAACACCATGCCAAATGCGAAACCGAAGATGATCCGCACAGTCCGGTCGTCAAGGGTCTGTCCACCGTCCTGCGCAAAGGCGCCGAGCTGTATCGCGAAGAAGCGCAGAACCCGGAAACCCTGCGCATCTATGGCAAGAACTGCCCCGAAGACTGGATCGAGCGCAACCTCTACAGCCGCTACCGGCTGCTGGGCGTGGCGATCATGGCAGTGGTCGACCTGCTGCTGTTCGGCACCATCGGCATCACCATCTGGGCGATCCAGATGATGTGGATTCCGGTCTGGGCGGCCGGCGTGGTCAACGGTCTCGGCCATGCCGTCGGCTACCGCAACTTCGAATGCCGCGACGCGGCGACCAATCTGGTGCCATGGGGCATCCTGATCGGCGGCGAAGAACTGCACAACAACCATCACACCTACCCCAACTCGGCCAAGCTGTCGGTCAAGAAGTGGGAGTTTGACCTGGGCTGGGCCTGGATCCAGGTCTTCAGCTTCCTGCGTCTGGCCAAGGTCCAGCGGGTCGCGCCGATTGCCCACCGCGTCGAAGGCAAGGGCAGCCTGGACATGGACACCGCCATGGCGATCCTCAACAACCGCTTCCAGATCATGGCCCAGTACCGCAAGCTGGTGATCGGGCCGCTGGTCAAGCAGGAACTGGCGAAGGTCGATCATTCGGTACGTCACCAGTTCCACCGGGCCAAACGCCTGCTTTCGCGGGAAACCAGCCTGCTGGAAGATCGCCACCACGCGCGCATCCAGAACATGCTCGAGCACAGCCAGGCGCTGAAGGTAATCTACGAGAAACGCCTGGCCCTGCAGCAGATCTGGGTCAAGACCAGCGCAAATGGTCATGACATGCTCGCCGCCATCAAGGAATGGGTACACGAGGCCGAGGCCAGTGGCATCCAGTCCCTGCGTGAATTCGCCGACCAGTTGAAAACCTACTCGCTGCGCCCTGCCGCCGCCTGATGCCGTTGATCGGTGCGCCCCATTCCAGGGCGCACCCTTCGGAACTTCACCCCCGTTCCCCTATCTCAAAGACACTTCGCCACCCCCGGCGGGTTTTCCCGTGGCCGTTGTCGACTTCCCGGCACGCCTTTTGAGATTCGTGTCGATGGTCAACAACAATCAAAAAGACTCATCCCCTCCCCAGTGGCCCGAAGCCGCGCAAACCCTGATGGCATTGATGCACGCCCAGGGCGAAGTCGCCCGACTGAGCGAACGCGAGCAGCTGTTCAGCTCGCTGCTGGTCAGCGTCAACGCCGTGCTTTGGGCCTTCAACTGGGAAACCCGTGAGGTGCTGTACGTCAGCCCGGCTTATGAACGGATCTTCGGCCGCTCGGCCGGCCTCTTGCTGGCGGACTACAACCAGTGGCGCGACAGCATCTACCCGGACGATCTGGAATACGCCGAACGCAGCCTCGCCGAAGTGCTGCACAAAGGCGCCGTGGAAGACCGCGAATACCGGATCATCGCCGCTGACGGCCAGGTGCGCTGGATCAGCGACAAGTGCTTCATCAACCGTCAGGACGAACCGGGGCAACCGGTGATCATCGTCGGTATCGCCGAAGACATCACCGACAAGAAGCAGATGGAGACCGAGCTGCAACGCCTGGCCACCACCGATGTGCTGACCCAGAGCAGCAATCGCCGGCACTTCTTCGAATGCGCCCACCGCGAGTTCGAAGACGCCCGCCTGCAAGGGGCGCCACTGGCGTTCCTGTTGCTGGACATCGATGACTTCAAGGTGATCAACGACACCTACGGCCACCCGGAAGGCGACAACGTGTTGCAACGGATCGCCGAATGCGGTCGTGCCTCGTTGCGCCGGGGAGACCTGTTCGGGCGGATTGGCGGTGAGGAATTTGCTGCGGTTTTTCCGGGCTGTGCGCCGGACATGGCGATGCAGGTGGCCGAACGGCTGCAACGGGAAATCCAGCGGCTGAGCTTCAATCACGCCGATCAGACGTTCGGCATCACCGTCAGCCAGGGCCTGACCAGCCTCACCCCGGAAGACGAAAGCCTCGACACCCTGTTCGCCCGCGCGGACGCGGCGATGTACGAGGCAAAACGGCAGGGCAAGAACCGGATCATTTCCGCCTGACTCCCGACCTCAACCCAACACAAGACTACTGTGGGAGCGAGCTTGCTCGCGAAGGCGTCTTGCCAGTCAACATAGCGCTGACTGGCATACCGCTTTCGCGAGCAAGCTCGCTCCCACAGGGATTCGTAGTGCGCGCGGTTATTTGCGCATCCGCATCAGCTCCGGCAATCCGATCTTGAGCAACCGCGCCGTGCGGCTCTTCGCCAGTTCCTCGACGCCTTCATGCTCGGTCAGCCGCGCCATCTGCGCCGCCATGCTCATCACCAGCGCCTCGCGGGAGTAAACCCCGCCACCGAGCTGGTAGACCGAGGCAATCAGCTCGCGCAACTCCAGCGGCAGGCGCCACCGGGTGCGTAGCGCCGAGCCGTACGCCGCACCGAATTCCGCCAGCGCATCGCCGACTTCTTCCATTTCATCCAGCTCGCCGCCGGCCTGCTTCCACTCCTGCAGACAACGCAGCAACGCCAGATCGCCGAGGCGATGGAGCATCCCGGCGCAGTAGCAGCGCTCCTGATCCAGATCGAGCAGGCGCGCCAGGGTGCGCGCATATTCGGCGGTGTGCAGGGACAGGCCCCAATAGCGCTCGGCGTAATCCGCCAGGCACGGGTCGCTGAGTCGGGCGCTGCGCTTGAGTGCCAGACCGAGAATCAGGTTCATGCTTTGCCCGGTGCCCAGGCGATGCAACGCCTGCGCCAGGGTCTGCACTGGCGCGCCATGGTGCTGGGCGGCGCTGTTGGACGCCGCAATCAACACGGCGGTGATCTGCGGATCGGTGCGGATTTCCTCTTCCAGCAGCTTCAGATCCAGCCCGTTGGGGTTGAGGCTGCGTTTGACCGCCACTTGCACGTCGGTCATCAGCGGTGCGCCATCGGCCTGCTCGCGGCGACGTTCGAGGAATACCGAGAGGGTCATGCCCGGCGCCAGCGCCGGTACTTCACAGAACACTTCTTCGCCGGCATTCAGCAGCAATCCCTGTAAGCGCTCGGTCAGGCTTTCCATGTTCAGGGGTTTGGTTAGATAGGCCGTCGGTGCCAGCGGCAGGGCTTCGCGCACGCTGGCGCTGTCGTTGCGGCTGCTCATCAGAATGAACGGCAGCGGCGGATTGCGTTTGCGCTGGCGGACACTGCGCAACACGCTCAAGCCATCGACGCCGGGCAACTCCCAGTCGACGATCGCCAGGTCATAGGGGACTTCGCTGAGCAGCGTCATTGCCTGCTGACCATCGGCGCACAGGTCCAGCCGCGCATCGCAGCGCACGTTCAGCAATACTTGTTTGAGCAGGTCACGCGACCACGGATCGGCCTCGGCAATCAACACTCGGGGTACAGCGGGTAATTCGACGGCCGTCATGCTCGCCCTCCCTTGCAATGCTTGAACCTTAGCCAATGCTGGCGTTTCGGTACAACCTGAAAACCGCGCAAGTGTTTTTCCGGGCATGAAAAAACCCGCCGAAGCGGGTTTTTTGTCGATCCGATCACACGGTGCTACGGATTACAGCTCCGAGAAGCACTCTTCGATGATCGCCAGGCCCTTGTCCAGTTGCTCGTCCGGCGAGGTCAGCGGTACCAGGACGCGCAGAACGTTGCCGTAGGTGCCGCAGGACAGCAGGATCAGACCCTTGTCACGCGCCTTGGCCACGACAGCAGCGACTGCAGTCGGGTTTGGCTTGTGGCTGTCGCCGTTTTCGAACAGCTCGACTGCGATCATCGCGCCCAGGGCACGGACTTCACCGATCACCGGGTACTTGGCCTGGATAGCCTTCAGGCCAGTGACCAGACGCTCGCCGACAGCCTTGCAGCGGTCCAGCAGTTTTTCTTCTTCGAACACTTCCATCACGGCCAGGGCCGCGGCGCATGCGATCGGGCTACCGGCGTAGGTTCCGCCGAGGCCGCCTGGAGCGATGGCGTCCATGTATTCGGCCTTGCCGCACACACCGGCCAGCGGGAAGCCGCCAGCGATGGATTTGGCGAAAGTGGTCAGGTCGGCAGCAACGCCCATCTGTTCCATGGCGAAGAACGTGCCGGTACGGCCAGCGCCGGTCTGCACTTCGTCAGCGATCAGCAGGATGCCGTGCTGGTCGCACAGGGCGCGCAGACGCTTCATGAATTCTTTCGGTGCGACGTAGAAACCACCTTCACCCTGCACAGGCTCGATGATGATCGCGGCGATGTCTTTCGGCTCGGCGTCGTTCTTGAAGATGCGTTCGATGGAAGCGATCGAGTCGTCGATGCTCACGCCGTGCAGTTCGTTCGGATACAACGCGCGGAAGATGCCGCCTGGCATCAGGCCCATGCCGGCCGAGTAAGGCACGACTTTACCGGTCAGGCCCAGGGTCATCATGGTGCGACCGTGGTAAGCACCGGTGAAGGCGATCACGCCAGCGCGGCCAGTGGCGGCACGGGCGATTTTCACGGCGTTTTCAACGGCTTCGGAACCGGTGGTCACCAGCAGGGTTTTCTTGGCGAAGTCGCCCGGTACGCGAGCGTTGATTTTCTCGCACAGCTCAACGTACGGCTCGTAAGCCAGAACCTGGAAGCAGGTGTGAGTCAGCTTGTTCAACTGCTCGGTCACGGCGGCGATGATTTTCGGGTGCACGTGGCCGGTGTTCAGTACAGCGATACCGCCAGCGAAGTCGATGAACTCGCGACCTTCAACGTCGGTCACGGTCGCGTTCTTCGCGGACTCGGCGAAGATCGGGTGAATCTGGCCAACACCACGTGGAACAGCTGCGGTACGACGGGCCATCAGTTCAGCGTTAGTCTTGCTCATTACAGTCCTCATTCGCCGCTCATCGGGCGGCGTGGTTCAAGGATAAAGCGGGAGGAATCGGCGGTGGCAGCATGCGATGATCGACTGCCACGGCGTTCCCGGCCGCAGAGAAAATTCCGGTTTGAAACGACGCAAAGGGACAGCGCTCTCGTGCCCTTTGCGTTTACAGCGATCTTCTACCGAGGCTTAGATGCCCAGGCAGAGGTATTTGATTTCCAGGTAATCTTCGATGCCGTACTTGGAGCCTTCACGGCCCAGGCCCGAGGCCTTGATGCCGCCGAACGGGGCGACTTCGTTGGAGATCAGCCCGGTGTTGACGCCGACCATGCCGTACTCCAGGGCTTCCGCCACACGGAACACACGGCCCAGGTCGCGAGCGTAGAAGTACGAGGCCAGACCGAACTCGGTGTCGTTCGACATCGCGATCACGTCGGCTTCGTCTTTGAAGCGGAACAGCGGCGCCAGCGGACCGAAGGTTTCTTCCTTGGCCACCGCCGCGTCTTTCGGCACGTTGGTCAGGATGGTCGGCTCAAAGAAGTTGCCTTCCATCGGCTTGCCGCCGGCCAGAACGGTCGCGCCTTTGCTCACCGCGTCAGCGATATGCTCTTGCACCTTGGCCACGGCTTTCTCGTCGATCAGCGGGCCAGTGGTGGTGCCGTCTTCCAGACCGTTGCCGATCTTCAGCTTGGCGACTGCCACTTTCAGCTTCTCGGCGAACGCGTCGTAGACCGAATCCTGAATGTACAGACGGTTGGCGCAGACGCAGGTCTGGCCGTTGTTGCGGTACTTGGAAATGATCGCGCCTTCGACGGCCTTATCCAGGTCCGCGTCGTCGAACACGATGAACGGCGCGTTGCCGCCCAGTTCCAGGGAAACTTTCTTGATGTCCTTGGCGCATTCCGACATCAGCTGACGACCGATTTCGGTCGAGCCGGTGAAGGACAGTTTGCGCACGATCGGGTTGCTGGTCAGCTCGCTGCCGATGTCGCCGGCGCTGCCGGACACCACGCTGAACACGCCTTTAGGGATGCCGGCGCGCTGGGCCAGTTCGGCCAAAGCGAATGCGGAGAACGGAGTTTGCGAAGCAGGCTTGAGCACCATGGTGCACCCGGCGGCCAGGGCCGGACCCGCTTTACGGGTGATCATCGCCGCCGGGAAGTTCCACGGGGTGATGGCAGCGGTCACGCCGATCGGCTGTTTGATCACGATCAGGCGCTTGTCCGGCTGGTGGCCCGGAATCACGTCACCGTAGATGCGCTTGGCTTCTTCGGCGAACCACTCGATGAACGAAGCGGCGTAAACGATTTCGCCCTTGGCTTCGGCCAGTGGTTTGCCCTGCTCGAGGGTCATCAGGCGAGCGAGGTCGTCCTGGTTCTCGATCATCAGTTCGAACCAGCGACGCAGTTTGCCTGCACGCTCCTTGGCGGTCAGTGCACGCCAGGCCGGCAGCGCCTTGTCGGCGGCTTCGATGGCGCGGCGGGTTTCGGCAGCGCCCATCTTCGGCACGGTGCCCAGAATCTCGCCGGTGGCCGGGTTGTTGACCTTGATCGTCTGACCGTTGTCCGCGTCGACCCATGCGCCATCGATGAAGGCTTGCTGGCGGAACAACTGGGTGTCTTTAAGCTGCATGTCGGCTTTCCTTAACAGCACCGCGCAAGGCGCGGAGCAAAATTATGATTGTAGAAAGGCGCCTCGCAAGGCTGCCGTCAGGGAAATCATTTACCGGGCTGGCACATAAATAGCGCACGACTCAAAACGCGTGCGGCTCAGCACCTGGAACAGGAGCGTTTGAAATCTCAAACGAATCCTAGGTTCAAAGGGGTTGAAGGACAATAGGGCGTTCGAAAAAAAGAACAAAAACGCCGCTTTTGCTGAACATTTCAGATCAACGTACCAACAGCCCCGATCGCAGGGAAACCATAGAACAGCCACTCCAAAGCGCCAAGCGAGCCTTTTGCAGGACGTTACAGCTTTAAGGAATGCAGTGCTTTTCAACCGACACGCGCACTGACAATCCACGCCAAAACGCGGCATGGACGCCCCGAGCCGACCTAGGTATGATGTCGCCCGCTGCACCAGTAGCTCAGCTGGATAGAGTACTGCCCTCCGAAGGCAGGGGTCGTGGGTTCGAATCCCGCCTGGTGCGCCATTGATTTAAACGAGAAAGCCCCGGACTGTGATGGTCCGGGGCTTTTTTGTGTTTGCTGGCTGGCGACTCACTCCGTCGTCCAGTCAAACTCGTCGTATTCATCATCGTCTTCTTCGTCCTCGATCCAGTCATCATCGAGAACGTCTTCCTCCAGATCCTCTTCGGCCTGTTTGGCCAGAAGAAACTCCTTGCGACTCTCCGTCACTGCTCGCCGCAGTTCCTCACCCTTCACCGGGCAGTTGAGCATTTGGGCGATGCGGTCGATTTTTTGGGCCACGGCATCCTCCAGCGCATCGGCAATGACCCGATAGTGCGCGTTTTTGCGGGTCAATGCCAAATGGCGGATGGCTGATACGGTCAGTTCTTGCGGATTTTTTCCAGTCGCAGGTCGAGATTCACGTTCGGGTAGCGCTTGTGCAGGTTGTTGAACAGGCTGTCGGCCGCTTGCGACTGGCCGGACTCGCGCAAGCGCAGGACTTCGCGCAGTTGCTCGTCGAGACCGTTGACCGGGGCGGCGGCGCGCTTGCTGACCCTGGCTTCGTCCGCTGTGTCGGCGCTGATCGACTCGCTCTGCATCGGCGCAGCCATTTCCGCCATCGGCGCGGGTGCAGGCGCGGAAAGCGCGCCGGCGGGCGCCGACAGCGATCGGGCCTCCTGGCGGACCACAGGCGCAGCCGGTTTGGCAGCGGGGGCAAAATCGTATTGAGCCACGGGTTCCGGCGCGCGATGCACCAGCGACAGCATCAGCGCGACGCCGACCAGACTGGCAAAAGCCACCTGGTAGCGCGGTTGCTGGCAGGCCTTGAGCCAGCGTTGCCACAGACTTTGCCGCGGTGCCGGGGTTTCACGGCGGGCGGCGTCGAGGATCAGCGCGTCGAGATGCGCCGGCGGTTCGGCGTTGTGCTGTTCGCGCACGTGCTTGAGCACTTGCTCTTCGGGTGTCGGGCGGGCGTCCGTCATGTCAGTACCTCCTCGGCCAGCAGCCGACGCAGTTTTTGCTGGGCGTAGCGCAAGCGGCTCTTGACGGTTTCCAGCGGTGTTTCGGTGAGGCTGGCGATTTGCGCCAGGTCGAGGTCGCCGTGGGCGCGCAGCAGGAACACTTCGCGCTGGTCGGCGGGCAAGGCTTGCAGGGCGCTTTCCAGGCGCTGGCTGTCGCGGCTTAGATTGAGCAGTTGTTCGGGATCGGAGGCATCGTCGCTGACGGCGTGGGTTTGCTCGTCGTAACTGTCGTGCAGCGGTTGCCGGGCCCCGTGTTTGCGCCAGTGATCGATCAGGCGATTGCGGGCAATCTGGAACAACCACGTACGAAAGGTCGCCCGGCCTTGTGGCTGACTCGCACTGCGGATCAGGCTCAGCCAGGTCTCCTGAAACACCTCGTCGGCCAGTTCCGGTTTGCCGCTCAAACCGAGCAGAAACCGGTAAAGACTCTGGCGATGACGGGCGTACAGGATCTCGAACGCCTTGCCGTCACCCTCGCGATAACGGGCCAGCAGCGATTCGTCGCTGCTGGCCTCAAGGCTGTCGGCGGAAGCAAACAGCTGTGTGATGAAGCCTTTGAGGCGGCTCACTATTCAATCCGTCGCTCAGTGGACGTTGCGTTTGAGGCAGTGGACGTACGCAGGCTCTGCGCCAGCTCCACCAGTTGCACGAACTCGTTGCGCAGGCCGAAACGGTCATCGCCACGGGCACCTCGGGCCAGGGCTTCAGTGTCCTTGAGGCTGAAATCGCCGGTGTAGCGACCGTCCTTGAGTTGCTGGGAAAACGCAGCGACGGCGGCGGCAAAACGCAGGTCTTCACTGGCCGGCGCCACCTGACTGGCAATCGGCCGCTCGATCAGCAGACTTTTCCCACCCTCAGGCGTTTGATATCGCACGCGCAACATTGCCAATTCTCCTTTCTTCTCGGAAACCACTGCATCGGTTTTTCCGTAACGCAGCGGTTCCAGCCAGCCCTTCTCGCCTGTCGGGACAATTTCATACAGCGCCGTCACCGTATGGCCTGCACCGATTTCACCGGCATCGACCTTGTCATTGCTGAAATCCTCAGGCTTCAGTGCGCGGTTTTCGTAGCCGAGCAGCCGGTATTCGCTGACCTGCGCCGGGTTGAACTCGACCTGTAATTTGACGTTTTTCGCCACCACGGCGAGGGTCGAACCGAGTTGATCCACCAACACCTTGCGCGCTTCGCGCAGGTTGTCGATGTAGGCATAGTTACCGTCACCGGCATCCGCCAGTTGTTCCATCAGGTGTTCATTGTAGTTATCCACACCGAAACCCAGAGTGGTCAGGGAAATCCCGGTCTTGCGTTTATCCACAGCCATTTGTTTCAGACTGTCGAAGTCGCTGATGCCGACGTTGAAGTCGCCGTCGGTGGCCAACAGGATGCGGTTGATGCCTTTGGGCATGAACGCCTGCTGCGCCATCTGATAAGCCAACTCGATGCCTGAAGCGCCAGCGGTCGAGCCGCCGGCAGTCAATTGCTCGATGGCAGTGCGAATTTTCGCCTTTTCCCGTCCGGAAGTCGGCTCCAGAACCACTCTGGATTCGCCGGCATATACCACCAGCGATACCCGATCCTGTTCGCGCAATTGATCGACGAGCAACTTCAGGGTGCTTTTGACCCGTGGCAAGCCTTCGGGGCGGTCCATTGAGCCGGAGACATCCACCAGAAACACCAGGTTCGCTGGGGCCAGTTCCGCCACCTCGCGGTCGGAGGCCTTGATGCCGATACGCAGCAAGCGGGTGTGCGGGTTCCACGGTGAAGCGGCCAGTTCGGTAGTCACGCCGAAGGGCGAACCATCGCTCGGCAGCGCGTAGTCGTAGGGAAAGTAATTGACCATCTCTTCCAGCCGCACCGCGCCTTCCGGCGGCAGTCGACCCTGATTGAGCAGTAGCCGCACATTGGCGTAGGCGCCGGTGTCGACGTCGGCACTGAAGGTCGAGACCGGGGTTTCGGCGACGCTGTGGATCGGGTTGTCGGCCAGGTTCGCGTACTGCTCGCGCTGTTCGTCGCGATAGCCTTGTGGATAACTTTCACCGGCCGGCATCGGTGCAAAACGGGCGATCGGTGCCGGCAATGCACTGCGCTTGACCATCGCGCTATCGGCCATGACCGCTTCAGGCTGCACGGAGGATTTCAGTTCGGTCTGTGCCGGAGGTGGCGCGACGGTGGTTTCCGGAGTGGAGGAAACACCGCAACCGGCAACCACCAGCAACATACTGGCAGCTAGGGGGCGCAGAAGCGTGGAAGGAAGGGACATGGGGGCTGACCTCGGGGAAGAATTGATCCATTCATCCCCTGAGACGGGCAGCCCTTTTAGTTCGGGTTAACCTCGCCGAAATTTTTTTCAGCGGTGATAACGCCGCACCGCACTGCTGTTGCGCAGCACGTGGCCTTTGA
This sequence comes from Pseudomonas gozinkensis, assembly GCF_014863585.1. Classification (NCBI taxonomy): domain Bacteria; kingdom Pseudomonadati; phylum Pseudomonadota; class Gammaproteobacteria; order Pseudomonadales; family Pseudomonadaceae; genus Pseudomonas; species Pseudomonas gozinkensis. Next base: position 237,734 of record NZ_CP062253.1, on the reverse strand, counting down.
TTTTTTCCATCAACTGGGCGCGGGTCAGGCCGGCGGGCAAGGCGTCCGGAGCCAGATCCAGTGCGTAGATCTGAATGATGTAATGGTGCGCGCTGTCGCCAACCGGTGGGCATGGGCCGATGTAGCTGGTGGTGCCTTTGCTGTTGGTGCCACCGACGCCTTCAAGGGCCGATTTGGCGCCGACACCGGCCGGAATCTGCCGGGTCGTGGCCTTGATGCCGTAGTGAATCCAGTGATCGACACCTGCGCCTTTCTGGCCATCCGGGTCGTGCATGACGATGGCGTAGCTCAGGGTTGCGCTCGGGCCGGCGTTCCAGCTCAGGGCCGGCGACTGGTTCTTGCCGCCGCAACCGGCCGCATCGCTGGCCGCCGCCGAGGTGAACAGACGGTTATCCGACACACCGGGAATGCTGAGGGTGAAACGCTCCTGGGCCTGCGCCGGAAACTGCACGCAAAGGGCGATGGCAACGGCCGCCAGCCAAGGGTTGAGAGAGGTCAATCGGGTCATTCCGGGAGCACCTTGTGCAGTTGGGCCTTCGTCGGCCTGCAAACTATAGCCGTACCGTTCGTGCCGTGGCAGTGGGAAATGGCTGAACCTCGCAATGCAGCCCAAACTCGTAAGAGAAATGCCTGTGAGGAGCACGACCATGACCCTGCACCGTGTCGCCCGTTTCGCCGATGTGCCTGAAGACCGTGGGCTGGAGGTGCAGATCGGCGACTGCAAGATTGTCCTGCTGCGCGCCGCCGGCCAGTTGCGCGCCTTTCAGGGGGAATGCCCGCACGCCGGCGCGCCGCTGGCGGAAGGCGCGTTGTGCCATGGCCGACTGATCTGCCCGTGGCACAAGGCAGCCTTTCGCGCCGAAGATGGCGCGTTGTGCGAGCCTCCGGCGCTGGACAGTCTCAAGCGCTATCCGCTGGAACTGCGCGGCGACGAGGTGTGGGTCGATGACCAGCCGCTGCCGGATCCGCACATCCCGCCGCAGGACGATCCGCGCACCTTTGTCATCGTCGGCGCCGGTGCCGGGGGAACCGCCTGCGCCGCCGCCCTGCGGGAAAAAGGCTTCGGCGGGCGGATCGTGCTGATCGACCGTGAGCCGGACGCCGGCTACGACCGCACGGTGTTGAGCAAATTCGTGCTGTCCGGGGAAATGCCGGCGCCGGAAACCCCGTCCCTGCGCGATGACGATTTTTACCGCGAACAGCACATCAACCGGGTTTCAGGCGAAGTCACCGGGCTCGATGCCGATACCAAAACCCTTCACCTGAGCGATGGCCGCACACTGCATTACAGCGCGGCGGTGCTGGCCACCGGCGCAACGCCCAACGCGCTGAAACTGCCCGGCGCCGACCTGCCTCAGGTATTTGTCCTGCGCTGCAAAGCCCAGGCGCAATCCATCATGAGCGCCGCCCAACCCGGCCAGCGCGCGGTGATCATCGGTGACAGCTTCATCGCGCTCGAATGCGCCTCGGCCCTGCGCCAGCACGGGCTCGAGGTGACGGTGCTGGCGCGCCACGCGACTCCCTTCGCGGCGCAATTCGGTGAAGCCGTCGGCAAGGCGATCCGCGCGCTGCATGAAGAAAACGGCGTGAAATTCATCACCGATCACCAAGCCAGGGAGATCACCGGGGACGGCAAGGTCGAGGCGGTGTTGCTCGACAATGGCCTGCGCCTGTCGGCGGATCTGGTATTGGCGGGAATCGGCGTGCACCCGGCCACCGAAGCCTTCGGCGACTTGCCGCGCGAGGACGATCAATCCCTGTTGGTCGATGCCAGTCTGCGCGTGGCTGACGACCTGTGGGCCATTGGCGATATCGCCACCTTCCCGTTGAACGGCAAACCACAGCGAATCGAACACTGGCGTCTGGCCCAGCAGCACGCGCGGATCGCCGCCGCGAACCTGCTCGGTGGCGACGAGCACTACCTCGACGTGCCGTATTTCTGGACCTGGCATTTCGGCCGCAACTACGACTATCTCGGCCACGCCGAGGCGTGGGATGCGGTCGAATTTATCGGCGAACCCGAACAACCGCCGTTTATCGGACTGTTCGGGAGCAAGGGCGTCGTGGTGGCAGCGGTCGCCTGCGAAGAGGAGCGAGCGATGGCGCTGCTGGCCGAACGCATGAAGCAACCGCTGCCGATGGATGAAGCCTGGCGACTGATTCGCGCCGTCAGGTGATCCGGTTCAATGGCTCGCGGTTATCGTCGTCCTCGGCGTGCAGAAAAATCACCCGAGGATGCTCCAGTGGCGCCAGCGGCGGCGGCAGCTCTTCCGGGTGGACTGGCCAAAGATGTGGCACCACATGGCTGACGTCACCGTCCTGATCGTTGTGGATGGTCATCACGCCCGGCCCGCGCAACTTCTGAAAGCGGTCATCGTTCAGTTTGAAGCTGCGGCTCAGCCCCTCATCGTCGACCACCGGGGACGGCAGGCGGCGCTGGGCGAAGCTTCGGCTCTTGCGCTGTTGATAGCGCGCCCAGCCGATCAGAATCACAGCGTTGACCAGCGCCACCCAAAGGTAAATCTGCAAGGTGCCGAGGGCTTCGAACGCCGAGTTGTCGATGCGCGGCCCGCCTTCGTGGGTTTCAATCAGCGGCCACAGGCCGCGCACCAGCAAATACAGCAGGCCGATCCAGGCCAGCACCGTGAAGAACGCATCGACCACCACCAGAAACGGCCGTTGGCGGGTCCGGATGATTTTCATTTGATAACCTCCTCTTCATCGTCCCCGATCGGCTTGATACCCCGGTCGGGACTGACCCAGCGCGCACGCTTCTGGTGTTGGCCGAACAATACTTTGGGGAAACTGACCAGCGTGGTCAGCAGGCTGACGAACCAGAACGCGATCGGGTACCACACCACCCAGAACATGGTCTTGCCCAGGCCCGGCTCATAACGACGGTCAATGATGATGCTGACCGCGAACTGCACCAGACAGACAAACGCCAGCAGCAGCCCGGTAAACGCCGGCGGCATCAGGTGATCGACGGCAATCGCCTCAGGCATGACCACGAACTTGCCGACGCCCCAGAAGATCACCGACAGCAGGAACGTAAACGCCCAACCGGTCGACAGGCAGTATTCGAACAACAGCGGCCACAGATATCGATGACGGTACTGCCAGATCCCGCGAATGTTCTTGAACAGCACTTCGGCGCCGCCCTGGGCCCAGCGCAGGCGCTGTTTCCACAGACCGCGCAGGGTTTCCGGCATCAGGATCCAGCACAGGGCACGGGGCTCGTAGAAGATGCTCCAGTGGTCCAGTTGCAGCTTCCAGCTGATATCGATGTCTTCGGTGATCATGTCCGGGCTCCAGTAGCCGACCCGGTTCAGCGCGGTGCGACGGAACGCGACGATCACACCGGACACGGTGAAGATCCGCCCGAACACCCGCTGGGTGCGCTTGATCAGCCCGATGATCGACGAGAACTCGCCGACCTGAACCCGCCCGACCAGCGTCGAACGCGTGCGGATCCGTGGGTTGCCGGTCACCGCACCCAGTCGCGCGTTGTCGAGCATCGGCGCCACGAGATAAGCGGCGGTGTTCGGCGCCAGCAGCGCATCACCGTCGATGCACACCAGATATTCGCTGCGCGCAGCGATGGCGCCCATGCGCAGGGCCACGGCCTTGCCCTGGTTTTCCGCCAGGTGCAGCACGCGCAGGCGCGGGTCTTCCTTGGCCAGCCGGTCGAGCACTTCGGCCGTATTGTCCTTGGAGCCGTCGTTGATCGCGATGACTTCGATGTTCGGGTAATGCTGGGCCAGCGCGGCATGGATGGTGTCGGCGGCGTTGTCGCCCTCGTTGTAGCAAGGGATCAGGATCGAAATCAGCGGTTCGCCTTCCAGCGGTGGCGGCAGGGTGTCGTCCTTCCAGGGCCAGTGCCGCTCCCAGTGCAGCCAGAAATACAGGCCACCGGAAATCCACAACCCGGACATGAACAGCGGGTAGAAGAACACGAAGTCCATCAGGAATTGCCCGGTGACCAGAAAAATCAGCCCTAGCGGGACACCGAGGACGATCGCCAGAACAAGCAGGGCCAGCAGTCTATCCAGCATGTCATGGGTTCCATTTGTTGGAGAGTGCGGGCCGAACGGTTTTCAGGTCCGGCAGGTTCTCGAGGAAGTTGTCCGGGTAGTAGCCGAAACTGGTGGCGCCCTGGCGCTTGAGCCGGTTCATCCAGTCGGCCAGTTGTGCGCCGTCGATGTCGGCCTGTTCCTTTTTCGTCCAGTCCCGGGCCTGCAGTTCGAACACCGTGCGATCCAGCGCACCGGGGCGCTGTTTGATCTTCGCCACCAGCTCTTCGAGCCACGGGCCGGATTGCGCCTGGGTCTGTTTTTCCATGAGCGGCATGGCCATCGGCGCCGTCCAGTCGTAGCTCACGAGGAAGTCGTCGAGGTTCTGCGCGAACCACGCTTCGCTGTGCGGATTGAGCACCGGCTCGGCGAAGATGTTGCGTGCGGTGAGCACTTGCGGGCCACGAATCGCGCGCACCTTGGCGGTCAGTTCGTTGGTGAAGTCGATCAGGTAACGGCTCTTGAAGCGCGTCCAGCGCTGCATCGCCGCCGGGTCGTCACGCAGAGCGGCAATCGAGCTCGGCAGGCCGTTGGCGGCATAGGCCTTCAGCGCCTGAGGGCCGGCGTCTTCGAAGTCCGAAAGCACCGCGTCGTCGTGATAGAGAATGCCGTCGACCGAAGTCAGGCGTGCCACGTCTTCGTAGATCTCGCCGATGATCCGCCGCACCTCGGGATCGAACGGCGACAGGCGCTTGTACTGATCCGGGTCGACAGCGGTCGTGCCGGTCTTCGGATCCCAGCGCGTCACCCGTGGCAGCTTCGAATCCAGTTCGAAACTCAGCACCGGCATCCACGCAAAGACCTTCACGTGAGCCCGGGTACGCAGTTGCCAGGCGACGCGGTCGAACAGGTCGGCGCGCATCGGCAGATGACGGTTTGGGAAGTACAGCGAATGCACCAGGCCATCGCCCTTCGGATCGGCGAAGGCCTGCAGGAACACGGTATTGGCGCCCATGTCGGCCATGCGCTGGATCAGTTTGCCGAGGTTGATTTCCTGCTGCGCGGGATCCGGGTCGTAGACGTTGTCCAGATCCACGTGGACCACGCGCATGGTGAAGTCCGATTGCACACCGACCACGCTGTTGGCGAAGTGCTCGCCGTCAGGGTCGGAGGCGACCAGGAAACGCGGCCCGCTCATCAGGTTGTCGAGGGCATCGAGTCCGTCATCGAGGGTCAGGGCCATTTCATAGCCTTCTTCGCTGACCACGGTCAGCGACGTGCCGTCCGCCGTCCCGTAAGGCCAGACCCAGATGCGCGGTTTTTTACCGGTGTTCTTGCGGATTTTTTCCGAAATGGCCTGCACGTCAGCGCGGATCCGCGCCTGGAAATCGGCTTCGGATTCGTAGCGTTTGCTCACCGGATCGTAGCGTCGGGTCGCGGCCGCCGGCTGCATGTTGCCTTGCGGGTTGGCGAGGATGCCTTTGTGACTGGCGTCGGTGTGGGCGGCGATTTCCACCAGGCCCGATTGGGAGATTTCCCGCACCTGAGCCCAGGTCAGGAAGTCCGAGCGCGGACGCGGCGTGCCGGCAAAGTCCACCGGTTGGTTCAGCGGTGTATCGATCCAGGTGCCGACCGGCGCCAGCAGCGCATGCCAGTTGTAGGCGCGCAACACCGGCAACACACGGGTGTAGAAGCTTGCGTAACCGTCGTCGAAGCTGAGCAGGATTGCCTTGGGCGGCAGTTCCGGCCCGCCTTTGCGCGCGGCCATGATCTGGTCGACCGTCACCGGTTTGTAGTTGTTCTCCCGCAGCCAGGCGAGCTGTTCGAGCAGGCGCTCGGTGCGCACCGCCACCACCGCCTGATCGGGGTCACGGTCTTCGATGTCGTGATAGGCAATGCCCAGCACGTGGTTTTTTGGCCAGGGCTTTTCATTGGCTGCCAGCGGTCGCTCGGACGGCGGCACGAAGGCCGGGGCTTGCTGGGCGCAGGCGCTGACCAGCAGCACTCCCAGCAGAAGGATGAAACGCGAAATCAAAGGCATCTTCAAACTCTTCTAGAAGCGGAAAGTGAGGTCGACGAGCAGACGCAGATCGGTTTCCCGGTCACCGTCGTAGGGCCGGTTGATCACGCTGAACAAACCGCCCACCTCGAACACGTCGTTCCAGGCGTAGCGCTGGCCGTAACCGAGCAATGCCATGCCGCCGGTGCCGTGATCACGCTGGCTGTAGGTCCCCGCGCCGGCCTGGAACTGCTGGCTCCAGACCGTTTCGTAGCGGTGGTACAGCACGTGATTGACGTTCAGCAACGGCATGACGCTGAAGTCCGACTTCGGGTTGAAGTACGGCACGTCATCGGACTTGGAGTTGTGGCTGGTGCCCACTTCCAGGCCCGCATCGACTTGCAGGTTCGGCGCGCTGTAGACACCCTCTTTTCCGGTCAGCAAGGCTTCCACACGGTTGTTGCCATCGCTGAAGTGCGACGGGCTGACCGCCAGCCGCCACTCGCGGCTCTCGTTGGCACGCCAGCGGATGAAACCGCTGCCGCCGTTGGCCTTGATGTCGCTGTTCAATGCCCGCAGCGGGGTCTCGGCCGACAGGTATTCAAGGCTGCCGCCGTATTGCCAGTGATCGTCGATGTCGCGGGCAATCGCCAGGCGCGCGCCCTGCTTGTCGCCGAAACCATAGGAATGGTTCGACACTTCGGCTTCAAGCGTCATGTCGCGGGTGCGACGCTCCAGACCGACGCGCTGGAAGCGGTGGTGGCCGGTGCCTTCGGCGAAGTCGCCAGTGGCGTATCCGGCCCCGGCGAACACTCGCCAGTCTTCATCGATCGGTGGGCTGTAGAGGGTGGTCTGGATGCCGAAATCCCGGCTGCCGGTGACCGCGCCGGCATCGCCACCGTTGCCGCCGTTGGCCTTGCCGCCGTAGGCTTCGACGCGCAGCTCGGACATGTCGTGCACTTCGCGCTCACGGGCCAGACGCTGGACCTGACGGTTGTCGGGGAAACGCGCCACCACGTCGTCGGTCAGCGCATCCATCTGCCGCCATTCCTGCAGATCCATAGCGGTGCGGGCCTGCGCGATTTCCAGGCCCATGTCGCGCGGCGCGATGCTCTCGGTTTCCTTGAGCTGGTTTTCCGCGCGGCGCGGCCAGTTTCGGGCCAGGTACAAATCCGACTGGGCCAGGCGCAAGCCGATGTTGCCCGGCGCCTGATCCACCAGGGTCTGCAAACGCTCTTCGCCGTGAGGCAGGTCGGAACCGTAGGTGCCGGCCTGCGCCGCCAGTTGCTGGGCATCCATCCATTCGTCGTTGGGGTTGCCGATCGGCAGGCCCTTGAGTTCGATGCGCGGTTTCTGTGTCCTGGCCTGATCTTCGGCGACCTTGCGCGCCTCTTCGGCGCGATCGCTTTCCAGCAGCGAGTAATACAGCGCCGTGGTGTCTTCGAGTCGGTCGCCGACATCGGCGTCCGGTGCCGCCAGCACCTGACGGTAAAGATCGGTGGAGATTTCCGGCTGCCGCTGATCCAGATAGGACGCCGCCACCCAGCGCAGGGCGTAGGTCGGAATCTTCACGCCTTCGGCTTGCAGCTTCTGGTATTCGCTGATGACCTCGGCGGTGCGCGCCCGGGCCTTGAGCGCGCCCATGCGGTCGATGCGCCAGCGGGTCACGTCGTCGTGGGCAGTGGCGTCCGGGGTCCAGGTGGCGAGCAACTGGTCGTAGTCGGCCAGGGCGCGGTCGGCGATCACGTAGCGTTCTTTTTCGCTGCGGGTAGCCAGTTCGGCAAGGCGCACGCGTTCGGCGGCCAGATCGCCTTCCAGACGGCGCAAGGTGACAGGATCGATCAGCCCCGGACGCTGCTTCGCCAGGCGCAGTGCCGGCTCAGGCAGACGCGCCTTTTGCAGGGCGACCACGTATTCGCGAGCGACCTCAGGTTTAGTGCCGGCGCGGATAAAGGCCTGGTCGTATTCGAACAGCGCGTCATATGGCTTGCCGGCGCGATTCAGGGCGTACCCCAGCGCCAGTCGGCGGGAAGGATCATCGGGTTTGGCGGCGACCAGCGAACGGGCGCGGATCACCCCTTCGTCAGGCTTGCCGGAATCGGCCTGGGTCAGCGCCAGACCCAGTTGCAGGTCGGCGTTGTCGGGCTCCAGCGTCAGGGCCTTGTTGTAGACCTGGATCGCCTGATCCCAGCGTTTGAGATTGCGATAGGCCCTTGCGGTGGCGGTCAGCGCCTGAACCGGCAGTGCACGGCCAAGACCCTGAGTCTCGTAGACCTGCACCACTTCGGCGTCGAACCCGGCCCAGCCAGCGATTTGCAGGTGATCGCTGACCTGACCGGTGGTGGCCTGGGCCGGCGGCACCTGACGCAAAGCGGTCAGCGCAGGCGTGTAATGCCCGGCACGGGCATCGAGCACCATTTGATCGTAGGCCGTATCGGCGAACGCGAACGCCGGCCAGAGCAACTGGCTGCACAGCGCTACTCGAAACAAAGGGCGTAAACCACGATGTAATACGGGAACATCAATACGCGGCATTCGTCAGCATCCTTACATGGCCAGCCGGGTAGCAACGCCCCCCCTTGCCCATTTCGTAACGGAGGCCAAGCAAAAAACGCTCAGCCAAGCTTATCCAAGCAGTCTTGCACGCAAGCGTAGACCAATATTCAGAACACAATAATTGTTCAGATTCGTGACGATGGATTTCCCGACCGGCCGCAAACCCGGACGCCAGACAGCAAAACGCCCGGCGTCTGCGGGTGCAGAGACCGGGCGTTTCGTTGTCGCGCGGGGCGTTTACTGAGGCTGTTCGATACTGCCGAACTTGCTCATCAGGAAGCCGACGAACTGCTCGACGGTCATCTTCTGGCCGTTGAATTCCACCTGATTGGCGGCGTAATGCAGTTTGGTGACAACGTTGGTGCCATCCAGCGTCGCCAACTGCGTACCGACGGCCATGCCGGCGAACATGTCGGCGCCGGCGCTGGCCTGGTCAACGATGGCCTTGGCATCGGTCTGACCGTCGATTTGCGCCTGCACGCTGAGCAGATCGACCAGCATCGGCTTGGACACCAGCACATTCACGTCTAGCAGCGCGATCAGCTGTTTGCCCAGTTGATCCGGCGGCAGGTCCATCGACTGTGGCTTGGCCAGATCGAGCACCAGACTCGCGCGGCTTTCGCCGTTGGCGGTTTTCAGCGACAGGTCTTCCAGCGCCAGTTGCGGCCCGGCCGCCAGCAGTTTCTGCAGGTCGGCCTTGACCTGGGTGGACTCGGCCTCGGTCAGGTTCAGCTCCGGAGCCGGCAGGCCGGCGGCGGTGGCTTCAGCGGCGGCCTTCTCGTACGGCTGGAGCTTGGTCTGGTAGATCTGCATCAGCGACATGGCCGACGGAATGTCGAGGTTTTTCAGGCTCATGGCCAGGTTGGCCGAACCGATTTTCTTGTCGTTGAGGGTCACTTCACCGACCTTGTAGTCGGCTCGGCCGGAAGCGTTGCTGCCGTTCTCTTCGGTGCGGTTCTTCATCTCGAAGTTCTTCACGCCCAGCACCGACTGTTTGACGCCGAAGGTGGTCTTGCTGCTGGTCAGTTCCAGGGTGTTCTCGCCGGTGTAATAGCCGTAGGTACTCTTGGCGAGGTTGCTGGCCAGGGTCAGGCCATTGAGTTCGATCTGCACCGGCGCCTGATCTTCGGCGACCGTGGTCAGGTGCAGGCTGTCCATGTAGCCGTTGGCCTTGACCTTCTGCGCCTGGGCGCTGGCGGAAATGTCCATGTTCAGACCGGAAAACTTCAGGCTCGACTTGTCATCCAGCGCGGCTTCCAGCGGCAGCAGTTCGAGGTTGCCGGTGGTGGACTGGTCGTAACCGATGTTGACCACGCCTTTGAGCGGCGCGGCGCCCTTGGTGGCGGCAAACCATTTTTCGGTGATCGGGGTCTTTTCCAGTTCGTAGTGACTGGTGGCCATGACCGGCAGCCATTTCAGCGACACCAGACGCGAGAACGGCAGCGGGCCGTGTTCGATGTGATCGACGAACAGCAACTCGACCGGCGCCTCGCCGAACATTTCACCCTCGCCCTTGAGGCGATAGTGCGCGGTGCTGCTGAAGGTGTTGCGCTCGAGCGATACCAGTTCCAGCGACGCACTGCCGTTGGAGCCGGCCATGGCGGTCTGCAACTCGCTGTTGGCGTTGGCGACGGCGTTGTTCAGCACGCCTTCGATTTTGGTGCCGGTGTACCAGGCCCCTCCTACGCTGATGGCGCCAATGGCCACAACAATTCCGAGAAGCACGCCTGCTGATTTATTCATGAATGACCTGATCGATTTCCGTGGCTGAAAGTGTGGTCGTCTTCCCTGAACCCGTGACCGGGCCGTGGCGCGACTCCGCTGAATTTAGCGGTGGAGATTAGCACTGGCAGTGCGACGCGGCCCAACGTTTAAAGGTTAAAGAGTGTCGACAAGTCATGGACAAACAAAAAGATCGCCGGGTTCGGCGATCTTTTCGGGATCAGGAATATTGCACCTCGATCTCATCGAGCTGATGGTCGAAGCTTTTCAGCCGTGCGGTCCAGGTGTACACCAGCACTTCGAAATCCCGGTCGATCACCGCCCCGCCCGGCCCATCGTTGCGCGGGTCGCAGAAATCCAGTTGATAACGCTCGCGAGCCATGGCGGTGGCGACGTCCGACAGTTCGCGGGCGTTGTTGAGCCAGTGCCAGCCGTCGTCGGCGACTTGCCGGTCGAGGGCCAGGCATTGTTTTTTCAGGGCTTCGAGGCTTTTTTCCAGCGGCGTGCCGGTGAGTTCGCCCATGACTTCGGCGAAGGTCCGCCCCGGTTGCCAGTAGCTGCCCCAGAAGTAGCGGTCGAAGACTGTTTCGACTTTGCGCAGCGCGACTTTGGTGTCCCAGATCAGCAGCAGCGTCTTGCTTTGCTCAAGCTGGCGTTTCTTGAGGCGCTGGCTCTGCACCAGGGCCGACGCCACGACCACGATGGCCATGACCGCGATCAGCGCCACGGTGCTGTCGAGGAAGACCATTGCCTTGTCGATCTGGTGGGCCAGCATGATGCCGTAGAAATAGGTGGCCGACAGCAGCACCAGGGCTACCAGGGCGCACCAGAAGCCGAGAGCGTAAGGGTTTTTCATTATTGGTTTCCCCTAGACCTGCGCTAGCGATGTGCACTGAAAAGGCGCCTGGTTCGGGGCGCCCTTTCAATACTTCAAAGCATAGCAACGGCCTCAGGGTTTGCTGGCGCTCGAGGCTTGCGTTCGTCCGCTTTCCCAACCGCCGCCCAAAGCGAGGAACAAATCGATCTGGCTCATGGCAACCTGGGTATTGACGGCGGCCAGTTGCGCGGTGACGTCGGTGTAGGTGCGGGTGGCCTGCAGGTCGGCAAGGAACGACTCGCGGCCGGCCTGGAAGAAGCGGTGCGTCTGGTCCGCCGCCAGTTTCGCCGACTGCTCGGCATCGGCCAGCGCATCGCGGCGTTGCAGCAGCGCGGAGTACTGGGACAGGCCGGTCTGGGTTTCGCGGATGGCGTTGAGCACCACGCCGTCGAAATGCGCCAGTGCGCCCTGGGTTGTGGCTTCGGCTTCACGGATCCGGGCCCGGGCGCCGTTGGTCGGTACGCTCCAGCTCAGTGACGGACCGAAGCCCCAGCGATTGGTGGACGGTTTGCCAAGGTTATCCAGAATGCCGACGGTGCCGATCGTCGCGCCGAAACTGATGTCCGGGTACAGCTCGCCGGTGGCGATGCCGATTCCGGCCGTCGCGGCCGCCAGACGCCGCTCGGCCTGGCGGATGTCCGGCCGGCGCTTGAGCAGCGCGGCGCCGTCACCGACTGGCACCAGTTGAGCGATTTTCGGAAGTTCGGCGCAGGACGCGGTGCCGGCCGGCAATTGATCGACAGGTTTGGCCAGCAACATCGACAGCCGGAACAACCCGGCCTGACGCGCCGCCTCATAGCGCGGCATGTCGGCGCGCAGGGATTTGAACTGGGTCTGCGAACGGGTGACCTGGGTTTCGTCGCCACGCCCGGCGTCGCGCAGACGCTGAATCAGAGTGGTGCTCTGGGATTGCAGGTCGAGGGAATGCTGGGCGATTTCCCGCTCCTCGTTGGCCGCGCAGACCTGGGTATAGGCCCGCACCACGTCGGCGACCAGGGTGATGCGTGCGGTATCGGCAGCGGCCTGGGTTGCGTCGGCGTTGGCTTTGGCCGCTTCGATCCCGCGTTGCAACGTGCCCCACAGGTCGAACTGGTAAGACGCGCTGATACCAATATCCCCAATGTTGGCCACCGGCACTTTCTCCGGCAGCAGGAATGCCTCGCCGGACTCCTGCAAGCGTTGCGCGCCCATCTTCACGCCGCCGCTCCAGCCACCGGCCGCCTCGGCTTCATCGACCTGCGCACGGGCCCGTGACAGGTTCGCCGCCGCCACCCGCAGATCGGTGTTGGACGCCATGGCCTGCTGCACCAGTTGATCCAGACGCGGATCCTGATACAGCCGCCACCAGTCCGCCGGCACCGGGGCCGACACCACCGGTTTGCCGGCCACCGCCAGTTCGCCCTGGAAATCCTTGCGCTGGATCGCCGCGTCTTCGGGCACGTGATAGTCCGGCCCGACCATCGAGCAGGCCGACAGCATCACGCCCAAACCGGCGATCATCAGGGCCCTGCTCATTTCGCGGGCTCCTGCGGTTGATCGTCGATGATCGACACGGTGGCGGTACGCCCGGCGATCATGCGGAAGTCATCCGGCACGTCGTCGAAGGCGATACGCACCGGAATCCGTTGCGCCAGACGCACCCAGCTGAACGCCGGGTTGACGTTGGGCAGCAGGTTGCTGCCGCTCGAACGGTCACGGTCTTCGATGCCGGCGACGATGCTTTCGACATGCCCGCGCAGGCGAGCGCGGTCGCCGATCACGCGGATATCCACCGACTGACCGATGTGGATGCCGTCGAGTTTGGTCTCTTCGAAATAGCCATCGATATGGAATGAATTGCTGTCGACCACCGACAACACCGGACGCCCGGCGGTGACGAATTCCTGCGCGCGCGGCGCACGGTCGTTGACGTAACCGTCCACCGGGCTGCGGATCACCGAGCGGTCGAGATTGAGCTGGGCGCTGTCCACCGTCACCAGTGCTTCGGCCAGTGCCGATTGTGCGCGGGCAACTTTCGACTGACTTTCTTCCAGCTGTTCGGCCGGCACCAGATTGCCCAATCCGCGGTTACGTTTGGCTTCACGCTGCGCCTGGGCGAGGGTTTCTTCGCGATCAGCGACGGCCGCCTTGGCCTGGCGCAACGCCAGTTTGAAACGGTCCTGGTCGATGCTGAACAGCACCTGACCGCGTTTCACCAACTGGTTGTCCTTCACTTCGACCTGCTGGATCAGCCCGGACACGTCCGGGGCGATCTGCACGATGTCGGCGCGAATGTGGCCGTCGCGGGTCCAGGGCGCGAACATGTAGTACATCACCATGCGCCAGACCACGACGACGGCGAAAGTCACGATCAGCAGCGTCAGGACGACGCGGCCGAGGGTCAGAAACGGTTTTTTCATGTCATCAGGTATCGACTGAGTGAATCCACGCCGTAGAGCATCACGGCATAGAGAGCCACGTTGAACAATGCCCGGTGCCAGACCAGACGGTAGAAATGCAGGCGTGTGAGCACGCCGTGTACCAAAACAAACAGCACATAAGTGATGCCCATCAACACCAGCAGGGTCGGCAGGAAAATGCCGCTGATGTCCAGATCACCGATCATAGGGGCGCTCCTTCGGGCAGCGGTTCTTCGGGCTCGGCACTGGAAACGAATTCCACGCCGGGCAACAGCGCCAGGCGCAAACCGCTCAAGGCGTGCAACAGGTTTAGTCGGGTTTCTTCATCACCGTGGCCGTTGAGCGCGCGGCGGGTGCGATCCATGGTCATCAGCAATGCGCTTGGCGCTGGCAGGCGTTCGCCGGCCTTGAGACAGGCCCGGAAATATTCGCCGACCTCTGCCACCACTTGCTTGAGCAATGCGTTCGGCGCGCCCGTCACCCGTGGTGTGTAGGCGAGCAGGTCGAGCAGGTTCAGCCCCACGCGCACTTCGCGCATGGCGATGCCGGTGTCCTGGCCGGTCAACGCCAGACGCGGCAGGTGCTGCATCAGGCGGTCGAGCAGTTGCACGCCCAGTTGTCGGTGTTCGGCGAGGTTGGCCGGCTCGGTCATGCTGACGATGTCTTTCCAGCTGAAACGGGTCAGGCGCTTGGCTGCCAACTCGGCGCCGAATGGCCGGGCGATCAGGGTCCAGATGAACGCGAACAACAGCCCCATCGGGCCCGCCAGGTTGGAATTGACGAAGGCAAAGAAGTCCGCGTCGTAGGCACCGGAAATGCTGATGAACGACGAGGTGTTGACCAGCGTCAGCAGCATGCCGAGGTAGAAGCGTGGCTGCACCGTCAGGGTGCCGACGCAGATGAACGGCACCGCGAATGCCAGCACCAGCATCGGGAAGTCGTGCAGGTTCGGCAGCACAAGAAACAGGTACAGGCTGGCGAACAGCACCGACATCCCGGTCCAGAAAAAGAACCGGTAGATCTGCGGCGCCGGATCATCCATCGAGGCGAAGAAACTGCACGACACCGCCGCCAGAATCACCGCACTGCCGCCGTCGGTCCAGCCCAGCAGGATCCACAGTACCGAGGCGACGATGATCGCCAGAATGGTCGAGGCCACCGAATACAGCATCAGCCCACGGTCGAGAAATGGCGTCAGACGACCCAGGCGCCAGTGACGATAGACCGCGCGCCAGCTGTCCTGGCGCTCGCACAGGATCGCGTCCTGCAGACTGCGGCAGTCCTGCCACAGATCGATGAATTCGCCGAGGCGGTACAGCGCATTGGAAAACAGCAACTGTTTGCGATCTTCCAGGGCTTCGGCGCTCGGTTGCAGCGCTTCGAGCTGATCCCGCAGGGCTTGCCAGCGCTCGAGATCGGCGTCTTTGTGGCCGAGCCATTCGCGGGTCGCGGTGAGCAGCGGCGCGAACTTTTCCACCAGCTCGGGCGTGCGCCGTTCGAGGGCGTACAGCGAATCTTCAAGGGCGTCGATCACCGGCAGCAGGTGGATCATCCGCCCGCGCAGCTCCTTGGTGTTGCGCACGGTTTGCGGCCGCGCACCTTCGTGCGGCAACTGGCCGATCATCAGTTCCAGGCTGTTGAAACTGCCGACCATGGCCATGCGCAGGGCGGTGACTTCTTCAGGCTGCACGTCGCGGCTAAGGAATTTAAGGCTGTAGGTGGTGGCGTCGGCGAACCATTTGCCCACGGCATCGTTGAACACCGGCGCCAGGCGCCGTGGCCAGAACATCGCGCCGACCACCGCCGCCACGGCGATGCCGAGAAAGATCTCTTCGGTCCGCGATTCGGCCACGTCCCACACCGCCAGCGGGTTATCCACCACCGGCAGAGCGATCAACGGCAAGGTGTAGCCGGCCAGCATCAGCGCGTAGTTGTTGGCGGTGCGCAGATGCAGGGACAGAAACAGCAAAATCCCCGTCCACAGGGCGATGACCACCACCAGCACGTACGGGCTCTGAACGAACATCGGCACGAACAGCACCGCCGCTGCCGCACCGAGAAACGTGCCGATTGCGCGATATAGCGCCTTGGAACTGGTCGGGCCGAGGAACGGGCTGGAAACGATGTACACCGTGGCCATCGCCCAATAAGGACGCGGCATCTGCATGAGCAAGGCGATGTACAGCGCGATCATCGAGGCCGCGAACGTGCGGACCCCGTAGAACCAGTCCCGCGCGGGTGGCATGCCGGAAAAGAACCCGTTCACGGATTGATCACCGTTGGCGGAGTGGCCGCCTCAAAAGCTCTCAGTACCCGAAGCGTAGCCTCCAGATCGCGTTGGTCGATGCCTTCGAGCACTTCATGACGCAGGCGCACCAGTTGCGCCTCCACCGCTTGCACCAGCTCACGGCCGGTGTCGGTCAGGCTCAGGCATTTGGCGCGACGATCCTGGGCATCTTCGGTGCGGCAGACAAATCCGGCGTGACACAACTGGTCGAGCAGGCGCACCAGCGACGGCGACTCCATCCCCGCCGCCTGCGCCACCTGCACCTGGCGCACACCCTCGCCCAGCCGCCCGATCATCAACAACGGGACGGCGCAGGCTTCGGAAATTCCATAGTTGACCAGCGTGGTCTGGCAGATCTTCCGCCAATGCCTGGCGGCCACCACCATGGCACTGCTGATATTCATCTGGAGAGCGTCGAGGTTATTGGGCACGAGGGAATGCACACACTGTTAGTTTGCTAACTATCAATATCGCATTGGTGGGGAAATTCAGTCAAGTTTTGAAACAAATTCATGTCCGAAGGTGAATTCAGAAAAACTATCTCAACCTGACTTTTGCGCTGTTTTTTTTACAACCCACAAGTCTTTTTTACATTTCGGTCTTTTCCATCATTTTTTTTTACATTCCCCGCCCCTTCCTCAACATCACATCCAACTGATCCACCACCTCCGCCCAATCCGCGTCATCGAGAATCTCGTCCCGCAGGAAATCCGCCTGGCTCTTGGTCCAGAAAAAAGCGTCGCACAGGTGCAGTTCGGGTTTGAGCGGGGAATGGGTGGCGATGAACTGGTCGATGCTGACCGGGTCGTTGTCCAGGCCGAGTTGCTTGAACAGGGATGGGAGGCTGTGCGTCGGGTTTTCCATGTCGGAACTCCTGCGAGATTTTAGGGTGTGAAAGATTTTTCGCGAGCAAGCTCGCTCCCACAGGTTTAGCGCAGAACCTGTGGGAGCGAGCTTGCTCGCGATTGGCGTCGGCACAGACGCTAAAAAAGCTACTGACTCAGTTCCCGCACCTGCGCATGCGGCACCATTTTCAGGAACTCGGGCATGCTCATGTGCAGCAGGTTGTTGTGGTTGCCGGCTTCCAGGTAGATGTCTTTTTGCCGGGTCAGCAGCGGGTCGATGACCATGTCCAGACCATAGGAGTCGCCCAGTGGCGGCACGGCGCCGCGTTCACAGTCGTCGAAAATGTGCGCCAGATTGCTTTCGCGGGTGATTTGCCATTCGCCGCTGCTGCGCACTTTGCTCAAGTCCAGGTGGCGACTGGCGGGCAGCACCGCCATCAGGTAATGCCCGTGACGGTCGTCCAGGATCACCGATTTGGCCACCCGTTCTGCGGCAATCCCGGAGACCCGCGCCGTTTCCAGGCTGCTGGACGAGTGCGGGTGGGCGACGATGTCATATTCGCAGTGCGCCCGGTTGAGGCTGCTCTGCACTTTCTTGGCCATACGCATGATGCACCTCGGTGCCCGCCGACGCTGCGCGGCGGACGGTAATGAAACGCTGTGGCTGTCCTTGAAAGTCTAGTCCGGCGAGCCACGAACACCGGGAAATCCGCCCACTGGCGAGACAGGCAAATTGATCAAAAATCATCCAGCCGCAGCCTCAACTAGACTGTAAGAACAACCCCTGACTCTCGTGGAGGGTCACGTGAACATCCGTTGCTGTGCGCTTGCCCTGTTGCTGCTGAGTGGATCGGTGGTTGCGGCGGACACCCCGTTTACTGCCGTCAGTCCGGTCGGTCTGTGGCTGATCACCCTGGGCATCACGTTTCTGATCGCCGAAGCCGCGCTGCCCAACTACGGGTTGATCGGTTTGGGCGGCATCGTCATGTTTGTGATCGGCGCACTGATCCTGAGCAACGCCGAACTGCCGGTGCCGATGATGATCGGCTTGGGGTTGATCAGTGCCCTGTTGCTGATTGCACTGCTGATCCGTGCCCTGAAAACCCGACCGCGCCACCCGGTCAGCGGCGATGCCGGCCTGCTCGGCAGTGTCACGGCGGTGACGGTGGTGCAACCGGAAGACAGCCGCAACGGCTGGGTGCAATTACAAGGAGAACGCTGGCAGGTGCTGAGCGCCACGCCGCTGCACACCGGGCAACCGGTGCGCGTGGTCGGGCGCAAGGGCCTGTTGCTGCAAGTGGCCGCGACTGACGCGGCACCGCTCGGAGAGTGATCATGGGTCTGCAAATCGGTTTTGTCGCGCTGCTGCTGTTGCTGATCGCCCTGGCCGGCTCGACGTTCCGCATCCTGCGCGAATACGAACGCGGCGTGGTGTTCCAGCTCGGACGCTTCTGGCAGGTCAAGGGCCCGGGGCTGATCCTGCTGATTCCGGTGGTGCAGCAAATGGTCCGGGTTGATCTGCGCACCATCGTCCTCGACGTGCCGGCGCAAGACGTGATCACCCGCGACAACGTGTCGGTGAAGGTCAACGCGGTGTTGTACTTTCGCGTGCTCGACCCACAGAAAGCGATCATCCAGGTCGAAGATTTCCTCATGGCCACCAGCCAACTGGCCCAGACCACCCTGCGCGCAGTACTCGGCAAACATGAGCTGGACGAACTGCTGGCCGAGCGCGAACGCCTGAACATCGACATCCAGCAAGTGCTCGACGCCCAGACCGACGCCTGGGGGATCAAGGTCGCCAATGTCGAGATCAAGCACGTCGATCTCAACGAATCGATGGTGCGCGCCATTGCCAAGCAGGCCGAAGCCGAGCGGGAACGGCGAGCCAAGGTGATCCACGCCGAAGGCGAATTGCAGGCCTCGGAAAAACTCATGCAGGCCGCCGAAATGCTCGGCCGCCAGCCCGGCGCCATGCAGCTGCGCTACATGCAGACCTTGAGTTCGATTGCCGGCGACAAGAGCTCGACCATCGTGTTTCCGCTGCCGATCGAACTGCTCAAGGGGATGGCGGATCTGTCGGCGAAATCGTGAGTGCGCGCAAGCGTTCCAGCGCGGCGTAAGGGGCGCGGGCGCAATGCTCGACCCGCGTCTGCAACAACGCCGATGCCTCGCGGCGCTTGTGTTCGCCATCGACGACAAAGGGTTGTGACGGCTGCTTCGCGTGCTGCGCCGTTGCCGTCAACGCCTGTTCACTTTGCGTGGCACTCAGCCGGAAAAACCACGCCAGTCGCCCCGTCATCGCGTTGGGCAACTCACTGTAATTGAGCGCCAGCCCGCCGGAATCACGGCAATGCACCCACCCGGCCTCCAGCAGACGCCCCAGCCGCCGGGCGATGAAATCCTCGCGACCCTCGAACGGCAAATCATCGTCCAGCACACAATCGCCGAGCGCACCCGGCACCATGTGCAGGCCGGGGCGGCGCAAGTGCGAGACGGCAATTTCCAGCGGGTCGCGGTAGACAAACAGCCACGGCGTATCGGGAAAACACTCGCGCAGCAGCGGCCATTCGCCGATGTTCCAGGCGTCGAGTTTGATCACCAATCGCTGCTCCGTACCGCGCCGCCGCTGACCGTACGCCGAAAGCAATCCGGCGATGGCTGCGCGGCGTTCATCGTCCGACAGATCGCTGCGCAGCAGGGCATCAAGGGGCGGTGGCTCCGAGACCACGATGTGATCGTCGAGCCGGGCGAGCATCTGGCTGACCAGCGTCGAACCGCAACGCGAGGCGTGCAGGATGAAGGCGCTCGGCGGCAGACCCGGACTGAGCGCCTGCCAGTCCATGAGCGCCGACAAGGGTGTTTGCCGGCGGAACGCCTGATTGAACGGCAGGCGCAACGCATCTTCGACGGCGTCACGAAAGAACGGCTGATGCAGCGGCGTGTCACCAAACCAGCACCAATCGACCTGCCATTGCCCGGCGGTTTTCCAGACGCGAATCGGCAACCAGCCGTCGAAATTCACAGGCGCCATTGTTCGTTCCATGACCGGCGGCCGTTGCGCATCGCTGCCAGCAGTTCTTCACGGGAAAAGTGCAGGCCGCGTTCAGCGGCCAACGCCAGCGTCTGGACAGTGAATGCTTCGGGGTCGTGCAATGCCTGCAGCGACGCTGACAGCTTCGGATCATTGACGAGTAATCGCTGAAATCGCTGCAGCGCTGTGTCTTCGCCATCAGGCAGCGGAGTGCTCGGCCAACCCTCAACAATCATCTGCTCCAGCCAGGGCGCGGGACGGCAATCGAGCACCAGATGAACCCGCGCCGTGCTGTCGCGATTGTCGACCCGATGCGGCCGGGCGAGATCGAGAAACCAGCATTCCCCCGCCGTCATCGGCATCCGCTGGCCGTCGAGCCAGAAGTCCACGGCAGGCGGACTGAGCAGTGGAATGTGCAGGCGCAGATCGGCATCCGGCCCCTCTAGATCGTAGTCACGATGCTCATGGATCTGCCCGCCCGGCCCCAGTCGCAACAACCGCGCACTGACGATTTCCAGCGGCAGATCCCGCAGGGCCTGCTGCCAGCGACGGTCATTCAGCCAAGGGGCACGCTGTAAGGGTTCGGCACTACCGGGGGACAACTCAGTCAGCGCGTCGGCGGCAGAAATCAGCGCGACGCCGCTCCAGTCGCCAGCGAAATAGGCGGTATTGAAATGCTCCCGCCAGGCAGCATCTTCAATCGCCGCCAGCGCCTGCAACAGCAACGGCAGATCCACATTGACCGGCAGGCGTGAATACGCCGGCCGGCTCATCGTTCACTGCGCGGAGGCATGGGCCACCGGCACCGAAATATCCCCCGAGGCCCACGCCGATTCGCGGTTGGCCAGCGCAGTTGCGATCGACTGGACTTCGGTCGACTGCACCTGATCCGGCAGCGGATCGAGACCGGCGCTGGCGAAGATCTGGCCATAGGCATTGCGCAGATCGGCATAGGACAGGTCGCGCCGCAAGTCGGCCTGCAAAGTGTTGAGCTCGCCCTGGATCAGGTCCAGCTCACCAATGCCGTCGGCCTGACGACGGTTGCGCAACTGACCGACGATTTGCCCGTCTATGTCCGAGAGCTGCTGGTTGGTCTTGAACTGGCGCAGCGCCTCCTGATAGTTGGCGTTGGCCACGTAGAGCTGCGCCAGCACCGCAATCGACATTGCCTGACGGCGGGCGGCTGCGACTTCTTCACCGGCCTTGGCCACGTCGATGGCCGCCGGGGCGGAGATCACGTTGAACAGGTTCCAGGTGACTTTGACGCCATAGTCGGCCCAACCCTGTTCGACCAGGAACGAGTTGCTGTCGTAATGCCCGCCGGCGGAGAACTCCAGACCTGGCAGCAGACGCAGCATGGCCTTGCGGGTTTCGGCGGCGCTGATCCGGGTCTGGTAATCCTGCTCGCGCAGTTCCGGGCGGCTGGTCAGTGCTTCCTGTTCGAGCTTGGTCAGGTCGACCTTGAGTTCCGGGATCTGGTAGCCGTCGTCGGTGGCCAGAGTCAGGTTAGTGCCCAGCGGCAGGTTGATCAGGGTCGCCAGTTCGGTTTTCGCCAGCGACAGCGCACGGCGCTGTTCTTCCAGTTGCCGGGTCGCTTCGATCAGCGAACGCTGGTAGCCGAGGGACTGCACCGGATCGCCGATGCGCTGTTCGCTCATGCTTTCGCTGTTGCGGCGGGCGGTGTCGACCCGCGCCATCAGGCTGTCGATCTGCTTGAGCAGGCGCTCGGCGGCCATCGCCCGCCAATAGGCCGAGCGCACGTCCTGAACGATGGTGTTGATCACCTTGCGCCGGCGTTCCTGAACGATCAGACGCTGGTCGCCCTGCTGCTTGGCGCTGATGTAGCTGACGCCGAAATCGAGGACGTTCCAGACCATGGTCAGGTCGGCGACGTCGCGGTCGCGGTCCTGGGAGGTCGACGGTTCCAGGGACTGGGTGCCGGTGCGCACACTCTGGCTGCTGGAGGCGCTGACGTTGTTGCGTCCAACGTAACCGGCGTCCAGCGCCATGCGCGGCAGCATGTCGAAACTGGCGAGGTCGAGCTGCCGCTTGGCCAGCGCTTCCTCCATGATTTTCAAGCGGCCTTCGAGGTTGTATTTCACCGCGCGGGCCATGGCCTGGTGCAGGGTCAGCGGACCGCTCAGCGGTTCCTGGCCCTTGTACATGTTCTGCAGGTCGGCCCGGGCCCGTTGCTCGCTGACACTGCGTTCGATCGGTTCACTGGTGACTGCACATCCGCTGATCGCCAGCGCCAGCAGGCTGGCGCCGAACAACTTCTGACTTTTCTTCATCCCTGGATCGCCCCTAGGTCCCGCACATATGTGAGTTGTTGTGTGTTGTCAGGCCGGCATTTCGCTGATGCCGACCTGTTGCAGCGCCGCCGCCAGGTTGTCGACCCGGTTTTGTTCGCTGTCCTTGATCTGTTGCAGTTGCTGGCCCAGGGTCGGCGCACCGAACACCCCGCGCAGGCCCTGGGAAATATCGCCGCCCTTGATTGAATGACGGTCGAAGGCGTTCAGCGAGTCGCGTTCGGCGCTGCTGTCCTGATTGAACAGGCTCGACAGCGTGCTGCTGCCGAACACCCCGCCATCGCCGCCGCCAAACCCGAGGAAACCGTGGCCGGTACCGTCACCCAGGTTGTCGCTGCTGCTGAAGACCTGGGCAATGAAGCTCGGGCTCAGCGCACCGTGGTTGATGAAAATATCCCCCAGCGGACGGATGCCGTT
Source organism: Pseudomonas gozinkensis (assembly GCF_014863585.1). NCBI lineage: Bacteria > Pseudomonadati > Pseudomonadota > Gammaproteobacteria > Pseudomonadales > Pseudomonadaceae > Pseudomonas > Pseudomonas gozinkensis. Next base: position 215,276 of record NZ_CP062253.1, on the reverse strand, counting down.
GCCGATCACCCGTTGCTCGAACAACGGTGCGAAGGTCAGCGGTGAACCGAGGTCGCCGGTGGGCGGCGTGAAGACGATCGGTTGCAGCGGAACGTTCGGCGCCGGTGGCGGCGCGACCGGATCGCTGCTGCGGAATTCCGGATCCGGCGTCACCACGATCAGCGGTGAAGTCGGTGTCACCGGAGGCACAACCGGTGGCACTGTGTTGATCACATAATTACCGGAGCTGCTGACGCCGCTGCCGCTGTTACCCGACAGGTCGCTGACCCCGGCCGTGTTGACGCTGATCGCATTGCTGGCGCTGTTGACGTTGGCATTCGGCGTCAGGGTCGCGGTCCAGGTCTTGCCGCCGTCGCTGCTGCTGAGGTTAGACAAGGTGCCATTGGCCACGCTCAGGTCCGACAGGTCGAAACCGCTCACCGCTTCATTGAAGGTGATGGTCACCTGCGAGGTCTGGCCGACGCCCAGGTTCGGATTGGCGATCACCACCGTGGCGCTCGGCCGTTCGCTGTCGAGGGTGTAATTGTTCGACACCGCCACCGTGCTGCCGGCGTTGCCTGCCAGGTCGGTGACGTTGCTGGTGTCCAGCGCAATGAAGTTGCTCGGATCGGTGACATTCGCGGTCGGCGTGAAGGTCGCGGTCCAGGTCTTGCCGCCATCGCTGCTGCTCAGGTTGCTCAAGTCACCGTTGGTCACGCTCAGGTCGGACAGGTCGAAATTGCTCACCGCCTCGCTGAAGGTGAAGGTCACCGTGGTGCTCTGGCCGATGCCCAGATGCGGATTGGCGACCACGATGTTCACCGTCGGCCGGGTCGCATCGAGGATGTAGTTGTTGGAGATGGCGATGCTCGCGCCAAGGTTGCCGGCCAGATCCTGGACGCCGGCGGTGTCGATCAGGATCAGGTTGGTCGGATCGTTGACGTTGGCGGTCGGCGTGAAGGTAGCGGTCCAGGTCACGCCGCCGTCGCTGCTGGTCAGGTTCGACAGCGTACCGTTGGCGACGCTGATGTCCGACAGATCGAAGCCGCTCACCGCCTCGCTGAAGGTGATGGTCACGGCGGTGGTTTCACCAATGCCCAAGCGATTGTCGGCGACCACGATGGTGGCGGTCGGCAGTGCGGTGTCGATGGCGAAGTTGTTGGAATCGGTGGTGCCCACGCCACTGTTGCCCGACAGGTTGGCCACCCCGGCATTGTTCAGGGTGATCAGGTTGGTGGCGTCGGTGATGTTGCTGGTCGGTGTGAAAGTCGCGGTCCAGGTGATACCGCCGTCGCTGCTGCTTACGTTGCTCAGGGTGCCGTTGGCGATGGTCAGGTCGCTGTTGTCGAAACCGCTGACCGCCTCGTTGAAGGTGATGGTCACCAGCGAGGTTTCCCCGGCCTTGAGGGAAGTGTCGGCAACCACGATGGTGGCGGTCGGCACCTGGGTCTGCACCTGATAGTTGGCCGAACTGGTGGTGCCGGTGCCGCTGTTGCCGGCCAGATCGGTGATGCCGGTGTTGTTCAGGACGATCAGGTTGGTGAGGTCGGTGACGCCGATGTTCGGCGTGAAGGTGGCCGTCCAGGTGATGCCGCCGTCGCTCGACGAAACGTTGCTCAGGGTGCCGTTGGCGACGCTCAGGTCGGAGTTGTCGAAACCGGTCACCGCCTCGCTGAAGGTGATGGTCACCAGCGCGGTTTCGCCGGGGCGCAGATCACTGTCGGTCATGACGATGGTTGCCGTCGGACGCTGACTGTCGACCGCGTAGTTGTTGGAATCGGTGGTGCCGCTGCCGGCATTGCCCGCCAGGTCGGAGATGCCGGTGTTGTCCAGCGTGATGATGTTGGTGGTGTCGGTGATGCCCGCCGCCGGCGTGAACGTCGCGGTCCAGGTGATGCCGCCGTCGCTGCTGCTGACCGCACTCAGCGCACCGTTGGCGATGGTCAGGTCGGCGTTGGTGAAACCGGTCACCGCTTCGCTGAAGGTAATGGTCACCAACGTAGTCTGACCGACGCCCAAGGCTGTGTCGGCGACCACGATGGTGGCCGTCGGACGTTGGGTGTCGATCGAGTAATTATTCGAATCGGTGGTGCCGCTGCCGGCATTGCCCGACAGGTTCTGTACGCCGGAGTTGTCCAGCGTGATCAGGTTGGTGGCATCGGTGATGTTGGTGGTCGGCGTGAAGGTCGCCGTCCAGGTGATGCCGCCATCGCTGCTGCTGACCGCGCTGAGCGTGCCGTTGGCAATCGTCAGGTCGGCATTGGTGAAACCGGTGACCGCTTCGCTGAAGGTGATGGTCACCAGCGAGGTTTCGCCGATTTTCAGCGAGTTGTCGGCAATGATAATGGTCGCCGTCGGCAGCACGGTGTCGATGGTGTAGTTCGGCGAGCTGGTGGTGCCGGTACCGCTGTTGCCGGCCAGGTCGGTGATGCCGGTGTTATTCAGGACAATCAGGTTGGTCGCATCGTTGACGCCCACGTTCGGCGTGAACGTTGCCGTCCAGGTGATACCGCCGTCACTCGACGAAACGTTGCTCAGGGTGCCGTTGGCGACGCTCAGGTCGGAATTGTCGAAACCGGTCACGGCTTCGCTGAAGGTGATGGTCACCAGCGAGGTTTCCCCGGCACTGAGGGTGCTGTCGGAGAGCACGATGGTGGCCGTTGGACGCTGACTGTCGACGGCGTAGTTGTTGGAATCGGTGGTGCCGCTGCCGGCATTGCCCGCCAGATCGGAAATGCCGGTGTTATCCAGGGTAATCAGGTTGGTGGTATCTGTGATGCCCGCCGCCGGAGTGAAAGTGGCCGTCCAGGTAATGCCGCCGTCGCTGCTACTGACCGCACTCAGCGTACCGTTGGCGATGGTCAGGTCGGCGTTGGTGAAACCGGTCACCGCTTCGCTGAACGTGATGGTCACCAAACTGGTCTGGCCGACGCCGAGCGCCGTGTCGGCGACCACAATGCTGGCAGTCGGGCGCACCGTGTCGATCGAATAATTGTTCGAATTGGTGGTGCCGCTGCCGGCATTGCCCGACAGGTTCTGTACGCCGGAGTTGTCCAGCGTGATCAGGTTGGTGGCGTCGGTGATGTTGGTGGTCGGCGTGAAGGTCGCCGTCCAGGTGATCCCGCCGTCGCTGCTGCTGACCGCGCTGAGTGTGCCGTTGGCGATGGTCAGGTCGGCATTGGTGAAACCGGTCACGGCTTCGCTGAAGGTGATGGTCACGAGTGAGGACTCGCCGATTTTCAGCGCGTTGTCGGCAATGATGATGGTCGCGGTCGGCACCACGGTATCGATGGTGTAGTTGTTGGAGTTGGTCGTGCCGCTGCCGGCGTTGCCCGCCAGGTCGGCGATGCCGGTGTTGTTCAGGACAATCAGGTTGGTCGCGTCGTTGACGCCCAGGTTCGGCGTGAACGTTGCCGTCCAGGTGATGCCGCCGTCGCTGCTGCTCACCGCCGTCAGCGTACCGTTGGCAATAATCAGGTCGGCGTTGGTGAAACCGCTCACCGCTTCGCTGAAGGTAATGGTCACCAGCGAGGTTTCACCGGCAGTAAGGTTGCTGTCGGCAACCACAATGGTTGCGGTCGGGCGCTGAGTGTCGATCGCGTAGTTGTTGGAATCGGTGGTGCCGCCGCCGGCGTTGCCCGCCAGGTCGACGATGCCGGTGTTGTCCAGGGTAATCAGGTTGGTGGTGTCAGTGATGCTGGCGCTAGGGGTGAACGTCGCGGTCCAGGTGATGCCGCCGTCGCTGCTGCTGACCGCGCTCAACGTGCCGTTGGCGACCGTCAGGTCGGCGTTGGTGAAACCGCTGACCGCTTCACTGAAGGTGATGGTCACCAGCGAGGTTTCACCGATCCGCAGGTTGTTGTCGGCCACCACGATGGTTGCGGTCGGGCGCACGGTATCGATGGCGTAGTTGTTGGAGTCGGTGGTCCCGCTGCCGGCGTTGCCGTTCAGATCGGCGATGCCGGTGTTGTTCAGCGTGATCAGGTTGGTCGCGTCGGTGATGCTGGCGGTCGGCGTGAACGTCGCCGTCCAGGTGATGCCGCCGTCGCTGCTGCTGACCGCACTCAGCGTACCGTTGGCGATGGTCAGGTCGGCGTTGGTGAAACCGGTCACCGCTTCGCTGAACGTGATGGTCACCAGCGAGGTTTCGCCGATCCGCAGGTTGTTGTCGGCCACCACGATGGTCGCGGTCGGACGCGCGGTATCGATCGCGTAATTGTTGGAATTGGTGGTGCCACTGCCGGCGTTGCCGGCCAGATCGACGACCCCGGTGTTGTCCAGGGTGATCAGGTTGGTGGTGTCGGTAATGTTGCTGGTCGGCGTGAGCGTGACGGTCCAGGTGATGCCGCCGTCGCTGCTGCTCAGGCCGGTCAGGGTGCCGTTGGCCACTGTCAGGTCGGCGGTGGTGAAACCGCTGACCGCTTCACTGAAGGTAATGGTCACCAGCGAAGTTTCGCCCACCGCCAGATTGCTGTCGGCGACGACAATGGTCGCGGTCGGGCGCACGGTATCGATCACATAATTGGCCGAATCGGTGGTGCCGCTGCCGGCGTTGCCGGCAAGGTCGGCGATACCGGTGTTGTCCAGGGAGATCAGGTTGGTGGTGTCAGTGACGCTGGCCGTCGGGGTGAACGTCCCGGTCCAGGTGATGCCGCCGTCGCTGCTGCTCACGGCGCTCAGCGTGCCGTTGGCGATGGTCAGGTCGGCGTTGGTGAAGCCGGTCACCGCCTCGCTGAAAGTAAAGGTCACCAGCGAGGTATCGCCGATCTTCAACGCCGTGTCGGACATCACGATAGTCACGGTCGGCCGTGCGGTGTCGATCGCGTAATTGACCGAGCTGGTCGTGCCGACGCCCGCCACGCCGTCGCTGATGGCGGTCACCCCGGTGTTGTCGAGGGTGATCAGGTTGGTGCTGTCGGTAATGTTGTTGGTCGGCGTGAAAGTCGCGGTCCAGGTCAGGCCGCCGTCGCTGCTGCTGACCGATGTCAGCGTGCCGTTGGCGATGGTCAGGTCGGCGTTGGTAAACCCGGTGACTGCCCGGCTGAAGGTGATGGTCACCAGCGAGGTTTCGCCGATTTTCAGGGCTGTGTCCGACATCACGATGGTCGCGGTCGGTGGTTCCACATAGGCGGTGTTGAGTGTGCCGCCGTTGTTGTAGATCGCCGCGAAGGCCAGCGGGACAGAGCCCGTCACGCCACCGCCCAGTTCTGCGCCGCCGGAACCGCTGCCGGCCGCGTTGCCGCTGATGGCGCTGAAGTTGGCAGCGGTGATCAGTACCGTGCCGCCCTGGTTCCAGATCGCGCCGACACCCCGTCCACCGTCGCCGCCATTGAGGTTGTTGCTGCCCTGGCCGCTGCCGCCGCCACCACCGCCACCCGCACCGATGTTGTTGCTGATGACCGAGGTGCCGACGATTTTCAGCGTGCCGGTGGAAGCGTTGTAAATGCCGCCGGCCGCATTGCCGCCGACGCCGCCAACCTTGTCCCAGCCGGACCCGCCACCACCGCCGCCAATGGAAATGGTGCCGTTGCTGGCCGTGCCGCCATTGCCGCCATTGCTGTAATAGGACACGCCTACACCGCCGGCGCCGCCGGTGGTAGAGCCGCCGCGGCCACCCATGTGTGTCGCGTCGTAGCCACCGCCGTAGCCGCCGACACCGCCGCTGCCGGCCTGGCCGCCCAGCGTACCGGTGCCCGGACCGGCCGTACCGCCATGACCACCGCCCTGACCGCCAAGACCGCCGCCACCGCCACCACCGCCACCGTAGTTGGCGCCCGTGACACCACCGCCACCTCCACCGCCGGCCGCCGCGTTACCGGTGACCGAGACATTGTTCAGGGTCAGGATACCGGCGTTGAAAATCCCCCCGCCCATGGCGCCGGTTGCGCCGTAGCCGCCATTACCGCCGTTGCCCGAAACCAGGCCCCGGGTGATGACCAGACCATCCAGGGTCACCGTGCTGCCGGAGGTGATTTCCACCACTCGGGTCCGGTATTGGCCATCGAGCGTAACGTCGGCGACACCGTCGTTGTTCAGGTCGCCATCGACGGTGATGTTCTTGTTGATCAGCAGTTCCGAGGTGAGCTGCACCGTCATGCCGCTGCTGAAGGTCACGATGTCGCCGTTCTGCGCCGACGCCAGCGCTGCGCGCAGCGAGCCGACCCCGGTGTTGGCATTGTTGGTGGCGGTCCAGGTGGCCAGGCCCCACTGGTATTCGCTCATCGCTTTGGTCGACAGCACGTTGGCGCTTTCGATGGTGCCGGTGGCGATCTCCAGATCCCAGTCGCCGCCCACCCCGGTGCGATTGTTCGAAGCGGCCACGTCGCGGCCGGTCAACTGCGCCAGCGAATCGACAAAGCTCAGGCCACGGTCGCCCTCGGCGGTGTAGCAGCCGTAAATCAGAATGTCCCCGCCGGCGTTCATGTCCTTGCCGATTTCCGCCAGGATCGCACTGCGCTGGGCCACGTTGTCGGCCGACAGGTAGCTGTCGCCCAACCACAAGTCGCCGGCATTGCCGTGGGCGATGATCTGCACCGAGCTCACGCCCTGATGCTGGTCGAGGTAATCGGCAATCTGCTGCAAGCCGTCCTTGCCGGCATCGAGCTTGACCACTTGCGTGCCGGGAGCCACACCCTTGAGCAGGCTGTCGGCATCCTTGACCCGGGAATCGACGAACACCACGCTCTGTCCCGGCACTGCGACCGGGCTGGCGGCGGGCGTGGCATCGGCCTGGCCGTGGGTGTCCTTGCTCGCACTCGGGTGATCGGCGGCCGGCGCTTTCGCGGCATCGGCCGTGGCATGGCTGTCAGCCTGGGCGGCGGTGTCGGCTACGGTGGCCGCGACGGCACCGTCGAACAACATGCGCGGTTCCAGCGACATGATCAGCGGCGCCGCCAGCGTCCGTTGGCCTTCGGTAACCCGCGACTTCTGCTTGCTCCACCACATGTTGCTCACCCGGACTCGAACACAGTTGTTGACGCATCAATGAAAAACGCCGCGATCAGCTGATCGCGGCGTCGGACTTCATACGAATGACATTGGCAGCGCTGGCTGAGCCATCGAGCCAGAAGGACAAATCGGCGTATTGCTTGAACAGGTCCGGCGGCAGAATCGTACGCCGCGACTCAAGGGCGACCTTGGGCTTGACCTTGTGCAGGCCGGCCACGCCCAGGGCCTGGTCGAACGCCGGCGCGTCATAGGCCAGGTGCTCGAAATCGTGCTCGAACCAGGGTTCGCCAATGAAGTCGTAGACCAGCCGCAGCACCCGCTCCGGGGCCTGGGTCAGCAGGTCGTAATCGACGATCAACAGCGAATCGGCGTGCTCGCCGTAATAGGCTTCCTTGAGCGCCGCCCAGGCAAAACCCACCAGACGGTTGCGCTGGGCCAGGGTTTCGCAACGGCTGTAGACGGTGTTGCGCTCGACCGCATCGCCGAACAGCTTGGTGTTTTCAAAAGGATTGGCGCGGTACAGCCGCTCGAGGCTGTCCATTACCCAGGCGACATTGCGCACGCAGGCGATGACCTTGGCCTGAGGGAACAGGTCGTTGATGGCCGGCAGTCGCGCAGACCACTGGCGGTTGGTGTCGAACACCACCGGTTTGTCGGCCTTGTCGGCGTAGTAGGAATCGAACAGACCGCGCAACAGGCGACGGCGCATGTCGGTGTCGATCACCGCGCCGAATTCGCTGCCGGCGCTGCATTGTTCAAGGACACCGGAGAACAGCGCGCCGACCGGACTGGTCATGCCGGCATGAAAGCGCGGGTTCTGCAAAAGGATCGCAGAAAGGAGGGTGGAACCTGAGCGCGGCAGGCCGGAGATAAAGTGGAACTGCTGCAATCCCTTCACCGTATTTGTAAGTCCTTTTGTCTGACGAGCGTAATCCAACAATATCCTTTCGACTAGTAGTGTTTTGATATCAGAACAGAGCAAAACGGACTTAAAAATCGGCCCTTTATCGCGAATAAACAGGTGAACCGTTTAAGTCATCTTCTCCCCGAGCCATCGGCGGCCTGGAGCGTAAAAAGTCGCGCCTTCGCGTCCCCGGCCTGCACCTGATCCCGCAATTTCCAGCCTATAGGCAAAGGCACGAACGGATCCGGCACGTCGGCGTCCAGATTACCTATCAACCAAACCCGGACACTGTCTTGCGGCAGATCGCTCAGCCGATCCAGGTAGACGTCATCGGACACCAGCGTGCCGAAGCCGTAGTGGTTCGGGCGACTCGAGCGTCCCTCTGCGGAGGACGGCGTGTAAAGCCGGACCAAGGTGTCGGTGCGGTTGTAATAGACATAACTGAGATACCAGAGCATGTCGCTGGTGACGATCCGGTCGCCGCTGGCGAAATGGCGGTTGACGTAATCGACCACGACATTGAACTGGTCATTGCGATCGACCGTGGCATTGGTGTTCACCCCGATCAGCTCGACCCCTACCAACGACAGCAACACGGCCAGCGCCAGTACGCGCACGCTGCTGTAGAGGCGGTCGATGGCCAGCGCCGCCAGCATCGGCAGCCCCAATGCATAGGCAGTCAGATAGCGCTCGATGAACAACGGCGTGATGAAAGACACCGCAAACAGCAGCAACAACGGAACGCCGGTATAGAGCGCCAGCAGCACGCTGCCATGGTTCACGCTGCGATCCCGGGCGACGGCGACAGCCGCCAGCACCAGCAAGGTCAGCGGCACACCGCCAAACAGCAACAACGGAAGCCGTTCGCCGTCATCCTGGATCAGCCACAGCCAGATCATCGAGGGCAGCGAAGACAGGGTGACCGGATCTTCCCAGCCCACATCGCCGCCGGCCTTGAGCGCGTCCATGTGTTGCAGCAGGCCGATCAGGTTCGGCAACCACGGCAGGTAGAGCACGACGATAGCCAGATTGGCCAGCCACCAGTCCTTGCGCTGGAGGTGGCGCAGGCGATAACCGGGCAACAGCCGGATCAGTACCAGATACAGCCAATGACTCAGCGCCGCCAGCACGGCAAAATAGTGGGTGTACAACGCCGCCGTCATCAGCAGCGCATAGATCAGCAGATAACGGTGACGCTGCGGACGCCTGATCCACTTGACCAGCACCAGCGTCGCGCCGATCAGCAGCAAGCCAAGCAACGCATACATGCGCACTTCCTGGCTGTAGCGCACCGCCGTCGGCAGCAGCGCCAGCAGCACCCCGGCGATGATCGCGGCGCGGCGGGTGGCCAGTCGATCGACCAGGCTCACACCGAGCCCGACCGTGGCGATGCCGGCCAGCGCGCTGAAGCTGCGAATGGCCAGCATGCCGTCGCCGAACACGCCGATCCAGCCGTGCAGCAGCATGAAGTACAGCGGCGGATGCACGTCGAACGCGGCGTGTGTCCAGATGCCGCCCAGCGAATAGCGCGCCAGCAGCAGGCTCGAACCTTCATCGCCCCAGATCGCGGCAGCGGTCAGATCATAAAAGCGCACCACGGTGGCCAGCAGCAGGATCGGTATCAACCAGTGTTCGCGCGCCCAGCGCCACAGGCGCCGGGCACCGGCATTCGGTGCGGCGAACGGATCCTGGGTATCTCCCAGCGGCGTCTCGCGAAGGACCTCCATCAACCTCCCCTCAGCGTTTTTGCGAACACAATTGCGTCATCAACTGCGAACACTGTAGGTCAGCGCCGAAGTCGACGCGCGGGCATGACGACGTCCGGCAAGTCCGTCGATCCGGGTCTACGCTACGGCTTGGCGTGACCTGCCCGCGCAAAAGGAAGGAGTCAGCACAACGTTTCGACCTGCCCGACAACAAGGGCGACCGCGCGGCGCGCCGACCACACAACAGAAGGATGAGGAACCATGGAAGTCTTTATGGGTACGATTCAACCGTTCGCCTTCAACTTCGCCCCCAATGGCTGGGCCTTGTGCAACGGGCAAACCCTGAGCATTTCGCAATACCAGGCGTTGTTTTCGTTGATGGGCACTTACTACGGCGGCAATGGCACGACCAACTTTCTCCTGCCCAACCTGCAAGGTCGCGTGCCGGTAGCACAAGGCAACGGGCTCGGTCTGACGCCGCGTATCATCGGTCAGGTGTACGGCACCGAAAGCGTCACCGCCACCATCGCCAACATGCCCAACCACACCCACGCAATGACCGGTCTCACGGCCAACACGGCGTTGTCGCTGGCGGTACCCGCGAGCAATCCGGCGACCGTGCCGACCGCCACCAATTCGTACATCGGTGCGTCGGGCGGTGGCCCGGGCTCGGCGAATATCTATTCCGATGCCCAGGGCGCGACACCAGTGCCGCTCAAGGGCGTGACCACCACGGTCACCGGGGACATTTCCTCCACCGGCGGCAGCCAGCCACTGCCGATCCTGAATCCGGCCCTGGTCCTCAACTTCAGCATTGCCCTGAACGGCCTGTTCCCGTCGCGCAACTGAGCAACCGCCGGGGGCTTCAGGCCCCCGGCCATTCCTTCTTCCACGGGAGTCAAACCATGCTGCAAGCGGTTCAGATCCGACACGTACAGGCATTGCTGGGACAGCAACGCATACTGCACCTGCCCGACGGCACGGCATTGCCGATTCAGATTGAACACCTTGATGAGGTCCCCGCGGCGAAAACCCGCTACAGCGAACGCATGCCCTTCTGCCTCGAATTCAACAGCCTGGTGCCGACCGAGTTCGTCGACGGTTTGTGCGCGCTGGAAATGCCGGAACTCGGCCGGGTGGAGGACATCTTCGTATCGCGGGTGCCGGCGATGGGGCGGGATCCGCAGTTGGGGTATTTCTGCATTTCCTTCAACTGATTCGCCAGAGTGTAAAACCACGTAGGACATATCAGTAGGATTCAGTCGCAGTCCCTGTAGGCCGTGTTTTTAAACCGATTTTCCGGGAAACGTCTGACATAAATTCGCTGGCCATCTTGTTAGCGTTGTTCCGAATCTGTCACAGGACAAGGAACAACGGATGTTCAATGCCAATGCTTGTTTGCGCCTCATCACCGACGAGTTCAATCACGATCTGCAGGTGCTGTCCTTCACCGGCACCGAATCCATCAGCCAGCCTTACTCCTTCAACGTCAAACTGGTCAGCCCGAGACCGGACATCGATCTTCCCGGCCTCATGCACCGGCAGGCTTTTCTGGCCTTCGATGACAACGGGCATGGCGTTCATGGACAGATCCAGCACATTGGCCGGGGCAAGATCGGGCACCGGTTGACGCAATACCAACTGACCCTGGCGCCATGGCTGGCGAACCTGGGCCATCGTTTCAATCAGCGGATTTTTCAGCACCTCAGCGTCACGCAAATCATCGGGCAGGTTCTTCAGGAACATGGCATTCACGCAGATTGCTATCTGTTCCGGATCGGTCAGCCATTGCCGGATCGTGAGTATTGCGTGCAGTTCAACGAATCCGACCTGCACTTCATCCAGCGCCTGTGCCAGGAAGATGGCCTGCACTACCACTTCCGCCACAGCCTCGACAGGCACCTGCTGGTGTTCGGCGATGATCAGACCGTGTTTCCCAGGCTGGCCCGGCCGACGCCATTCAAACAGCGCAACGCGATGGTGGCCGACAGGCCGGTGATCCACCGTTTCGAAAGCGGGCTCAATACCCGCACCAGTCGCGCCAGTCGGCGCGCCTGCGATTTCGAAAGGGCGCGCATCGTGCTGGAGTCCGACGCGCGGATGGCGAACCAACAGCGCCAGCCTGATCTGGAAGACTACGGCTATCCGGGGCGAATCCTCGACCGGGATCAGGGCAAACTGCTGGCCCGGCGGGCTCTGGAACGCCATCGCAGCGATGAGCATGTGGGCCTAGGCGACAGCGACGAACCGGCGCTGGTGTCAGGGCATTTTCTGGCGCTGGCCGGACACCCCGAACCGGCATTGAACGACCTCTGGCTGCTCACCGAAATCCGTCACGAAGGCAAGCAGCCTCAAGTGCTTGAAGAAAGCGGCAGCGACATCGCCGTGAAGAATGAAGGCGACTTCGTCCAGGGCTACCGCAACCAATTCGAAGCCACACCATGGGAGCTGATCTATCGCCCGCCGTTGCGCTACGGCAAACCTTCCATCGGCTGCACCCAGACCGCCGTGGTAACCGGCCCGGAAGGCGAAGAAATCCATTGCGACGGGTACGGCCGGGTCAAGGTGCAGTTTTTCTGGGACCGCGAAGGCCGGCACAACGACAAGAGCAGTTGCTGGTTGCGCACCACCACGAACTGGGCCGGCAATGCCCATGGCAGCGTGATCATTCCGCGGGTGGGCATGGAAGTGCTGGTGACGTTTCTCAACGGTGATCCCGACCAACCGGTGATCAGCGGTTGCCTGGCCAACAGTGCCAACCCTGTGCCCTATGAACTGCCTGCACACAAGACCCGCAGCGTGTTTCGCTCCCGCAGTTCGCCGGACAGCAGCGGCTTCAATGAACTGATGATCGAGGACCGCGCCGGCCAGGAGCTGATCTATCTGCGCGCCCAGCGTGATCTGCAGCAGAAGATCGAGCACGACAGTCATCTGGAAATCGGCAACGAACGGCGGGAAACCATCCGGGGCAACAGCGTCAGCGTGCTGCACGCAGAAGAACACCGCACCCTTACCGGCGATCGCAAGACCCATCTCAAGGCCAGCGACTATCTGCACGTCAGCGACAACAGTCACACCCGGATCGGTCAGTCACTGACGGTCGAAGCTGCTGGGCAGGTGTGTTTGAGCGCCGGCGAACATCTGGTACTGGAGGCCGGAAAAAGCATCAGCCTGAAGGTCGGTGGCGAGCATTTCGTGCTGGATCACGGCGGTCTTTTCGGGAGCAGCGATCTGGTGATCGGCGGCGCTCCCGTGCCCTTGCTGCGCGCCCGACTGTTGCAGCCCGAAGGCATTGAAGACTTGTCGGCGCCCGCGCCCTTGCCGCCACTGGTGGCGCCCTCACAACAGGCATTGATGGCCGCGAGCAAAACCCTGGGAGCGGATTTCTGCCCGATCTGCGAAGCCTGCCGCGCGGGCGAGTGCGCCATTGCGGAGGCCGCTGCATGACCGACTCTCTTGTGCAGCGCTGGCTGATCGAACAACACCGCGACGGTCATCTCCTGTGCCTGGTGCTCGACTCGCAGAACGAACGCGACATGCGCCAGCGCTGGCTGAAAAGCAGCCGTTACGAGCAGTACGCCGGTGTCTACAGCGAAACCGAGGTCGCCGAACTGGCCGAGACCGGTCCGTTCCTGTTCACCTTCGACCACCCCGACGACCGTCGCCTCGACGCCCTGCTCGACAGACCCGACAGCCATTGGGGATGGCTCGCCAGCCTGGGCCAGGGCGAGCTGAAGACATGGGCCAGGCACTGGCAGGAAAGGCTGATCGTCGGCACCCGTCCGCATCAGGCGCTGTACCGTTTCCACGACAACCGGGTACTGACCCGAGCGCTGGAGCATCTGTCGCCCGAGGCGCTACCGGTGTATCTCGGGCCGGCGATCAGCGTGTGTTACTGGCAGGGTTCGCACTGGCAGAGCACCGACAATCCTGCGCCCGGCACTTACCCGCTGCCGGACTCGCCGCCATGGCTGCACCTGCCGATGCCCGAAGAACCCGCCATGGAGATCCGGCTGGCCAACGCCCATCGCTTTCTGCTGGCCGAGCATGTGCAGGCCTACGCCGGACTGGCGTGCGCGCAGGATTCGCACATCTGGCTACGCGAGCGACTGGCACAGGCCGAAGCCTGGGGCTGGCTGGCGCCCGAGCGGCTGGAGTTTCTGCTGATCCAGAGCCTCCACACCCAAGCCCTCGCGCCTCATTGGCAACCCCGACCGGACGAAACACCGGATGAACACTTTGATCGGATTTACCTGCTTTCGAAGAGCTGGAGCGGGGAGATGCCTTCATGAAGATTCAGCTCAAGAGCATTGTCCTGATCGGCGCCTTCGCGGCAATTGGAGGCTGCCAAGGCAAACCGCCCAACACCTTCAAATTCACAGCCGATCTACCACCGGGGTTTGCTTACGTCGCAGCGGTTCATTACGTACCCGAAAAGGGCCAGACCTGCACCCTCGACAGACGCGACAACCTTGCCCCGGTGTTCAATAGCAAGTGGCGCACGGACTACAAGCCGGATGCCGAGATCACGATTCGCAAGATTGTTAAGGGGTGTCCGTTGGTAATCAGCAGGATCGCGCTGGAGATCAACGCGAGTTACTACAAAGCACGGGGAGATTTTGGGGGTGACGAAGGCATGGTCTTTTTGGGGAACGATATAGAAGAGCAGTACAAAGGCACTTTCAATGAGGCAGGTGAAAGTACTTTTTACGGTCAATGTGAATGGTGGTTCCGGACAGCTGGCGCACAACGCCGCATCGTCAAGATTCTTGATTGCAAGACATCTGATGCCCAAGGAGAGCGTGGGAAAGGAAAGACCTACTCCGCTTATGGGCTTGATCAACTGCCGGGCAAGACGGTGAGGATGACAATTAAATTAGCAAGGGAGGAAAAACCTTACTTCAGAGACACATGGGTCCAGTTACCAAAAGGTTGGAAAAGGTGCATGGGCGACAACTTTCAAGATCAGTACGCCTTTTGTTTCGGGAACTACACCGACTTCAGCACTTTCACCATGCCGGATGGCCAGGTCTGCACCATTTATCCGGGTTGCACGGAATAAGGAGATTTCACCATGACATCATTGGAAAAGGATCTTCAATCTCCGCTCGGCAGTCGCATGCTGACATGTCCTGCAAGTGGGAAATGGACAAGTTTCCAACTCATCGACGAGTTTTGCTCGGGTGAACCCTTTGCCGGTTTGACCTATGTCGCAACTGACTCGGAAGGCCATAAGTACACGGGACATCTAGACGCAGCGGGCAAGGGCAGGATGGAAAATCACTTTGCGGGACCTATATCGCTGCTGTTTGATCAAACTTATAAAGGAAAGGAAAAGCCCTATTTAAGTTTGCAAGGCAGACAACATTACCCACTGAAAATAACCGAACTTCAAGTACGAGCCGAGAAAATCCGCTACCTGAACCCTAATGCCACTCGTACACGCAAACGCCCCGAAATCGCAGACGGTGCGGACTACTTTCAAGTCGAAGTCCGTCATCTGGTCACACATGCCTCGCATCTTCCACCCGAGGTTTATCGCGATTACCCCCTGGATTCCGGGTGCGCAGCCATCATGCGCGAACACGGAAAAATTGGGGTAGCGCTGATGCCGCAACGTCACACAGTTCTTGAAGTGCGTCCGCTGCGCGCGTTGCGGCCGATGCTATCTGCAGCTCCGGCATTCTGTGCACTCAACCTGTATCAGCTCGCATTGATGGCAACCCTGAGTTACTGCCCTTTCGGCCAGAAACCCATAGTCCCTTCAGCCGACACCAGATTCGTGGAGTTTCTGCTGCAACCCAGCGTCGGCAACTGGTTCGGTGATGCTCTGCCCAAAGGAGAGGAACTGTGGAAAGTCGATAGCGACCAGACCAAGGCCTATTACCCGTTGTACGAAGATGTTCCGTATTCAGGAAGATTAGAAATTATCCCGTTTGATCCGAACCTTTATGCAGTCAACAGACAAGCGCCAGAACATGATCCGGAACACCCGGCCAGCGTTCACTTCCTCGATGACATCGGTAATAAGGACAGCACCGACACCCAGGCCTTCATCACCCATAACGACGAGTTGATCCTGATCGCCGTTCGCGGCACCGCCGAGATCGTCGCCGATGGCTTGCGCGATGCCGATGCCCTTCAAGTGCCGTTTGAAGAAGGCGCCGGCCAAGTACACCGAGGTTTTTACGAAGCTGCGCAGAAAGCCTATGACTTCGCCGTCAAATACTTAGAAAAGTTTTACACCGGCCAAACACTCCTGATCTGCGGCCACAGCCTCGGAGGTGCGATCACATTACTGCTCGCGGAAATGCTTCGCCGAAGAGCCGGGTTCAACTACAACCTCCAGCTCTACACCTACGGCGCCCCCCGCGCCGGCGACGCGGATTTCGTGAAGGGCGCAGCCGATCTCGTGCATCACCGCATGGTCAATCACAACGACCCGGTGCCCAGCGTGCCCGGCAGCTGGATGAACACCAAAGCCGATATCTACGGCGCCGGGGCGGCGCTGACGTTCGTCAACGTGCCGGTCGGCCTGTCGGTGTTCGTCGCGGGTATCACCAACTGGACCGGGGAAGCCTACGACCACCATGGCAACCTGCGACACGCCATGCCGGTGGAATTCGGCCGTCAGCAGGTGTCGTCGATCCTGTGGGAGCCGGGCTGCGACACCATCAATCAACACGCAGCCTGTGACGTGGCCATCCGGCAGAGGCATGGCCTGCCGGATCGGCCGACGTTGCTCAAGCAGATCTTCGACGCCGGGCACCATTCGATGACCGGGGCGTACATCCCGGCGTGCTGGGCGGTGTTGCGGCGTTGGCAGGAGGCACAGGAGTCAAACCGCACGCTGGTTACCGAGCGAGAATTCGCGCTGGTTGAGACAGCGCTGCAGCGCATCACCGATCAGTTGCGCCGCCAGCGCAACAACCTGCCGGGACGGCCGGACAGCTATGTGCGCAGCCGGAAAAACATCGTCCAAGCGCTCAATCATGAAATCGAGAAAATCCGCACGACCCGCGAACGGCTGGCCAGTCTGCGGCACCGGCGCCTGACGACCACGGATGTTTATGGATCGCTGGCAGAACAACCGGAACGCCTGGCCGAAAGCCTGCCGCGCTGGCAGCTGCACCCGGAAAACCTCGCAGCCGAACAGCTGGCCATGGCACCGGAGGCCGCCGAGGATGACCCGCTGCTGGCACCGCTTTACGGCCACAGGATCGGCGCACCTCATACCTTCGATATCGACTCGGTGATCTGACTCAGCCCTGCGGATACCACACCAACCGCTCCGCCGCCGGATTGCGCTCTTCCACGGCAAATCCCAGCGCCAGGTAATGCTGGCGCGCATGGGGGTTGTTGGCCCAGACCACCGTCGCCACCGGGCAGCGCACTTGCTGCGCGGCTTTTTGCACGCCTTGCAGCACGGTTCGCCCGTAACCCTTGCCCCGGGCCTGGGGAATGAAGGCGAGGTACAACACGCGGATTTCATTGACGCCGAAATCAGTGCTGAGTGCGCCGATGGCCGTGCCGAGTTTTTCCACGATGTAGTGCATGGCATTCGGATGGTTTTCACCCATGCCCTGCTCCTGCACCTGAAACTGCTGGGCGACGATTTGCTGCACCTGTTCCTGCTCGCCGTCGATCCATTGCAGATCCGGCCGCGCCGATTGATACAGGCTGTGCAGAAAGGGTCCGTCAGTCGCCCGCGAAGGCCGCACCACCAATCCGTCCGCCGCCAGGTTTTCCGTCATTTTCATGCTCCCTAGAAACCGCTTTCCCTGACCCCCAGCGCCGCCATCCGGCGCCAGGCCACGCCGAGCACCGATTCGCCGCTGCCCTGCAACACCACCACGCCGCGCAGCGGCTGCACCGGGGTCGGCGCCTGATCCAGCGTAGTCAAACGCACGCCGTATTGCGCCTGCACCGGTTCCGCCCGTTGCTGCTGATCCCGGCGCACGGCAATCGGTCCGTGGTGATCGGAAGTCAGCGCTTCCTGATCGACATAGGCCACACCGTTGGTGTCGATTTCATTGAGCTGCACCGCGATAGCGGCATGCATCGGGTCGTCGGCGATAAACCGTCCGGTGGCGCCGGGCTTGACCCGCCACAGCTCGGCTTCGGCCAGGTAACCGCGCAGTCGCGTTCCGTCCTCGACCACCCGCGCCAGCGCATCCTTGCTCGACAGCCAGCGGCCCGGCGTCAGGTTCGGCAGCAGATCACGCACGGTGCCTGCGTGGGGGGCGCGCAACAGCAGGCGTTCGCGCTGGGCGGTCAGGCCACGATAGTCCGCCACCGCTTCGGCCAGACGCTGCTCGACGATGCCGGCGTCGGCAGCGGTTTCACTGCGGCCGGCCTGACGGCGCATCAGCAATTGCTGGATGCGGATTTCCCGGCGGACGATGGCTTGCCGCGAATCAAGGTCCGGCGATTCCAGCTCGATCAGCACATCGCCCTGAGCAACGGTCTGACCATCCGCCACCTTCACGGCTTTGACCCGCGCTGCCGTCGGTGCGTGCAAGGCACTGGCGCGACCGCCCTCGAGCATCGTCGGCAACTCGATCGAGCTGCGCCACGGCACGATCAGCACCAGCAACAGGCCGAGTACCGCCAGGCTGCTGAGCAATACGCGGGGGCCGTGAGCCTGTTCGCGGCGGCTCCACCACTGGCGCCACTCACTCATGATGGGCAGAAAGATGAACCACACCAGTTCCACCAGCATCAGGAAGATCCCCAACACCTTGAAGAACAGGTGATAGACCGCCAGCGCGATCCCGAAAAACAACGCCGCACGCCATAACCACGAGCCATACCCCCAGATCAGCAAACGCCGCTGCATCGTCGGCGACCAAGGCTCCGGCGCCGGAGCGCCATAGCCGAACAGAAATTCCCTCAGCCGCCAGCGACACAGGGCAAAGGCCCGGCCCTGCAGGTTGTCGACTTCCCACAAGTCACTGAGCAGAAAATAACCATCGAAGCGCATGAACGGATTGAGATTGACCACCAGCGTGGTGATCCAGGTCGCACTGGCAAGCATGAACGCCGCCGTGCGAGCGGGCCCGTCCGGCAGGAACGACCAGACCAGCAGCGCGAAGCTCGCCAGCAGCAATTCCGCCAACACCCCACCAGCGCCGATCAGCAGCCGCGCACGTCGATCGTTGACCCGCCAGGCATCGCTGACATCGGTGTAGAACATCGGCAGCAAGACCATGAACGCCACGCCCATGCTTTGCACCCGACACCCGGCGCGCTTGGCCATGAACGCATGGCCGAATTCGTGACAAAGCTTGGCGAAGAACAGCGAAATGCCGAATGCGATCGCGCCGCCCAGGCTGAACAGGTGCGGAAAGGTGCCGACGAACCGCTGCCAGTCCCGCGAAACCAGAAACACCCCGAGTGCCAGCGTCGCCGGCAGACCGTAGCGCAAAACCCTCGGACCGAAGCGCTCCAGCCACGGCCAGGCACGGTTGAGAAAAGCGTCCGGCCGCCACAGCGGAATGCGGAAGAACAGGTATTGATGCAGCAGGATTTTCCACAGGCTCTGGCGTTGCGCGAGGGCCTTGAGTTGATAACTGGCGCGTTGCTGTTCGTCGAGGGCGCTGATCAGGTCGTGCCCGCGCAGGAACGTCAGCAGTTGCTCCAGCTCGATGCCGTCCAGCGGCAAACCCGGTTCGCGGTTGGCGGCGCGCAGCACTTGCTCGGGATCGCCCAGCGACCAGTGACGCAACAGGCGCATGGCCGCCGCGCCGAGCTTGAAGTAGCGACCGCGCACCGGGTCGGCCAGGGTCCAGCGCGGCGAACCGTCCAGCGCCGGCGCCGCGGGCGACAGTTGGAGGTCGGCACGCAGGCTCGGCAGGGTCATTTACAGACCTACGCTCTGACGCAGCCCTGCGAGCGGACGCCGCAGCAGGTACAAGGCCAGCGGCGCGCGGTCACCGAAAATCTTCGCGGTGCCGCGCAGGCCGATACGTGGCGGTGTGTCGGCGAAATTGGCGTCCAGTCGATAGACCAATTGGCCGCCGGCGGTGGGCTGTGCCTCATAGGCCGAACGTTCGAGGGTGGCGAGGTGGCGTTGCAACGGGTCGCTGTCGAGAAACAGCGCGACTTCAGCGCCCGGCTCCAGCGAGATGGCGTCGCCCACGGCCAGTTCGATACGCAGTTCGGCCTGGCTCGGATCGGCGATTTCCATCAGCCGTTCGCCGGTCTGCACCGGTTTGCCGGTCCAGCGCTCGGCATCGGCGAACACCGCAATGCCGTCGCGCTCGGCACGCACTTCGCTGCGGTTGAGCAGTTCGCGGGCGTAGTCGCGTTCGGCGCGCTTCTGTTCGGCGCGGGCGGCCAGCAGGTCGACCCGGGAGCTGGACTCGGCGTCGACGAACGAGCGCTGGGAATTGGCCTTCAGTTCGGCTTCGGCAACCCCGAGCGCACGCTCGGCGACATCGGCCTGAGCCTTCAGCGTCGTGCTTTCAAAACGCAGCAGCAGGTCGCCGGTTTTCACGCTCTGGTTGGGTTTGACCAGAAACTCGGCAATCACCCCGTCCAGCGGTGCGGCGACAACCCGCCCGCCCTGAGGCACCACTTCGGCGGGCGCCAGTACCGACTGGCGCACCGGGATCAACAGCCCGAGCAGTAACACGGCGACCAGCGCCACCTGACGTTTGCGGGTCCAACGCAGCCGCCACGGTTTGCGCGGTTGCAACGCCAGCCAGGCATGACTGTAGGTGTCGCCCAATTGCGACAGCAGCACTTGTTCAGAAGGATTCCACGGCAGATCACGGGCAAGCCACAAGCCGCCGAACACCTGACCATGACGGTCGATCAACGGCAGCCAGAACACTTGCATGGCCGACAGGCTGCGCCAATCGGCCTGGATCGATTCGCCGACCATTTCCGGCGTGATCACCCGCGCCTGTTTCAGCACATCCTGCTTGAACAGTTGCGCCACGGCCTGTTCGACGAACGCCACGAACGGCGCATTCGGCTCGACCGCGCTGACGCCGGTCACTGCCTGCACCTTGCCGGCGATCAACAGCGCCGCATGGCGAAAACCGAACAGCGACTGGCCGTCATTGACCAGGCTGTAGGCCAGTTGCGAGATGTCATGGGCCGCGCGGGTGTGCCGTTCGAGATCGAGAAAACGCGCGAACACCTGCTCGGCGGCGCCGCTCACCGGGGCGTTCACTTAAGCTCCGGAAAACGCGCGGTGCCGCTCATGCCGGCGAGCAGGCCTTTGGCTTCTGGGAGTGTGGCGACCAGCAACAGGGTCTGGCTGCCCTCATCGATCCGCGCACCGAGGCGTTTGACCGTGGCGTCGATCGGCTGACCGGTTTCATCGGGCACGAAGCTGAACGACTGGCCGGGCTTGAGCCTGGCCATCCAGCGCGACGGCACCAGCAGATGGATTTCCAGGGTGCGGTTGTCGACCACATCGAGCAGCGGCGCACCGGCCGGCACGCTTTCATAACGCTGCACCTTGCGTTCGACCACTTGCCCGTCGAACGGCGCGACCACGCTGCAGCGTTTGACCTGGACTTGATAAACCTGGGATTGAGCCTGAGTCTCGCTGACCTTGGCCTCGGCCCGAGCCACTTCGAAACGTCCGACGGAATTGAGCGCCGCCAGTTGCCGGTTATGCGCCAACTCTTCACCGGCGCCACGGCTGGCGGCCTGCGCGGCATTCAACTGGGCCTGATAGGCCGAACAGTCGAACTTCGCCAGGGTGTCGCCCTTTTTGAACGACTCGCCCTCGCTGAACGGCAACTCGACGATTCGCCCCGACAACTCGCTGGCCAGCGTCGCCTGATCCCGCGCGCGCAACACCCCGCGCGCTTCACTGCTGGCCGACGCATTCGCCGCCGCGCCGTTATCCAGCAGCGGATCGTCTGGCGCGGGCGTTTGAGCCTGAACGGCACACGTTACAAAGGTCAATCCGACAACCCAACCACGAAAACGCCGCATAACCGTTACTCCCTGACGGATGCTCGGAGTCTACGACAGCGGGGATTAGCGTCAAGCGAAAGGCCATCACTCATCCGAAGGGCTGGCGAAATTTTGTGAAATGACTAAGATCAACTCATCGAAAATATAACCTTGAAGGAATATTCCATAACATTCATATTCGCCCCCCCATGAATTGGGATATCGAATACACCGACGAGTTCGGCAACTGGTGGGAAGATCTGACTGAAAACGAGCAGAGCTCGGTGGCTGCGAGCGTCAAATTGCTAGGGCAATTCGGACCTGGCCTGCGCTTTCCACACAGCAGCGCGATCAATGGTGCGCGACATGGCCATCTGCGAGAACTGAGGGTTCAACATGCCGGACGACCGTACCGCATACTTTATGCATTTGATCCGAGACGATGTGCGCTGCTGTTGATCGGTGGAGACAAAACCGGTCAGGATCGCTGGTATGAAGTCAATGTCCCGCTCGCCGATCAACTGTACGATGAGCACCTCGATACATTGCGCAAAGAGGGTTACAAAGATGGCTAAGAAATTTGCCGAACTCGAAGCGCGTATGACACCCGAAGCCCGGGCACATGCCGATTCGATCTACGAACAACACATCAAGGAAATGCCGCTCAACGAACTGCGACAGGCCAAGGCTTTGAGTCAGGCGACACTTGCCGAGACCCTGCACATCAATCAGGCGGCGATCTCGAAGATGGAACGACGCACTGATATGTACATCAGCACGCTGCGCAATTACATCCGCGCGATGGGTGGCGAGCTTGAAATCATCGCTACCTTTCCTGATGGGCAAATCAAAATCGAAAACTTTGCAGGTTGAGCAGCCAAAACGCTGCACAACCTGCTTTTTTGTTTTCCGCGCGAGCGTCAACGCTGCGCCATCTCCCCCACCGGATACACCGACTCCCATCCCCCGCCCAACGCCCGGTACAGCCCGACCATCGCCAGTGAGACGCCGGTGGAGCTTTCCACCCATTGTTCCTGGGTGGCGAGCAGTGCGCCTTGCACGGTGAGGACGTTGACGAAGTCGACCACGCCTTCGACGTATTGCTGTTGTGCGGTGCGCAGGGCGATCTGGTTCTGGCGTACGGCTTCGGCGAGGCTGTCGCGGCGGCGCTGGCTGGCGTTGTAGGCGGTCAACTGGTCGTCGATTTCGTGCCAGGCGCGCAGGACAGTCTGTTGATAACCGATCGCCGCTTCCTGCTGCTGGGCTTCGCGCAGTTGCAGCACGCCGCGCAGGCGACCGCCGTCGAACAGCGGCAGACTGAATTGCGGGCCGATGCCGAAGGCGCGAGAGCCCCAGGAGCCGAAATCGCTGAGCTGCATGGCTTGCGAGCCGAGATTGCCGGACAGAGTGATGCGCGGATAGAAATTGCCCTTGGCTACGCCAATGTTGGCGGTGGCCGCGTGCAATCGGGCTTCGGCCTGGCGGATGTCCGGGCGGCGTTCGGCCAGTTGCGACGGTAGGCCGATGGCGACTTCCAGCGGCGACTGCGGTACTGGCGCATCTGTGGATAACTCTTTCGCCAGTGCCTGCGGCGGTTCGCCCATCAACAGGCTGATGGCGTTGATCAGTTGCGCCTGACGTTGCTCCAGCGCCGGCAGGCGCGATTCGATGGCCGCCACTTGGGCGGCTGCTTCGGCGACGTCGAGATCGGTGGCCACGCCGTCGTTGAGGCGCAACTGCGAGAGTTTCAGGCTGTGCCGTGCCACATCGAGGTTCTGCTCGGTGACCGCGCGGGTGTTCTGCACGCCACGCAACTGGATGTAGTTCTGCGCGGTGTCCGCGAGTACCGCCAACAGCACGCCGCGACGGTCGTTTTCCGCGACTTCGAGGTTGGCATCGGCGGCTTCGGTTTCCCGACGCACACGGCCCCAGAAGTCCAGTTCCCAAGAGGCGGAGAAACCGGCATCCCACAGGTTGAAGGCGGAATCGCCGTTGTGCCCGGACGGATCGTTCAGGCCTTCGCCGCTGTTGCGTTTGCGGGCGTAGCTGCCGGTGGCGGCGGTCGTTGGATAACGGTCGGCGGTGATCACCTGACGGGCGGCGCGGCTTTGTTGCAGACGGCTGCTGGCCAGTTGCAGGTCAAGGTTGCTGCGCAGGGCGCGTTGGGTCAGGGCCGAGAGTTGCGCGTCGTGAAAGACTTCCCACCAGCGCTCGTTCAAGGGTTCGCTGACGGCCTGGCTGACGGCGGTTTTTGACGGTTTTGCCCACTCGGCAATCTGCGTGGCTTCGGGCTTCTGGAAGTCCGGGCCGACGGTGCACGCGGTAAGGCCCATAGTGAGCAACGTACTGAAAGTGAGTTGCTGCAACCGGCCCCTTCGCTGGCAAGCCAGCTCCCACAGGCATCTCTGCTTGAACTGAAGACCTTGGACAAACCGCACAACTCCTGTGGGAGCTGGCTTGCCAGCGATGGCGTCAGTCGATTCAACAAAAATCATCGCTGCGTCACCTCACGTACCGACGTCGCCGAGCTTTGGGTATCAATGCTCGCTTCCACCGACATCCCGACCCGCAGCCGTTCGGCCAGTGGCTGGCCCGGATCCAGCAAAACCTTCACCGGAATCCGCTGCACAACCTTGGTGAAGTTGCCGGTGGCGTTGTCCGGTTTGACCGCCGCGAAGGTCACGCCGGTCGCCGGGGCGATGCTCTCGACGCGGCCGGTAAGGGCTTCGCCGCCGAGGCTGTCGACCCGCACGACAACATCCTGCCCCGGCTGCACGTCGGTGAGCTGGGTTTCCTGGAAGTTGGCGACCACATAGGCCTGCTTCAACGGCACCACCGCCAGCAGTTTGCTGCCCGGCGTCACATAGGCGCCGACCCGCACGGCACGCTCGCCGATCATGCCGTCCTGAGGCGCGGTGATGCGCGTGTAAGACAGCTCGAAACTGGCGATTTCCAGCGCGGCCTGAGCGTGTTTCAAACTGCCCTCGGCGGCATCGCGCTGCGCCGTCAGAATCTCGACCTGTTTGCGCTCGGCCGCCAGTTTTGCCGTAGCCGTGTCCAGCCGTGCGGAGGCCTGATCGATCCGGGTGCGCGCCTGCTGCGCGTTCTGCACGGTGCCGGCACCGACGCCGGCCAAGTGGTTGTAGCGATTCAATTCCTGCTGGGCAAAGGCCATTTCAGCCTTGGCCGAAACCACCGACGCCTGCGCCTGTGCGATCACCGATGTCTGGCGCTCCAAGGTTGCCTTGGCGTTCTGCAATTGAGCACGGGCCACCAGGGTTTGCGCATCGGCAGCCTCGGCGGCGGCGCGCAGGTCGCGGTCATCGATCAGCGCCAGCAACTGCCCGGCCTTGACCTGCTGATTGTCTTCCACCAGCACCTCCTTGATGAACCCCGCCACACGCGGCACCACCAGAGTGAAGTCGGCGGAGACGAAGGCGTCATTGGTGTTCTGCTGAGTGCGTTTGCCGAACAGGCCGGGCATCGCCAGATACACCAGCACACCGACCGCCAGCGCAGCGGCCACAGCGACCGTGAGTTTTTGCTTTGCTTGAGTCGTCATAAAAACCTTCTGTTTCAGTCAGGTCGGCGCGCGCGGCGGAAAGATCCGCGTCGGCAGCCAGAAAATCAGCAGGATCAGCGCCACCGCGACGCCAGCCATGCACAGGTAAAGATCCGAAGAAGTCAGCACCACCGCCTGTTCGTGCAGGCGATGGGCGAGGCCGGGGTCGTTGCTTGCGGCCAGCGGCGAATTGCCGAGGCGATCGACCAGCATCGTCGAGTGAAAATGCAGGCGCGCCGTGGTCGGCGCCTCGATCACGCCCGTGGCGACCACCGCCGCCAGGCCTTTCACGGTGTTGAACCACGCGGAGGCGAACGGCCCGTCCTGTGGCTGGATGCTGCCGGTCGACAGCATCAACAACGGCAGCACCGCCATCGGCTGGCCGAAAATCTGCAGCCATTGCAGGACGTAGAAATCGTCGCGAATCCATTCCGAGGTCAGCTGCGACCCGCCCAGGCACGACAGCGTCAACATGCTCAAACCGATGCCGAGCACCCAGCGACAATCGACCCAACGCAGGTTGCACAGCGCCGCTACCAGCGGCAGCGCGAGCAGTTGCGGCAATGCCGCGAGCAGCATGATCGGCGCGGTCTGCACCGGCCGGTAGCCCTGCACCTGCGCCAGGTAACTCGATGGAATCAGCACCACCGCCAACAGCACCACCAGCACGCCGGCCAACGTCATCAAAGCGAACGACAGATTGCGAATGCCGAGCATCTGCAACTTGAAAAATGGAATCGGCTGCGACCATTCATTGATCAGAAACGCCACCAGCAACAGCGAACCGGCGCCGAGCAAACCACTAATCAGGTTCGATTCGAACCAGTCCAGACGATTGCCCTGCAATAGGCCGATCACCAACATGCAGATCGCCGGAAAGCCCAGCAGCAGGCCTTTCCAGTTGAACGATTTGAGGCGTTCCAGACGCAGCGGGTCCTGCGGCAAACCATAAGCAACAGCGGCCATGGCAATCAGGCACGGCACGATGATTTGCCAGAACGTCCACTGCCAGCCGACGTATTCGGTCCACAACCCGGCCAGCGGCGTACCGAGACCTGGGCCGAAGGTGGCCGTCAGGGCGTAACCGGCCAGACCGTAAAGCTTGATGTTGGCCGGCAGGAATCGCAGCGCCACGGTCATGAGCATCGGCGGTAATGCTCCGCCGGCCAGGCCTTGCAGGATGCGCATCAACAGCAGGCTTTCGTAGTTCGGGGCGAACGGGCAGAGCACCCCGAGCAGGGTGAACACGCCAATGGCACAGAGGGTGAAGCGACGCAGGGAAAAGGTCACCGAGCACCACGGCGCGAAGGCCATGGCTGCCACCGAGGTCGCGGTGTAGCTGGCGACCAGCCAGGTGCCTTCGTCGTAGCCGATGCTCAGGGCACCGCGAATGTCGGCCAGGGCGACCTTGGTCACCATCTCGTTGAGACCCGACACCAGCACCGCCAGCAGCACACCGACCAGCCCGATGATTATTCGCGCCCCGAACACCGGTGGCGCGGCTGCCATCGGAGCGGCAGCGGCAATCGGCGCCGTGACCGTCAGGGATGTCATGCAAGCAAACTCCGGAGGGAAAAATACCGGAGCATCTTACTCAGGCTTACGGCTGACGAAAATTGACTTGTCGGCAGCTTATAGTTGCGTTTTGTGCAGCAATTGGAAGTCACCGTGGGAGCGGGCTTGCCCGCGATGGCGGCGTGTCAGTTGAGAAAGATGTCGACGCCACTGACGCCTTCGCGGGCAAGCCCGCTCCCACAGGGTTTAGTGCAGTTGCAGGAACTAAGGCTGTGCCGCCAGCCAGGTTTCGTCACAGCAGGTCTTGAGGGTTTCCCGCAGCCAGCGGTGGGCCGGGTCCTTGTCGAAACGCGGGTGCCAGGCCTGGGTCAGCATCAGCGTCGGAAGCGGAATCGGCAGGTCGAACGAGCGCAGTTTCAAGCCCAGCCGCCGCACACTGAGCAGCGCTTCCTTGGGCACCGGCAGAATCAGGTCGGAGTCCGGCAGAGCGAACATCGCGGCGTGAAAACTCGGCGCGATCACCGCCACCCGCCGCTCCAGACCCAGCGCATTCAACGCGGTGTCGATAGGCCCACGGGCGATGCCCCGGCGGGACATGCTGATGTGGGAAAACCCGGCGTAGCGTTCGGCGGTGATTTCGCCATCCAGCAGCGGATGATCCTCGCGCACCAGACCGACAAAGTGAGTGGAAAACAGGTTCTGCACTTTGACTTCCGGGGTCACCGGGCGGGTGTTGCTGACACTCAGGTCGATCCGCCCTTCGCGCAAGGCTTCATCATCGCCGTCGCCCTCGGGAACGAAACGCAATTCACAGTGCGGCGCCAGTTGGTCGAGGGTGTCGAACAGCTTGCCGCCGTACACGCCGACGAAGAAGTCGTTGGCGCGAATGCTGAAGCGTCGGCGCAGAGTGCCCAGCTCCACCGCATCCGCCGAGCGAAACAGCAGCGCCGCCTGCTCGACCACATCCCTCACCTGCTCGCGAAGCTCCAATGCCTTGGGCGTTGGCACTAACCCCCGACCGGCACGTACCAGAATCGGATCGCCAATGGCTTCGCGGATCCGCGTCAGCGTGCGGCTCATGGCCGCCGAACTGAGGTTCATCCGCCGCGCGGCGCCGACCACGCTGCCCTCGTCGAGCAAAGCGTCGAGGGCGACCAACAGGTTCATGTCCGGGAGTTGCATGCTGAGCACTCGTGACCGATCTGGATTGATTTGCACGCAATGCTAGCAGATCGGAAAATCAGCGCTGCATCCCCCAGCGTTTCACCGTCACCCGCTCCAGCGTGTCGAACACCAGGTTCTCCACCAGCAAACCGATGAGGATCACCACCGCCAGACCGGCAAACACCTTGTCGGTGTACAGCTCGTTGCGGTTCTGGAAGATGTACCAGCCCAAACCACCCTTGCCGCTGGTGGCGCCGAACACCAGCTCGGCGGCGATCAGAGTGCGCCAGGCGAAAGCCCAGCCGATCTTCAGCCCGGCGAGGATCGATGGTAGCGCCGCCGGAATCAGGATGAACAGCACGAAGCGCATGCCCTTCAAGCCGTAATTACGGCCGGCCATGCGCAGGGTTTCCGAGACACCGAGAAACCCGGCGTAAGTGTTCAGCGCCAGCGCCCAGAGCACCGAATGCACCAGCACGAAAATCAGGCTGTTCTGCCCCAGGCCGAACCACAGCAACGCCAGCGGCAACAGCGCAATCGCCGGCAACGGGTTGAACATCGAAGTCAGGGTACTCAGCAAATCCCGACCAAACTGGGTCGAGACCGCCAGCGTGGTCAGGGCGAAGGCCAGGACGATGCCGATCAGGTAACCCTTGAGCAATACCACCAGCGAAATCCACACCTTGCCCAGCAGCTCGCCGCTAAGCAGGCCGTCGTACAGCGCATGACTGGTCTGCAAAAAGCTCGGCAGAAGCAGGTCGTTGTTCTGCACCCGGGCGACCACTTCCCAGAGCACGGCGAGCAAAATCAGGATGACGCCTTTGCGCAGCCAGCCCTGTTGCCAGAGGCGCTGGCCCAGCGGCAGCTCGCGCTCCACCGGGACGCTGGTCAGCGGTTGCAGATCGTTTTCGAATTCTTGACGTACGGATGATGAATGGCTCATCGGGCAATCCTCCAGGCGGCTCAATAAGCGATGCGGATATCAGTGAAATCCAGTTCGCGCTCGGTTTCCGGCGACTGGCCTTCATCGAACAGCAAACGGTGAATGCGCCGTGCCGACTCTTGAAACGCCACGCCGCCAAGGCTGTGCAGGTCGTATTGATGGCTGTGCACTTCCGCTCTCACCCGGCCCGGGTGCGGCGACAACAGCAAGATCCGATTGCCCACCACCAGTGCTTCTTCAATCGAGTGGGTGACGAACAGCAAGGTGAAACGCACCTCCTCCCAGAGCAGCAGCAACTCTTCCTGCATCTTGCGCCGGGTCAGGGCATCCAGCGCGGCGAACGGTTCGTCCATCAACAGGATTTTCGGCTGCATCGCCAGCGCCCGGGCAATCGCCACCCGCGCTTTCATGCCGCCGGACAAGGTGTGCGGGTAGGCATCGGCGAACGCCGCCAGGCCGACCTTTTCCAGATAGTGCAGCGCACGCTCTTCGGCTTCCTTTTTCTTCAACGTGCGCGAAGCCAGCAGCGGAAACATCACGTTCTGCTTGACGGTTTTCCACGGTGGCAGTTGATCGAACTCCTGAAACACCACGATCCGGTCCGGCCCCGGCGCGTCGACGCGCTGGCCCTGCAGACGGATCTCGCCCTCGCACGGCGCAATGAACCCGGCGACGGCTTTGAGCAACGTGGACTTACCGCAGCCGGACGGGCCGAGCAGCACGAAGCGATCCTGTTGATCGACTTCGAAACTGACCTGGTGGGTGGCCCGCACGACGCGCTGCGGCGTGCGGTATTCGAGGCTGACCTGGTCGACCGCCAACAGCGCCTGCGCGGTGGCGATCGGGTTGCTGGCCGCGTGGCCTTGCAAAGGGGCGTTCATGTCGATCAGCTCCCTTGCAGCGGTTTGGCGTCCTGGAAGAAGTAATCCTTCCACGATTCGGGTTTGTTCTTGATCGCGCCGACGCGGTAGAGGAATTCGGCGAGCGGGTAGGTGTTTTTCGGCGTGACGCTGAATTCGAACTGCGGGTTGTCGATGATTTTCAGCAACGCGGCGCGGTCGATCCTGGCCTTGGTCACGCGGATGTAAGTGTCCGCTGCCGCGCCTTTATCGTTCTGCGCAAATTGCGCGGCTTCGGTCAGGGCTTCAACGAATGCCTTGTAGGTTTTCGGGTTCTCGTTGCGGAATTTCTCGGTGGCGAACAGCACGGTTGGCGAGTTCGGGCCGAGCACGTCATAGGAATTGAGCACCACGTGTACGTTCGGATTTTCCAGCGCCTGATCCTGGAACGGCGGGTTGGAAAAATGCCCGGTCAGCTCCGTGCCGCCGGCAATCAACGCAGCGGTGGCGTCCGGGTGCGGGACGGCGATGGTGTACTTGTCGAGGCGATTGAATTCCTTGTCGCCCCACTGTTTGGCCGCCGCGTATTGCAGGAAGCGCGACTGCACCGAAACGCCAACTGCTGGCACCGCGATGCGGTCCTTCTCGGTGAAGTCGGCGATGGTTTTGACCTTCGGATTGTTGCTGACGAGGTAGTACGGGAAGTTGCCCAGCGAGGCCACGGCTTTGACGTTCTGTTTGCCGTGGGTGCGATCCCAGATCGTCAGCAACGGCCCGACGCCGGCGCCGGCAATGTCGATGGAGCCGGAGAGCAGCGCATCGTTGACCGCCGCGCCACCGGACAGCTGGGTCCAGTCGACCTTGATGTCGAGGCCTTCCTGCTTGCCGTACTTCTCGATCAGACCCTGATCGCGCACCACATTGAGCAACAGATAGACAATGCCGAACTGCTCGGCGATGCGGATTTCACCTTCGGCGTGGGCCACGGTCGGCGCCACCAGGCTGCCGGCGATCAGGCTGAAACCGAGGCCGATGGCCGCCGCCAGAGGAGCGAATGGAAGACGTTTGGACATGATCGGATCTCCGGCAAATCAGAAAGGCGCGTCGCCCTGGATGGTGGTGCGATACAGCTTGCGGCGCAGGTGCGCGGGGCAACCGGCGGCAAGGTGGATCAGCGAGCGGTTGTCCCAGAACACCAGGTCGTGGGGCTGCCATTGATGGCGATAGATGTTCTGCGGCAGCACGCTGTGGGCGTAGAGCTCGTCGAGCAGTTGTTTGCTCTCGTCTTCCGGCAGGCCGACGATGCGGGTGGTGAAACCTTCGCTGACGAACAACGCCTTGCGGCCGTTTTCCGGATGGGTGCGAACCACCGGGTGCACGACCTCGGCGACCTGAGCCAGTTGCTCCGGAGTCAGGGTCGGGCGCCAGTTGCCTTCGAATTTGGTTTCGCTGTAACGCGCGGTGTAGGAATGCGCAGCCGAGCGGCCTTCGACGGCCTTTCGCAGCGCTTCGGGCAGGCTGTCCCAGGCTTTGTGCATGTCGGCGAACAGGGTGTCGCCGCCTTCGGATGGCAGCTCCTGGGCGTGCAGCATCGAGCCGAGGCTCGGCAGCTCTTTATAGGAAAGGTCCGAGTGCCAGAACTTGCCCGCGTCGCCGAGGCCAATGTTCTGGCCGTTCTCGACGATGTTGGAAACGATGAGGATTTCCGGGTGATTGGCCAGCAGGAACTGCTTGAGCACGTGGATCTGCAACACGCCGAAACGGCGGCTGAAATCGATCTGCTGTTGCGGGGTGATGCGCTGGTCGCGGAACACCACGACGTGGTGATCGAGGTGCGCGCGGTGGATGCGGGCGAAGTCTTCATCGTTGACCGGACGGGTCAGGTCGAGGCCGATGATTTCGGTGCCGACGGCACCGCTGAACGGACGGATCTCGAAGGTTTGCGGCGCGACAGTCGCGGCGCTTGGGGTAGCAGTAGCTGCGGACATCAATCAATCTCCCACGCACGGCGCGCTCAAGGGCGCGCGCGTCGATCAGAAACTCACGCTGGATTGCGTGTTGGTTCGTGTCGTGCGGCGCGCCGATTGGTCGGCAGGTACGCAGAAGACTGACTTTATAGCTATAAGAATTGGAAATTAAATACCGTTAACGAATAACGATATGGCGATTGCTTAGGAATGGACTGGATGGTGAGTGACCATTTGTGTCACTTACTGACAGGGATGTGGTGTTCGAACTGCCGCCATCGCTGGCAAGCCAGCTCCCACAGGGATCTAAGGTGGACACACGCTTGTGTGTTCACCTTGGAACTTGTGGGAGCTGGCTTGCCAGCGATGGGGCCCGGAAGGTCAATAAAGATCTAGCGTTCGTGCAACGCCTCGGCGCGCGCCCGGATGATCGGCTTGAGCAGATAGCTCAGCACGGTCTTCTTGCCGGTGATGATGTCCACCGACGCCACCATCCCCGGGATGATCAGCAACGGCTTGTCGTCAGTGCCGAGATGGCTGCGCTCGGTGCGCAGCTTGATGACGTAGTAGGTGGTTTTCTTGTCTTCGTCGGTAATGGTGTCAGCGCCGATCTGCTCCAGTTTGGCCTTCAGACCACCGTAGATGGTGTAGTCATATGCGGTGAATTTCACCGTGGCTTCCTGGCCCGGATGCAGGAACGCGATGTCCTGCGGGCGGATCTTCGCTTCGACCAGCAGGGTGTCGTCCAGCGGCACGATTTCCAGCAGGTCGCTGCCCGGCTGGATCACGCCGCCGATGGTGTTGACCAGCATCTTGTTGACGATGCCCCGCACCGGCGAGGTGACAAGCGTGCGGCTGACCCGGTCTTCCAGTGCCTTGCCGGTGGCCTGGGCCTTGTTCAGGTCGGTGCGCGCTTCGTTGAGCTGGGTCAGGGCTTCACTGCGGAATTTGCCGCGCGTTTCGTCGATCTTGCGCTGCACTTCCTTGATCGCCGATTCGGCGCGCGGGATCGCCAGCGTGGTGGCGTCGAGCTGACCACGGGTTTCCACTTCGGCACGCTTGAGTCGCAGCACTTCCACCGGCGACACCGCGCCCTGGGCCACCAGCGGCTCGGACATGTTGATTTCCTGGCGTTGCAGGCCGAGTTGCTGACGGTATTGCGCCTGCTTCGAGGTGAACTCGCGCAGCTCCTGCTGACGCTGGATCAATTGTTCCTGCAAACCACCGACTTCATCGTGCAATTGCTGACGACGGCTGACGTACAGCGACTCTTCGCTTTTCGCCTGACCCGGTACGGCTTTGAGCACGTCCTCGGGGAAATTCAGCGGACGGTCATCGACCTCGGCACTCAGACGCTCGACCCTCAGCAGCATCGACAGCCGATCAGCCTCGGTTTCGCCGACGTTGGACGCAAATCGCGTGTCGTCCAGGCGAACCAGCGGCGCGCCGGCCTCGACAATCTGGCCTTCCTTGACGAACAGTTCGGAGACGATCCCGCCCTCGAGGTTCTGGATTTTCTGGATCTTCGACGACGGAATCGCCTTGCCGTCGCCCTTGGTCACTTCGTCGATGACGGCGAAGTTGGCCCACAGCATCAGGAACACGAAGAAACCGATGATCGCCCAGATCGTGAGCCGCACCACGCGCGGCGCGTCCTCGATCAAGGCCTTGTTGACCTCTGGCAGCGGCTGGCCCTGCAGCGATGCCGAGCCCTTGAAGTAGCGGCGGATCGAATCCTTGAAACCCGACTTAAGCAACACTGATCTGCCCCTTCTTCAACGCTTCCATCACGGCCGCTTTCGGGCCATCGGCGAGAATCTGCCCACGGTCGACCACCAGCAGGCGATCGACCAGCGACAGCAGCGATGCCCGGTGCGTCACCAGCACCACGGTCTTGTTTTCCACCACTGCCGCGAGGCGTTGCTTGAGACGTTCTTCGCCGGTGTTGTCCATGGCGCTGGTCGGTTCGTCGAGCAGCAGGATCGGCGGATTGAGCAACAGCGCCCGGGCCAGGGCGACGTTCTGGCGCTGACCGCCGGACAGGTTCTGCCCGCGCTCGCCGACTTGCAGCTCATAGCCCTGCGGGTGCAGACGGGCGAATTCGTGGACGCCGGCCAGTTCGGCGGCTTGCAGCACCAGCTCATCCTCGACGTAACGGGCGCCGGAAATCAGGTTGTCGCGCAGGGTGCCGGCCAGCAACTGGATGTCCTGCGGCACGTAACCGATGTTGTAGCGCAGCTCGCTGACGTCGATCTGGCGGATGTCGACGCCATCCACCAGCAACGCGCCATCGTCCGGCTGATAGAGGCCGACCAGCAGTTTCGCCAGTGAGCTTTTGCCGGAGCCGCTGCGGCCGATGATGCCGATCTTCTCGCCGGGACGGATCACCAGGTTGATGTTCTTCAGCGCCGGATTCTGTTGTTCCGGGTAAGTGAAGTTGAGCTGGCGGCACTCGATCGCGCCCTGCAGAACCTTGCGGCTCAGCGGGCGCTCTTCGAAATTGCGCTCCTGCGGCAACTCCATCATCTGGTCGACCGAGGTCATGGTCACACGCGCCTGCTGGTAGCGGGTCAGCAGACCGGACAGCGACGCCAGTGGGCTGAGGGCGCGGCCACTGAGCATGTAGCAGGCGATCAGGCCGCCCATGCTCAGGTTGCCGGCGATGATCTGGTACACGCCGAAGACGATCATGATCACCCCGGCCAGTTGCTGGATCAGCAGGGTGATGTTCATCGCCAGACCGGAGAGCATTTTCACTCGCAGCTCGAGGCGGCTGAGGGTGCCGATGGTCTGTTCCCACTGGTACTGGCGTTCGCTTTCGGCGTTGTTGACCTTCACCGCATCGAGGCCGGCGAGGGTTTCGATCAGGCTCGACTGACGCTCGGCACCCAGCGCCATGGTGCGCTCCATGGTTGCCACCAGCGGCTTCTGCAACGCGTAGCCGATCAGCAGCGCAATCGGGAAGGCCAGCACCGGAATCCACACCAGATGCCCGCCGAGAATCGCGATGACGATAAAGATGAGGATGGTGAACGGCAGGTCGATCAGGCTGGTCAGGGTCAGCGACGCGAGGAAGTCGCGCAGGCTCTGGAACTCGTGAATGTTCTGGGCAAAGCTGCCGACCCGCGCCGGCCGGTATTTCATGGCCATGCCGACGATGCGTTCGAACAGCGTGGCGGAGATGATCAGGTCGGTTTTCTTGCCGGCCAGATCCAGGCACAGGCTGCGCAGGCTCTTGAGGATCAGGTCGAACATGTAGGCGCCGGTGATGCCCAGCGCAAGCACCCACAGGGTCGCTTCGGCCTGGTTCGGCACCACGCGGTCGTAGACGTTCATCACGAACAGCGGCGCGGCCATGGCGATGATGTTGATCAGGAAACTGGCGGCGATGGCGTCGGCGTACAGCCAGCGCGAACGCTTGAGAGTGTCGCGAAACCACGAGCGCGCACGCGGGATCAGCGTGCCGTGGTTGACGTCGAATTTGTGCTGGGGCTGGGCGAAGAACACTTTGCCGGTGTAGTCGTCGGCCAGCAGCTCGCGGCTGACCAGGGATTCGCCGCCGTCGCTTTCGCTGAGCAGCACCCGTGCTTCGTTCTCGCCCTGCCAGCCGAGCAGGACGGCACTGCGGCCATCCTTGAGCAGCAACAGCGCCGGCATGGCAATCGCCGGAATTTCTTCCAGCTTGCGCTGCAGCACCCGCCCTTGCAGCCCGGCGCGCGCCGCCGCACGGGGCAGCAGCTCGACACTCAGGCGTTGTTTGGGCAGCGGCAGGCCGGTGGTCAGCATCGCCGCGCTGGCGGGTTTCTGGTGGAGCATGCAAAGAGCGAGCAGACCATCCAGTAACGGATCGTCGTGCAACGCGCGTGGATCATGACTGAGATGAACTCGACTGACTTCTGATTCCACGCTCGACACTCTTTAGCAGTTGAAAAGGGACAACTCAATTCATCCCAGGCAGCTGGACCTTGGGCTTCACGTCGTTCTGCACAACGGATGCCAATGGAGCGACCACTCCCTGGCTCTTGAGCAATTCGCCCATGGTCGCCTTGATTCGGTATTGAGTAAATAACTGAATGTTTTTGATTTCAGCCAGACGGCGCGAAGCGGTGAACAACTCGTTTTCACTGTCGAGCAAATCCAGCAAGGTCCGCTCGCCGAGGCTGAACTGTCGCTGGTAAGCGGTGCGCACCGAGGTGCTGTGATCAACGTACTGCTGAGCGATCGGCACCTGGGCGTTGGCGTTGTTCAGGGCGTTCCAGGCCAGGCCCAGTTCTTCGTTCAACTGACGCAAGGCGTTATTGCGGATGTCCAGCGCCTGGTTCGACAGGTAGGACTTGGATTCCAGATCCGCCTTGTTGCTGCCGCCCGAGTACAGGTTGAAGCGCATGCGCAGCATGGCCTGCCATTCGTTGTTGTGACCGTTCTGGCCGTCCAGGTCGTTGTCGGCGGTGCGGCCCAGCTCGGCGTCGAAGCGCGGGTAGAAGGTCGACTTGGCGGTCTCGTACTGCTTCTCGGCAGCAGCGATGTCGGACTCAGCCGAGCGCAGGATCGGGCTGTTTTCCAGCATCTGCGCGCGAGCTTCGTTCAGGTTGGCCGGCATCATCGCCATGAACGGCGCTGGACGCTCCAATTGATCGGGCATCTGGCCGACGGCGCTGAGGAAGTTGGTTTCCGAGTCGGCGAGGTTGGTCTGCTCGGTGATCAGGTTGTTGCGGGCCTGGGCCATCCGCGCTTCGGCCTGATCGAGGTCGGCACCGCTGCCGACGCCGCGCTGGGTGCGCAGCTGGATCTGGTCATAGATGCGCTGGTGGCTCTTGAGGTTTTCTTCGGCCAGACGCACGAATTCGCGACGGGTCAGCACGTCCAGGTAAACCTGGGCCACGGTCAGTGCGGTGCGCTCGGAAGTGCCCAGCAAGGAATACGCGCGGGAGTTGACGGTGGCTTGTTGACGCCCGACTTCGCTGGACGTCGCAAAACCGTCAAAAACCATTTGCGACAGACGCAAACTTGACTCGCTGCGGTTCAGGGTTTCCCAGTGATTGCCGCCACCGTTGGCACGGGTGGTCACGCTGTCGGTGCCTTCACGGCCATAACCGCCCAGCAGATCGACCTTGGGCAGGTATCCACCTTTTGCAGCCTTTAACTGATAATCCGCGGCCAGTCGGCTGTTGACCCCTGCCTGGATTTCCGGATGGACATCCAGCGCCTGCTGCATGGCTTCTGGTAAGGATTGTGCTTGTACGAAAGACGCGGCGAGAGCGAAGGGTAGAGCCTTGAACAGGTGCGAACGCATGGTAAAGATTTCCCAGAACTTCTTGTCTTGAATCACAGCAAAATGGCGAGCTGCGTCGGAAGATGGCAACCGGAATGACCGTATGTCGGAAAGTTTAAAACCGGAACTGGATCACACGCTGAAGGGCAGGTCGCCGCATAAATATCAATGTGACATTACCGGGGCGATTGTTTAGGATGGCTCCCAGAAGGTCAATAGTTTGGCATAAAGTTAATCGCGAAAGAATCTAGCCAAAATATTGACGAACAGCAGCGTCAACTTTGTTTCATTTTTTTTAAAAGTACGTCCAGACTGAATCGGCGCAGACCGCCATCAGGTCTATGGAAGTCAACTGAACGTGACACCCGGAGAGTCTTCAATGAGCAGTGTTGTGGCCATCGTCAAAAGCATTGTCGGTCAGGTTTTCGTGGTGTCCCCAGAGGGCGTCCGTCGCGTACTCGTTGAAGGCGACCGGCTGTTTGCCGGCGACCAGGTCGACACCGGCGTTTCCGGCGCCGTGTCCCTGGAACTGGCCGATGGCCGCACGATCGATCTGGGCCGCGACACTCAATGGAGCGCCGATACCCCGGATTCCAGCACCGACCTGGCCGAAGCCACCGCGCAAGCCGCGCCGTCGGTAGAAGAGTTGCAACAAGCCATCGCCGCCGGCGTCGACCCGACCACCGCCCTTGAAGCCACCGCTGCCGGCCCGACCGCTGCGGGGACTGGCGGTGCCGCCGGCGGCGGTCACAGCTTCGTGATGCTCGATGCGACCGCTGGCCGCGTCGACCCGACCATTGGTTTCCCGACTGCAGGCATCGGCGCTGCCGGCCAGGTTGCACAGGACACCACCGGTGGCCAGACCACCGACACCAACGCCAACGCCCTGCGCGAATCGACCCTGAGCCTCAGCGCCACGCCGAGCATCACTGAAGCCGGCGGCGTGCTGGTGTACACCGCGACCCTGACCCAGGCGCCGCTGACCGACCTGACCATCACTCTGTCCAACGGCGCGGTGATCGTGATTCCGGCCGGTTCCACCACCGGAACCGTCAACGTGCCACTGGCACCGAACGACACTGTTTATAACGACCCGACCCAGATCGACGTGACCGTCACCGGCACCACCGGCGGCAACGGCATCACCGTGACCCCGCCAACCACCCCGGCCACGACCCAGGTCACCGACACCATCGACACCACCACCGTCACCCTGACGGCGGGGCCAAGCGTGACCGAAGGCGGTCAGATCACCTACACCGCAACGCTGACCAACCCGGCGCAGACGCCGGTGACCATCACGCTGTCCAACGGATCGACCATCACCATCGGTGCCGGCCAGACCACTGGCACCGTCAATGTGCCGACCGCGCCGAATGACGTCTATAACAACGGCAGCACCGTCACCACCACCATCACTGGTGCCACGGGCGGCAACTTCGAAAACCTGGTGCCGAACCCGACACCGGCGGTGACCACCATCACCGACTCGATCGACACCACCAACCTGACCCTGACCGCCACCGGCACCGTGGTCGAAGGTGGCCAGATCACCTACACCGCGACCCTGACCAACCCGGCGCAGACGCCGGTGACCGTCACCCTGTCGAACGGTTCGACCATCACCATCGGCGCCGGCCAGACCACCGGCAGCGTCAACGTGCCGACCGCACCGAATGACGTCTACAACAACGGCGGCACCGTCAGCACCACGATTACCGGTGCCACCGGCGGCAATTTCGAGAATCTGGTGCCGAACACGACGCCAGCGACCACCACCGTCACCGACTCCATCGACACCACCAATCTGTCGCTGAGCGCCACCGGTTCCGTGGCCGAAGGCGGTTCGATCGTCTACACCGCCACTCTGACCAATCCTGCGGGCACACCGGTGACCGTGACGTTGAGCAACGGCTCCGTCATCACCATCGAGGCTGGCAAAACTACCGGCAGCGTGACCGTTCCGGCCCCTGCCGATGACGTCTATAAAGACGCCGGCAAAGTAGAAGTGACCATCAAGGATGCGTCCGGCGGCAACTTTGAAAACCTGGTGCCGAGCACCGTTCCGGCCGTGACCGAAGTCACCGACACCGTTGACACCACTACCGTCAAACTGACCGCGACCGAGTCGGCAGCAGAAGGCGGCACTGTCACTTATACCGCTACCGTTGGCGCACCAGTGACCGGTTCGCCAGTCACTGTGACCCTGGCCAATGGTCAGTCGATCACCATCGAAGTCGGCAAAACCACCGGCACCGTGACCACCACCGCGCCGAACGATGCGTTGACCGGCAATGCACCGCTGACCAACGCGATCACCGGCGTTTCCGGCGGTAATTACGAAAGTCTGGTGGCCGACAAGTCCCCGGTTTCGACCACGGTTACAGACGTTGCCGACACCACCAACCTGACCTTGAGCGCCACCGGCACCGTCGCCGAGGGTGGTTCGATTGTTTACACCGCGACGCTGACCAATCCGGCCGGCACCCCGGTGACCGTGACCTTGAGCAATGGCTCGGTCATCACCATTGAAGCGGGCAAAACCACCGGCACCGTGACCGTTCCGGCGCCTGCCGATGACGTCTACAAAGATGCCGGCAAGGTCGAAGTCACCATCAAGGATGCGTCCGGCGGCAACTTTGAAAACCTGATGCCGAGCACCGTTCCGGCGGTCACCGAAGTCACTGACACCATCGACACGTCGACCGTGAAGTTGAGCGCCGACACGTCGGTGGCTGAAGGCGGCACCGTCACCTACACCGCGACTGTGGGGGCACCAGTGACCGGCTCGCCGGTGACTGTCACTCTGGCCAACGGCCAGACCATCACGATTGAAGTCGGCAAGACTACCGGTACTGTCACCACTACCGCGCCGAACGATGCGCTGAACGGCCAGGCACCGCTGACCAACTCGATCACTGGGGTTTCCGGTGGTAACTACGAAAACCTCGTGGCTGACAAAACCCCGGTTTCGACCACCGTCACCGATACCGTCGACACCACCAACCTGACCCTGAGCGCTACCGGCTCTGTCGCTGAGGGCGGCTCGATTGTTTACACCGCGACGCTGACCAATCCGGCCGGCACCCCGGTGACCGTAACCTTGAGCAATGGCTCGGTCATCACGATTGAAGCGGGCAAAACCACGGGCACCGTAACCGTTCCGGCCCCTGCCGATGACGTCTACAAAGATGCCGGCAAGGTCGAAGTCACCATCAAGGATGCGTCCGGCGGTAACTTCGAAAACCTCGTTCCAAGCACTGCTCCGGCGGTCACCGAAGTCACTGACACCATCGATACCACCACCGTCAAACTGACCGCAACAGAGTCAGCTGCTGAAGGCGGCACTGTCACTTATACCGCTACCGTTGGCGCACCAGTGACCGGTTCGCCAGTCACTGTGACCCTGGCCAATGGTCAGTCGATCACCATCGAAGTCGGCAAAACCACCGGCACTGTCACCACCACCGCGCCGAACGATGCGCTGAACGGCCACACCCCGCTGACCAACTCGATCACTGGCGTGACTGGTGGCAACTACGAAAACCTCGTGGCCGACAAGGCGCCGGTCAGCACCACTGTGACTGACACCGTCGACACTACCAACCTGACTCTGAGCGCTACCGGTTCCGTGGCCGAAGGCGGTTCGATCGTCTACACCGCGACCCTGACCAATCCTGCGGGCACACCGGTGACCGTGACGTTGAGCAACGGCTCGGTCATCACCATTGAAGTGGGCAAAACTACCGGCACCGTGACCGTTCCGGCCCCTGCCGATGACGTCTATAAAGATGCCGGCAAAGTCGAAGTGACCATCAAGGACGCCACCGGCGGCAACTTCGAGAACCTGGTGCCGAGCACCGTTCCGGCCGTGACCGAAGTCACCGACACCGTTGACACCACTACCGTCAAACTGACCGCGACCGAGTCGGCAGCAGAAGGCGGCACTGTCACTTATACCGCTACCGTTGGCGCACCAGTGACCGGCTCGCCAGTCACTGTGACCCTGGCCAATGGTCAGTCGATCACCATCGAAGTCGGCAAAACCACCGGCACCGTGACCACCACCGCGCCGAACGATGCGTTGACCGGCAATGCACCGCTGACCAACGCGATCACCGGCGTTTCCGGTGGCAACTACGAAAACCTCGTCGCCGACAAAACCCCGGTCAGCACCACCGTGACCGACACCGTCGACACCACCAACCTGACCCTGAGCGCGACCGGCACTGTCGCTGAGGGTGGTTCGATTGTTTACACCGCGACCCTGACCAATCCGGCCGGTACGCCAGTGACCGTGACGTTGAGCAACGGCTCCGTCATTACCATTGAAGCGGGCAAGACCACCGGTACCGTGACCGTTCCGGCCCCTGCCGATGACGTCTATAAAGACGCCGGCAAGGTCGAAGTGACCATCAAGGACGCCTCCGGCGGCAACTTCGAGAACCTGGTGCCAAGCAACGTTCCGGCCGTCACCGACGTGACCGATACCGTCGACACCACCACCGTCAAACTGACCGCGACCGAGTCGGCGGCCGAGGGCGGCACCGTTACTTACACCGCGACAGTTGGCGCCCCGGTAACCGGCTCACCTGTCACCGTGACCCTGGCTAACGGTCAGTCGATCACCATCGAAGTCGGCAAAACCACCGGCACCGTCACCACCACCGCACCGAACGACGCATTGGCCGGCAACGCACCGCTGACCAACGCGATCACCGGCGTTTCCGGTGGCAACTACGAAAACCTCGTCGCCGACAAAACCCCGGTCAGCACCACCGTGACCGACACCGTCGACACCACCAACCTGACCCTGAGCGCCACCGATTCCGTGGCCGAGGGCGGCTCGATCATCTACACCGCGAGCCTGACCAATCCGGCAGGCACCCCGGTGACCGTGACGTTGAGCAATGGCGCAGTCATCACCATCGAAGCCGGTAAAACCACCGGCACCGTGACCGTTCCAGCCCCGGCCGATGACGTCTACAAGGACGCCGGCAAGGTCGAAGCGACCATCACCGGCGCAACCGGCGGCAACTTCGAAAACCTGGTGCCAAGCACAGTTCCGGCCGTGACCCAGGTCACCGATACCATCGACACCTCGACCGTCAAACTGACCGCGACCGAATCGGCGGTGGAAGGCGGGACCGTTACTTACACCGCGACCGTTGGCGCCCCGGTAACCGGTTCGCCTGTGGTTGTGACCCTGGCCAACGGTCAGTCGATCACCATCGAAGTCGGCAAAACCACCGGCACCGTCACCACCACCGCGCCGAATGACGTATTGGCCGGTCACGAACCGCTGACCAACTCGATCACCAACGTCAGCGGCGGCAACTACGAAAACCTCGTGGCCGACAAAACGCCGGTCAGTACCACCATCACCGACACCGTCGACACCACCACCGTATCGCTGACCGCCACCGGCAACGTCAACGAGGGCGGGCAGATCGTCTACACCGCGACCCTGACCAACCCGGCCGGCACGCCGGTGACCGTGACGTTGAGCAACGGCTCCGTCATTACCATCGAAGCCGGCAAGACCACTGGCACCGTGACCGTGCCAGCCCCTGCCGATGACGTCTACAAAGACGCCGGCAAGGTCGAAGTGACCATCAAGGACACCTCCGGCGGCAATTTCGAAAACCTGGTGGCCAACCCGACGCCAGCGGTGACTAACGTCGCCGACACGATCAACACCACGCACCTGACCCTCAGCGCCGAAAGCTATGTGCTCGAAGGCACGTCGATCACCTACACCGCAACCCTCACCAACGCCGCGCAGACGCCGGTAACCGTCAACCTGAGCAACGGCCAGACCATCGTTATCGAGGCCGGCAAGACCAGCGGTTCGGTGACGATTGCGGCGCCGAGCGATGACGTCTACAAGGATGTCAGCAAGCTCACCGTGACCATGACCGATGCCAGCGGTGGCAATTTCGAGAAACTCGACGTCAGCAAGACGCCGGTCAGCACCACGGTCAACGACACCATCGACAAGACCACGCTGACCCTGAGCGCCAGCGACACCGTCAGCGAAGGTGGCCAGATCACCTACACCGCGACCCTGAGCAACCCGGCCGGCACCGCCATGACCGTGACCCTGGCCAACGGCGCGGTCATCAACATCGCCGCCGGTGCCACCAGCGGTTCGGTGAACTTCCCTGCACCGGCCAACACGCCTTACATCGATGGCGGCAAGGTGCAGACCGCGATTGCCAGCCACAGCGGTGGCAACTTCGAACAGGTCGATGCCAACCGTTCGGCTGTCGTGACCACGGTCACCGACACCGTCGACACTACCAATATCAGCCTGAGCGCTACCGGTTCGGTCGCCGAGGGTGGTTCGATCGTCTACACCGCGACACTGACCAACCCGGCCGGCACGGCCATGACCGTGACCCTGAGCAACGGCGCGGTGATCAACATCGCCAAAGGCGCGAGCACCGGCACCATCACCGTCGCCGCACCGGGCGACGACGTGTACAAGGACGCCGGCAAAGTCGACGCCAGCATCACCAAGACCACCGGCGGCAACTTCGAAAACCTGGTGGTCGACAAGACCCCGGCGGTGACCGACATCACCGACACCATCGACAACAGCACCGTTTCCCTGAGCGCCACGGCCAGCACCGTAGAAGGTGGCGTGGTGGTTTACACCGCCTCCGTCACCGCACCGGTGACCGGCTCACCAGTGGTCGTGACCCTGTCCAACGGCCAGACCATCACCATCCCGGTCGGCGCCAGCAGCGCCAGCGTCAACTACACCGCACCGAACGATGCACTGGCCGGTGGCAACACGCTGAGCGTGAAGATCGACGGCACCAGCGGCGGCAATTACGAAAATCTGGTCGCCGACAAGACCCCGGCCGTGACGTCAGTCACCGACACCGTCGACACCACCAGCCTGACCTTGAGCGCTACAGGTTCCGTGGCCGAAGGCGGTTCGATCGTTTACACCGCCACGCTGACCAACCCGGCTGGCACGCCAGTGACCGTGACCCTGAGCAATGGCTCGGTGATCACCATCGAAGCGGGCAAAACCACCGGCACCGTGACCGTTCCGGCGCCGGCCGATGACGTCTACAAAGACGCCGGCAAAGTCGAAGTGACCATCAAGGATGCGTCCGGTGGCAACTTCGAGAACCTGGTTCCGAGCACCGTTCCGGCCGTCACTGAGGTGACTGACACCATCGACACATCGACCGTGAAGCTGAGCGCCGATACGTCGGTGGCTGAGGGCGGCACCGTCACCTACACCGCCACTGTTGGTGCGCCAGTGACTGGTTCGCCGGTCACCGTGACCCTGGCCAACGGTCAGACCATCACCATCGAAGTGGGCAAAACCACCGGCACCATCACCACCACCGCGCCGAACGACGCGTTGAACGGCCATACGCCGCTTACCAACGCGATCACAGGTGTGAGCGGCGGTAACTACGAAAATCTGGTGGCCGACAAGACGCCGGTCAGCACCACCGTGACCGACACCGTCGACACCACCGACCTGACGCTGACCGCGACCGGCACCGTAGCCGAAGGTGGCTCGATCACCTACACCGCGACCCTGACCAACCCGGCCGGTACTCCGGTGACCGTGACGTTGAGCAACGGCTCCGTCATCACCATCGAGGCTGGCAAAACCACCGGAACCGTGACTGTCGATGCGCCGAAAGACGACGTCTACAAGGACGCCGGCAAGGTCGAAGTGACCATCAAGGATGCAACCGGTGGTAATTTCGAAAACCTGGTACCGAGCACTGTTCCGGCCGTTACCGAAGTCACTGACACCATCGACACCACCACAGTCAAACTGACTGCGACCGAGTCGGCGGCGGAAGGTGGCACTGTCACTTACACCGCGACTGTCGGCGCTCCGGTGACCGGTTC
The DNA here is from genome assembly GCF_014863585.1 of Pseudomonas gozinkensis. NCBI lineage: Bacteria > Pseudomonadati > Pseudomonadota > Gammaproteobacteria > Pseudomonadales > Pseudomonadaceae > Pseudomonas > Pseudomonas gozinkensis. The sequence continues at coordinate 170,668 of NZ_CP062253.1, read as the reverse complement.
TCCAGTGACCGTGACCCTGGCCAACGGTCAGTCGATCACTATCGAAGTCGGCAAAACCACCGGTACTGTCACCACCACCGCGCCGAACGACGCGTTGAACGGCCATACGCCGCTTACCAACGCGATCACAGGTGTGAGCGGCGGTAACTACGAAAATCTGGTGGCCGACAAGACGCCGGTCAGCACCACCGTGACCGACACCGTCGACACCACCAACCTGACGCTGAGCGCCACGCCGGAAGTCAACGAAGGTGGCCAGATCACCTACACCGCGACCCTGACCAACGCCGCCGGCACCCCGGTGACCGTGACCTTGAGCAACGGCGCCGTGATCACCATCGAGGCCGGCAAAACCTCCGGCACCGTGACCGTCGATGCGCCGAAAGACGACGTCTACAAGGACGCCGGCAAGGTCGAGACGACCATTTCGACCACCACCGGTGGCAACTTCGAAAACCTGGTCACCAGCACCGCCCCGGCGGTCACCACCGTCAATGACACCATCGACACGTCTACCGTGTCGCTGACCGCTACCGCCAACGTCGCCGAAGGCGAAACCGTGGTCTACACCGCAACCGTGACGGCGCCAGTGACCGGTTCGCCGGTCGTCGTGACCCTGTCCAACGGCCAGACCATCACCATCGCCGTCGGTGAAACCACCGGCACCGTGAACTTCGTCGCGCCGAACAGCCCGCTGGCGGGCGGCAGTTCGCTGAGCGTGACCATCGACAAGGCCACCGGCGGAAACTACGAAAACCTGGCGGTCGACACCAAACCGGCAAATACCTCAGTTTCGGACACTGTCGATACGACCAACCTGAACCTGACGGCCACCGATTCGGTTGCCGAGGGCGGTTCGATCACTTACACCGCGACCCTGACCAACCCTGCGGGCACTCCGGTGACCGTGACCCTGTCGAACGGCGCCGTCATCACCATCGAGGCCGGTAAAACCACCGGCACCGTGACCGTCGATGCGCCGAAAGACGACGTCTACAAGGACGCGGGTAAAGTCGAGGCGACCATTTCGACCGCCACCGGTGGCGGTTTCGAGAACCTGGTGCCGAGCACCGTTCCGGCCGTGACCAACGTCACCGATACCATCGACACCACCACCGTGAAGCTGACCGCGACCGAGTCGGCGGCGGAAGGCGGAAACGTTACTTACACCGCTACCGTCGGCGCGCCGGTGACCGGTTCGCCTGTGACCGTGACCCTGGCCAATGGTCAGTCGATCACCATCGAAGTGGGCAAAACCACCGGCACCGTCACCACCACCGCGCCGAACGATGCGCTCAACGGCCACGCGCCGCTGACCAACGCGATCACGGACGTGACTGGCGGTAACTACGAAAACCTCGTGGCCGACAAGACGCCGGTCAGCACCACCGTCACTGATACCGTCGACACCACCAATCTGTCGCTGACTGCGACCGGAACCGTTGCCGAGGGTGGCTCGATCGTTTACACCGCGACCCTGACCAACCCGGCCGGCACTCCGCTGACCGTGACCCTGTCGAACGGCGCCGTGATCACCATCGAAGCCGGTAAAACTACCGGCACCGTCACTGTCGATGCGCCGAAAGACGACGTTTACAAAGACGCCGGCAAAGTCGAAGCAACCATTTCGACCGCCACCGGTGGCAACTTCGAGAACCTGGTGCCTAGCACCGTTCCGGCCGTGACCCAGGTCACCGACACCATCGACACCACCACCGTCAAACTGACCGCGACTGAATCGGCAGCTGAAGGCGGCACCGTCACTTACACCGCGACCGTCGGCGCACCTGTGACCGGTTCACCAGTCACCGTGACGCTGTCCAACGGTCAGTCGATCACCATCGAGGTGGGCAAGACCACTGGCACCGTCACCACCACCGCACCGAACGATGCGTTGAACGGCCACACCCCGTTGACCAACGCGATCACTGGCGTGAGCGGCGGCAATTACGAAAATCTGGTCGCCGACAAAACCCCGGTCAGCACTACCGTGACCGACACCGTCGACACCACCAATCTGACCCTCAGCGCCACCAATTCGGTTGCCGAGGGCGGTTCGATCACTTACACCGCCACACTGACCAACGCTGCGGGCACCCCGGTGACCGTGACCTTGAGCAACGGCGCCGTGATCACCATCGAGGCCGGCAAAACCACCGGCACGGTGAGCGTTCCGGCTCCAGCCGATGACGTCTACAAAGATGCGGGCAAAGTCGAAGCGACCATTTCGACTGCCACTGGTGGCAACTTCGAAAATCTGGTGCCAAGCACTGTTCCGGCCGTGACCCAGGTCACCGATACCATCGACACCACCACGGTGAAACTCACCGCGACCGCGTCGGCGGCTGAAGGCGGCACCGTTACTTACACCGCGACCGTGGGCGCTCCTGTGACTGGTTCGCCAGTGACCGTGAACCTGTCGAATGGCCAGAGCATCACCATCGAAGTGGGTAAAACCACCGGCACCGTGACGACCACGGCGCCTAACGATGCGCTCAACGGCCACGCGCCGCTGACCAACGCGATCACCAACGTGACGGGCGGCAACTACGAAAATCTCGTGGCCGACAAGACGCCGGTCAGCACTACCGTGACCGACACCGTCGACACCACCAACCTGACCCTGAGCGCCACCAATTCGGTCGCCGAGGGCGGTTCGATCGTTTACACCGCGACCCTGACCAACGCTGCGGGCACTCCGGTGACCGTGACCTTGAGCAACGGCGCCGTCATTACCATCGAAGCCGGAAAAACCACGGGCACCGTGACCGTCGCCGCACCAGCCGATGACGTCTACAAAGACGCCGGCAACGTGCAGGCCACGATCACCAACGCGACTGGCGGCAACTTCGAAAACCTGGTGACCAGCACCACGCCAGCGGTGACCAGCGTTACTGACACCATCGACACCACCACCGTGAAGCTGACTGCAACCGCAACAGCGGCCGAGGGTGGCACCGTCACCTACACCGCCACCGTGGGTGCGCCGGTGACTGGCTCGCCAGTGACCGTGACCCTGTCCAACGGTCAGTCGATCACCATCGAAGTCGGCAAAACTACCGGCACCGTCACCACCACCGCGCCTAACGACGTGCTGACCGGTCATGCGCCGCTGACCAACGCAATCACCGGCGTGAGCGGTGGTAACTACGAAAATCTGGTTGCTGACAAGACGCCGGTTTCGACCACCGTCACCGATACCGTCGACACCACCAACCTGTCGCTCAACGCGACCGGCACCGTGGCCGAAGGTGGCTCGATCACCTACACCGCGACCCTGACCAACGCCGCTGGCTCGCCAGTGACCGTGACCTTGTCGAACGGCGCCGTGATCACCATCGAAGCCGGCAAAACCACCGGCACCGTGACCGTTCCTGCGCCAGCCGATGACGTCTACAAGGATGCCGGCAACGTACAGGCAACGATTACCAACGCCAGCGGTGGCAATTTCGAGAACCTGGTCACCAGCACCACGCCAGCGGTGACCAGCGTGACCGACACCATCGACACCACCACCGTGAAGCTGACCGCGACCGCGACAGCTGCTGAAGGTGGCACCGTCACTTACACCGCGACCGTGGGCGCTCCTGTGACTGGCTCGCCAGTGACCGTGAACCTGTCGAATGGCCAGAGCATCACCATCGAAGTGGGTAAAACCACCGGCACCGTGACCACCACGGCGCCTAACGATGCGCTCAACGGCCATACGCCGCTGACCAACGCAATCACCAACGTGACGGGCGGCAACTACGAAAATCTGGTGGCCGACAAGACGCCGGTCAGCACCACCGTGACCGACACTGTCGACACCACCAACCTATCGCTGAGCGCTACCAACTCGGTCGCCGAGGGTGGTTCGATCGTTTACACCGCAACCTTGACCAACGCTGCGGGCACTCCGGTGACCGTGACCTTGAGCAACGGCGCTGTCATCACCATCGAAGCCGGTAAAACCACGGGCACCGTGACCGTCGCAGCGCCAGCCGACGACGTCTATAAAGACGCCGGCAACGTGCAGGCCACGATCACCAACGCCACCGGTGGCAACTTCGAAAACCTGGTGACCAGCACCACACCAGCAGTGACCAGCGTTACTGACACCATCGACACCACCACGGTGAAGCTGACCGCAACCGCAACAGCTGCTGAAGGTGGCAACGTTGTCTACACCGCCACCGTCGGCGCGCCTGTGACTGGCTCGCCGGTGACCGTGACCCTGTCGAACGGTCAGTCGATCACCATCGAAGTCGGCAAAACTACCGGCACCGTGACCACCACCGCGCCAAACGACGTGTTGACCGGCCACACTCCGCTGACCAACTCGATCACCAACGTTTCTGGCGGCAACTACGAAAACCTCGTCGCCGACAAGACGCCGGTCAGCACTACCGTGACCGACACTGTCGACACCACCAACCTGTCGCTGAGCGCGACTGGCACCGTGGCCGAAGGTGGTTCGATCACCTACACCGCGACCCTGACCAACGCTGCGGGCACCCCGGTGACCGTGACCTTGAGCAACGGCGCTGTCATCACCATCGAAGCCGGTAAAACCACGGGCACCGTGACCGTCGCCGCGCCAGCCGATGACGTCTACAAAGACGCCGGCAACGTGCAGGCCACCATCACCAACACCACCGGTGGCAATTTCGAAAACCTGGTCACCAGCACCACGCCAGCGGTGACCAGCGTGACCGACACCATCGACACCACGACCGTGAAGCTGACCGCGACCGCAACAGCTGCTGAAGGTGGCACCGTCACTTACACCGCGACCGTGGGCGCTCCTGTGACTGGCTCGCCAGTGACCGTGAACCTGTCGAATGGCCAGAGCATCACCATCGAAGTGGGTAAAACCACCGGCACCGTGACCACCACGGCGCCGAACGACGTGCTGACCGGTCATGCACCGCTGACCAACGCCATCACCGGCGTGAGCGGTGGTAACTACGAAAATCTGGTTGCGGATAAAACCCCGGTTTCGACCACCGTCACCGACACCGTCGACACCACCAACCTGTCGCTCAGCGCGACCGGCACCGTGGCCGAGGGTGGTTCGATCACTTACACCGCAACCCTGACCAACGCCGCTGGCTCGCCAGTGACCGTGACCTTGTCGAACGGCGCCGTGATCACTATCGAAGCCGGCAAAACCACCGGCACCGTGACCGTTCCTGCGCCAGCCGATGATGTCTACAAGGACGCCGGCAACGTGCAGGCAACGATCACCAACGCCAGCGGTGGCAACTTCGAGAACCTGGTCACCAGCACCACGCCAGCGGTGACCAGCGTTACTGACACCATCGACACCACCACCGTGAAGCTGACTGCGACCGCGACAGCGGCCGAAGGTGGCACCGTCACTTACACCGCTACCGTGGGTGCGCCGGTGACTGGCTCGCCAGTGACCGTGACCCTGTCCAACGGTCAGTCGATCACCATCGAAGTCGGCAAAACTACCGGCACCGTCACCACCACCGCGCCTAACGACGTGCTGACCGGTCATGCGCCGCTGACCAACGCAATCACCGGCGTGAGCGGTGGTAACTACGAAAATCTGGTGGCTGATAAAACTCCGGTTTCGACCACCGTCACCGATACCGTCGACACCACCAACCTGTCGCTCAGCGCGACCGGCACCGTGGCCGAAGGCGGTTCGATCACCTACACCGCGACCCTGACCAACGCCGCTGGCTCGCCAGTGACCGTGACCTTGTCGAACGGCGCCGTGATCACTATCGAAGCCGGTAAAACCACCGGCACCGTGACCGTTCCTGCGCCAGCCGATGACGTCTACAAAGACGCCGGCAACGTGCAGGCCACGATCACCAACGCGACTGGCGGCAACTTCGAAAACCTGGTCACCAGCACCACGCCAGCAGTAACCAGCGTCACTGACACCATCGACACCACCACCGTGAAGCTGACCGCGACCGCGACAGCGGCTGAAGGCGGCACTGTCACTTACACCGCGACCGTGGGCGCGCCTGTGACTGGCTCGCCTGTGACCGTGAACCTGTCGAATGGCCAGAGCATCACCATCGAGGTGGGTAAAACCACCGGCACCGTGACCACCACGGCGCCTAACGATGCGCTCAACGGCCACACGCCGCTGACCAACGCAATCACCAACGTGACGGGCGGCAACTACGAAAATCTGGTGGCCGACAAGACGCCGGTCAGCACCACCGTGACCGACACTGTCGACACCACCAACCTGTCGCTGAGCGCGACTGGCACCGTGGCCGAAGGTGGTTCGATCACCTACACCGCGACCCTGACCAACGCTGCGGGCACCCCGGTGACCGTGACCTTGAGCAACGGCGCCGTGATCACCATCGAGGCCGGCAAAACCACCGGCACCGTGACCGTTCCTGCGCCAGCCGATGACGTCTACAAGGACGCCGGCAACGTGCAGGCCACGATCACCAATGCCACCGGTGGCAACTTCGAAAACCTGGTCACCAGCACCACGCCAGCAGTAACCAGCGTCACTGACACCATCGACACCACCACCGTGAAGCTGACCGCGACCGCGACAGCGGCCGAAGGTGGCAACGTTGTCTACACCGCCACTGTTGGCGCGCCTGTAACTGGCTCGCCAGTGACCGTGACGCTGTCGAATGGTCAGTCGATCACCATCGAAGTCGGCAAGACCACCGGCACCGTCACCACCACCGCGCCTAACGACGCGTTGACCGGCCACACGCCGCTGGCCAACGCGATCACCAACGTTTCTGGCGGCAACTACGAAAATCTCGTGGCCGACAAGACGCCGGTCTCGACCACCGTCACCGACACCGTCGACACCACCAACCTGTCGCTCAGCGCGACCGGTACCGTGGCCGAAGGCGGCTCGATCACTTACACCGCAACCCTGACCAACGCTGCTGGCTCGCCAGTGACCGTGACCCTGAGCAACGGTTCGGTGATCACCATCGAAGCCGGTAAAACCACCGGCACCGTGACCGTTCCTGCGCCAGCCGACGACGTCTACAAGGACGCCGGCAATGTGCAGGCCACGATCACCAACGCCACCGGTGGCAATTTCGAAAACCTGGTGACCAGCAACACACCAGCGGTGACCAGCGTCACCGATACCATCGACACCACCACTGTCAGCATCACCGGCAGCACCTCGGTGACCGAAGGCCAGACCGCAACCTACACCGTCAGTCTGACCAACCCGGCGCAGACCGAAGTGACCCTGAAAATCGTCTACAGCGGCACCGCCGCCGACGGTTCGGACTTCACCGGCGTGTACACCGTGAAGATCCCGGCCGGTGCCAGCAGTGCGCAGTTCAACGTTGCGACCATCGATGACAAGATCACCGAAGGCACCGAGAACTTCGTGGTCAAGATCGACTCGGCCACCGGTGGCAACTTCGAAAACCTGGCGGTCAGCAGCACCAATGGCAGCGTCAGCACTTCGATCATCGACAACGATGCACCGCCGGTCATCGACCTCGACGCCAACAACTCCAGCGGTGCAATGGGTGCCGACTACAAGGTGACCTTCACCGAGAACACCCCGGGCGCAGGTGTGTCGATTGCCGACACCGACATCAAGATCACCGACCCGGACAGCACCATGCTGACCGGCGCCACCGTCGTGCTGACCAACCGTCAGGACGGCGATGCGCTGAACCTGGGCAACAGCGTCAACGGCATCACCATCAACGCCAACAGCACCAACGGCACCGTCACCCTGACCCTGTCGGGCAACGCGACGCTGGCCGACTACATGCAGGCCATCAAAAACATCAGCTTCACCAACAGCAGTGAAGACCCGAGCACCGTGCCACGGATCATCACCGTGACCGTGACCGATGGCGGCAACTACTCCAACACCGCGACCACCACGGTCAACGTGGTGGCGGTCAACGATGCGCCGGTCGCAGCACCGGTCAACGTGACCGGCACCGAAGACACCCCGCTGGTCCTCGGCTGGTCGACCTTCGGCGTCAGCGATGTCGACAGCCCGGCCAGCAGCCTGGGCGTGAAAATCACCCAACTGCCGGGCGAAGGCAAACTGCAGTATCTGGACGGTTCGACCTGGAAAGACGTCGCCACCAACCAGACCTTCAGCAAGGCCGACATCGACGCCGGCAAGCTGCGCTTCCTGCCGGATGCCAACGAGTCGGGCGTGAACGGGTACGGCGGAACCGGTCTGGGCAACAACCAGGCTGACTACGCGCAGATCAAGTTCCAGCCAACCGACGGCCAGTTGCTGGGCAACACCGGCACCATCAAGATCGACATCACCCCGGTGGCGGATGCCCCGACCCTGTCGGTGGCCGACAACAGCGTGAAGTCCACCGGACTGATCAAGGAAGTCTGGACCGGTCTGTCGGGCCTGGGCACCGATGGCAGCGGCGCCAACTCGACCACCCTGAAAAACGTGATCGACGGTGCAGGCAAACCGAACACCAGCGGTACGGTGAACAATGTGCAGTCCGACGGCAGCGTGGCCGCCGGTACCGCGTCGAAGACTTCGGGCCTGATCTATCTGGAAGCCGGCAAGACCTACACCTTCAGCGGCACCGGTGACGACAGCCTGTTGGTAACCATCGGCGGCAAGAGCGTGGCCTCGACCACGTGGGGCGCGGGCGGCAACCTCAACGGTTCGTTCACCCCGACCACCAGCGGCTACTACACCCTGGACATCTACCACCACAACCAGAGCGGCCCGGGTAGCTATGACGTCAACCTGTCGGTCAACGGCAGCACGCCGATCGACCTGAGCAGTGCCGGCGTGCCGATCTACACCGGCGTGCAGGATCTGGTGAATGCCGGCGTGACCGTCTCCGATCTGCACGGCACCAATGGCGAAGGCTATTACGACGGCTACAAGCTCAACACCGGCGCCGAAGGCACCTCCGTGAAACTGTCGTCGATCAGCACCGCGCTGACCGATACCGACGGCTCGGAAACCCTGAGCATCAAGATCAGCGGCGCACCGGTCGGTTCGGTCCTCAGCGATGGCGCAGGCCACAGCTTCACCGTGACCGCCACCAGCGGCGACGCCAACGTCACCGGCTGGAACCTCGGCACCCTGACCGTGACCCCGCCGACCTACTACAACGGCCAGTTCAACCTGACCGTGACTTCGACCTCCACCGAACAGGTGGGCGGTTCGGCCAGCAGCACCGCGACCATTCCGGTCACCGTGGTCCCGGCGGTCTACAACTCGATTGTCGCCACATCGGCCGACGACACCGTCACCGGCACCGACGGCAACGACATCATCGTCGCCGACATCGGCGGCCTGACCGTGGTGCCGGGCACCAACTACAACATCGCGTTCATGGTCGACAGCTCGGGCAGTATGAGCGCCTCGTCGATCAACGCCGCCAAGGACTCGCTGACGTCGGTGTTCAACACCCTCAAGCAGAGCCTGGGCAGCAACTCCGGCACGGTGAACATCTTCCTGGTGGACTTCGATACCCAGGTCAACAAGTCGGTGTCGGTGAACCTCAACGACCCGAATGCGCTGACCTTGCTCAAGGCCGTGCTGGACTCGATGTCGTCCGGTGGCGGCACCAACTACGAGGACGTGTTCAAGGCCACGGCGAACTTCTTCCAGAGCGCTGAGGCGGTAGCCAACACCGGTGCGAAGAACCTCACGTACTTCATCACCGACGGCCAGCCGACCTACTACCAGAGCGGCGAGCAGACCAACCCGACGCTGTACGGCAACGTGAAGCTCGATGACGTGGTGAAGACCAGCAACTACAAACTGGGCGACAGCTTCAGCACCTACATCGACAGCACCCACTACCTGAGCATCAACACTGCCGGCGCCGTGGTATTGCAGACGTACAAGAACGGCAACTGGAACTGGAGCAGCGTGGGCACCATCCACGCTCAGGGTGACGGTACCTACGAGATCTCGAGCCTGGCCGGCAGCGGCAATAGCACTTCGTCGAGCACCACCGACAACTCCGCCGCCGGTTTCGCGCTGCTGAGCGGTCTGTCGAACGTCGAAGCGATCGGCCTCAACAACGGCGTCAGCCTAAACGACCTGAAACCGTACGATTCGGACAAGACGCCGCAGACCAACATCGATCCGAAGGACCTGGCCAACTCGATCATCGGCCACACCGAAGCGACGATGCCGGGCAACGACACCGTCAGCGGTGGCGACGGCAACGACATCCTGTTCGGCGACCTGGTGAGCTTCAACGGCATTGCCGGCGAGGGTTACCAGGCGATGCAGGCGTTCGTGGCCAAGGAAACCGGAGTCGACGTCAGCAAAGTCACTACCAGCAACGTGCACCAGTACATCACCGAGCACTATCAGGCATTCGATGTGTCCGGTGCCCATGACGGCAACGACACCCTGTTGGGCGGCGCGGGCAATGACATCCTGTTCGGCTCCGGCGGCAACGACCTGCTCGACGGCGGCAAGGGCAATGACATCCTGCTCGGCGGCACCGGCAACGACACGCTGATCGGCGGTCCTGGCAACGACATCCTGATCGGTGGTTCCGGTGGCGACACCTTCGTCTGGAAATCGGGTGACACCGGCAACGACGTGATCAAGGACTTCAAGGCCAGTGAAGGCGACCGCATCGACCTGCGCGACCTGTTGCAGGGCGAGACCGGCAGCACCATCGACAACTTCCTGAAGATCACCACGGTCGACGGCGTGTCGTCGCTGCAAGTCAGCTCGGGCGGCAAGTTCAACTCGGGCGATGCCGCAGCCGCCACACCGGACGTGACGATCAAACTGGAAGGCAACAACTGGTCCACGGCCAACATTCACAACCTGATTGCCGGCAGCGATCCGACCATCAAGGTCGATCACAACAACAGCTGATGCGTGAACAACGGCCGCCCCACTTGGGGCGGCCGTCACGTTTGCGGCGCATGTGCCGGTGACGATTTCGTCGGCGCACCGCATACTCGCGCGCAGTTGGCTATGCTGCTGACAGCATGACGCTGGTCCATTTCCGAGGGATGCTCAATGTTTTACGTGCAACGCGATGCGCAGGGTCAGTTGATTCGCGTGGAAGCTGCGGCCTACGCCGAGGCCACGGAAACGCTGCCGGCCGACCACCACGAAATCCAGGCCTGGTACGCCAACGAGGCCGTGGAGAACAGCCTCAAACAGCTCAAGCAGAGTGACCTGGAAATGATCCGGGTACTCGACGACCTGATTCAGGTGCTGACCAGCAAAGGCGTGATCCGCGTCACCGACCTGCCGCCGGCGGCCCAGGCCAAGTTGATGGACCGGACCCAGGCGCGGGAAGCGCTGGGCGGGTTGAGTCAACTGATCGATGAGGATGAGGGCGGGTTGATCTGATCAGGGATTTTGATCGACTGTTGCTCGTTCCCACGCTCTGCGTGGGAATGCATCAAGGGACGCTTTCCAGTCGCACCATAGGCAGTGCCTCGGACACCGTAGTGACGCGGAGCGTCACGAGCGGCATTCCCACGCGGAGCGTGGGAACGATCATCTGGCGCTGCATTATTTCCAGGGCTTGGGCTCGCCAAACAGCTGCCCCTGAACCCCATACAACCCCATCTCGCGAATCACCGACAATTCCCCTTCCGTCTCGACCCGCTCGGCAATCAGCGGCAGATCGATGCTGTGCGCCGCGCGCTGGATCGCTTCGATGAACAGGCGCTTGTCGCTTTCCTGATCGATCGCCCGGATGTAGCTGCCATCGATCTTCAGATACGCCAACCCCAGCCGCGCCAAATTGCCAATCATGCTGAAGCGACCGCCGAAGCGCTGCAGGCTCAGGGAGAAACCGAGCTCGCGCAGGCGCCGGGTCAGCTGTTCCAGCACCGCTTGCTCCGGCAATTGCTCCTCGCCGATTTCCAGGGTCAGGCGCGCGCCGAGATTGGAATGCGCCCGCAGAATCTCGAACACTTTGTTCAACGCCTGTGGATCGGCCAGGGTGGCCGAAGACAGGTTCAGCGCCAGGGATTCTTCATGGCCGGCCATCTGCTCCAGCACACGCTCGAGCATCAATCGGTCCAGTCGCGCGGTCCAACCGAAGCGCTCCAGCCACGGCAGGAAACGCCCGGCGGGAATGGTCTGGCCCTGCTCGTCGAGCAAGCGCGACAGCACCTTGTAATGCAGCACCAGTTGCGTGTCCTGCGCCGCCACTACCGGCTGGAAGAACAGCTCGAAACGCCGCTGATTCAGCGCCTGATCGAGCAAACGGTGCCATGCGTGGTGATCGTCACCGACATCCGCCACCAGGCTCTGATCCAGGCACGCCCAGTTCTGCTCGCCCTGCCCTTCGGCCTGAGCCAATGCCTGATCGCCGAGGCTGAGGACCGCTTGCGGCAAATCGCCGTGAGCGAACGGCGCCAGGCCGATAGAAGCCACGGCGGCCACATCGGTGGCACCCGTCGCGTGCAGGCTGCTCAGCGCACTGTCGAGACTCTGCGCCAGTTGCAGCGCTTCTTCGCGGGTCAGCCCCGGCGCCAGCACGGCGAATTCGCCGCCGCGAATCCGGGTAACAAGGTTCTGGGTTTCCGGGTATTTGGCGCACTCGCGGGACAGTTGCTCGCCGACCGCTTTCAACAATTCATCGGTGCGCTGACCGCCCAGGCGCTGGTTGAGTCCGGCCAGATCCTTGACCCGCAACAGCAGCAGATAACCGGAACTGGCCTGCTCCGGGTTGCTCACCCGCGCATTCAGCTGCATTTCGAAATAACGCCGGTTGGCCAGGCCCGTGAGGTTGTCCTGGTAGGACTCGGTGCGCAGTTTTTCGCTACGCTCGGCCTGCTCCTGGAACAGCGCCTTGAGCTTCTCGACCATTTGGTTCATCGCCAGCACCACGCGGCGTAATTCAGGCGTGCGCGGCAGGTCCGGCAGACTCAGGAACTCACGGCGAGCGATGGCGTGGGATTGCTTGACCATGTAATCCAGCGGCTTCAGCTGCCGACGCAGCAACAACGCGCCCAGTACCGCACTCACCGCACCGCAGACCAGCAACCAGCCCAGACTGCCGAGTGCGCTCTGCCAGAGTTTGGCCAGGGCGAACATCGGGTGGCTGACCACCTCGACCCGCGCCGCCTGCTCCCAGCCACGGCTGACCAGCGCATCGCCACCGGCCGGCTCCAGGCCGATCAGTTTGACGAACCAGTCCGGCACGTTGGTGACCGCGGGGATACCGTTGCGCTCGACGATGGTCTGATCGGTCTTCAGATCGACCACGCGGATGCTCGAGTAGTAACCGCTGTCGAAGATCGAGCTGACCAGCAACTCGACCATCGCCGGGTCATCGATGTTCGGCGTCAACGACAGCGCTAGCGCCGTGGCCGCATCCTGGGCGTGGGAGCGCAACTGGTTGACGTACTGGGTACGCGAACTCTCCAGACTGACCATGAAGCTGCCGGTGAAGGCGACCACCAGGAACAGACAGATAGCGATCAACAGCTGTTTGAACAAGGACATCTGAGCGCGTGCTCCTAGTTAGTCGTCTCGACCGGGAATCCTTCGGCCTGCATTTTTTTCAATACATCCTGCCAGCGTGACAGGCGTTTGGTATCACCGACCTTCTTGTTGCCCTTCGCTCCCGGCAGGTACAAACCTTCGGCATTGAAAGAGTAGACCGGCAGCAAATCGGTTCGCTCGGCGGCCGGCTTGATCGGGTCGATCAGGCTGTCGAGCACCAGCGGCATGGCGTCAGGGCTGGAATAGTAAGTCAGGACCATGTGCGCGCGGTTCTGGCGCAGGGCCTTGACGTAGGTGATGCGCAGCTTGTCACTGGCGACACCAAGGTGGCGCAGGCTGAAATACTTGGCGATCGCGTAGTCTTCGCAGTCGCCGGCGCCTTTCCACAAGGCTTCGATGGGAGTTTCCCAATAGTCGACCTCGTGCCACAGATCGATGTCTTCGACATAGCGCATCTGTTTGTTGAAAAACAGGTTCACTACTTTGAGCTTTTCCATCTCGCTGACCTGCTTCTGCGTGGCCAGCAGATTCTGCCAGGCATCGATCCGCTGTTGCCCGGCACCCAACGGCCCGTACAGTGCCGTGGCCTTGCGGCTGATCGCGGAAAAATCCCAATCGGCATGCAGGCCGCCCAGCATGATGCCGGCCAGCAGCAGCGCGCAGGCAAGCCAGCGCACAATCCGAGGGATCGCGAAACGTACCGCCAATGCAAGGCATCCAGGGCAAGGAAGAAAGGCGTTTGATGGTGAAGGTTAGCCCAGCAAAAAACAATGGCACCCTGAGATCATCGCTGGCGCGCTAAACTTCAGATGTGACAGGGTTCTTCTACACGGTTTGACAACCTGTAGAGCAATCACTAGTGTCCTTTGGATCCAAATATCGCAGTCATAGGGTGTGCAGTTGTGACCCAGAAGCCCAAGCCACTCCACAGCATCAAAGTCGACGGCCCGATTCCCGCGCATCTGGCGCGCTCGGTCATCGAAGAAACCCTGCGCGCCGCGATTCTCGACGGACGCCTGCCCTGCGGCACCGCCGTGCGCCAGCAGGATCTGGCCGACCTGTTCGGTGTCAGCCGCATGCCGGTGCGCGAAGCCTTGCGTCAACTCGAGGCCCAGGGCCTGCTGAACGTAATTGCCCACAAGGGCGCCGTGGTGGCGCCGCTGATTCAGGGTGATGCAACGGAAACTTACGAGCTGCGCATCCTGCTGGAGTCCGAAGCGCTGCGCCAGTCGATCCCGCTGCTGACCCCGGCCGATCACGAACGCGCGGCCGGCTACATCGAAGAACTGGAAAACGAACACGACTACACTGAAATCGGTCGGCTCAACCGTCTGTTTCACATGGCGCTCTACAGCAAGGCGCCCAATGGCCGGCTGTTGCGGCTGGTAGAAGACGGCTTGAATGAAGAAGAACGCTTCCTGCGCTTCAACCTCGAGGCCATGGGCCTGGGCAAACTCTCTCAGGACGATCACCGCGCGTTGTTGCAGGCCGTGAAAGAGCGTGACACCCCACACGCGGTCACACTGCTGGAGCAGCACCTCAATCGCGGCGTCGAGGTGATCACCCGTTACCTGGCCAGTTCCACTGCCCAAAGCCGCAAAGCGGCGCACTGAATCCTCTCTTCCGGGTGAGCCTCCACTCACCCGGCGAATAACCCGCTTACAAATCCCCCCACCGGTCACGGTCATTTGCCGTGGCACATCGACGCCTGCGCTCTAACCTCCCCCCTGCTTTGAACAGCCCGGAATTTGCACCGCAAGGAAGTCATTTTCGACGATAGCCGCGGCGCCGATTTACGCGCACCCTTGGACCGCCAACCCAATATAGAACGGGGACGCGCCGCCCCGGCAGCAGTCCCCGCACCAGGAACCTACGGAAGGAGCCTTGTCACGGGATCAGGAAGAAACGGCGTCGTTACAGCCCGACTTCATCCCCTCATATTCATTCAATTACTTAATTTAAAAGTTGCTTCGAGTGAGGCATTCACTCTTGTCGTTCAATTTTGGCCATTAAACGCCGAAAGGAGCAACTACGCCCAAATAAAACTTAACTTACAAGTTTTATCAGACCCTCTCATACTTCAAAAACAGCCAACTAAAAATAATTAAAAATAAACTTGTTAAGTTGTTTTGCGATGTATTAGTTTTTCTTCGCCGAGTTTGGATCCGAAATGACAAACCCGGCGCAACCTTGCAGTACGGCCTCGATTGCGACGGCTTGACCGTCCGCTGCTGTCTCGGGCCCTTCAGACATTGCCTGTTTTCATCGAAACCGAATGAGGCTGTCGTTCGCCTGGAGAAACTTGTTCAACGTTATTAGCGATTGATTGAACAGTCCCTATTCCCTATTAGCCAGAGACTCGCAACCATGCCAACTAAAGAGCAACTTACACTAAAGAAAGCCGAACTCAGCGTTCACCCGATCTTCTCCGAAATCGATTCTTTGGCGACATTGCGCCGGTTCATGGAGTCCCATGTATTTGCTGTCTGGGACTTCATGTCACTGACCAAGCGCCTGCAGCAGGAACTGACCTGCACCCGCCTGCCGTGGTTGCCACCACGGGATCCGCACGCGGCACGACTGATCAACGAGATTGTGCTCGGGGAAGAATCTGACGATCGGCTGTCACACGGGCATTACAGTCACTTCGAACTGTACCTCGATGCCATGCGCGAAGTCGGTGCGGACACGACAGCGGTGGAGCGCTTCGTGACGCTGCAACAGGAAGGCGTGAGTTACGACGTCGCCCTGCAAAGCGTCGAGGTTGATCCGGCGGCGGCGCGGTTCGTCCGTGACACCTTGCACACCGCGCTGCATGCGCCGGGGCACAGCGTAGCCGCTGCATTCCTGCACGGTCGCGAGAGCGTGATCCCGACCATGTTCCAACGCATGCTCGATGCCTGGGGCATTGGCGTCGAACAGGCGCCGACCTTCCGTTACTACCTGGAGCGGCACATCGAGGTCGACTCCGAAGACCACGGCCCCGCCGCAGAACAACTGCTGGATCGGCTGGTGGACGGCGATCCACAGCGCGAAGCCGAGGTCTACGCCAGCGCCATTGCAGCCGTGGAAAGCCGCATCGCCCTGTGGGACGGCCTGCGCCTGAGCATGCGCGAACCGCTGGCGGAGGTGGCCCAATGAACGCCGCCGACTACCAGTCTTTCGCCGATGCCTGGGAAAGCCGCGCGACCATCCGCACCCGGCCGCGCCGGGTGCTGGAGGATGACGCGCGGCTGATCTATCCGCTCAGCCGCCAGCCGTTGGTGCTCAGCGAAACCTTCCTGCGCGAGTGCCCGGAACAACGTGATTTCGCCCTGGTGCAGACGCTGTACAAATTCATCAACGACGTGGTGATTTTCGAAACCGAGATCGTCGACAAGACCGCCCGCAGCATCGCCAAGAACCGCTTCGCCGTGGCCTTCCCGTTCGCCTGCCGCTACGACGCCATGACCGTGGTGGTGGACGAGGATTACCACGCGCTGGTGGCGATGGATTTCATGCAGCAGACCGTGGCCATGACCGGCATCGAGCCCATCGAGTTGCCGAATGAAATCGAACTGAGCAGGGCGATTCCGGCCGCCGTCGAACTGGCCCCGCAACACCTGCGCAGCGCCGTGGAACTGATCTGCGTGGCCATCGCTGAAAATACGGTGACCGGCGATGTCGCGGCATTTGCACGGGACGACACGGTCAAGCCGTCGATCAAGGGCCTGATGGCAGACCACTTGCTCGACGAGGGCCGGCACTCGAGTTTCTGGGCGCGGATGGTGCGCATCTACTGGCACACCGCGAGCGATGCGGATCGCGAATGCATCGCGCAGATCCTGCCGGTGTTCATCGGCCATTACCTGACCAACGACATCCAGAAGTCCTTCGACCTGCGACTGATCGACGTCTTGCCAGTCAACGATACCACCCGTCGCGCCCTGAAAGACGAGATGGCCGGGCTGGCCTTCCCGATCAATCGCCACCACCCGCTGGTGGGCAACATCGTGCGGTTTTTCCACAACAGCTCACTGCTCGACACACCGTGCGTACAGCACGCCCTGCGCGACTACCTGGTTTGACAAGGAGGCTGACATGAAACGTCTCGACATTTTGCTGAGGGGCCGCAGCCAGGCCTTGACCGACCTGGCGCAGGAGCTCGAACAACACGGTCACTCATTGCTGTCAGAAGCTGCTCCGTCGATGGATCTGGTGATCGATGACGGCAGTCTTGCGCCGCAGGATCACGGCACGACACCGTACCTGACTTTACGCCTGGGTATCGGTGCAACGGGCGCCGGCGGTTTGCCGGTGCTTGATCTGCTGTGCCTGTGCAACTCGACGCTGCTGAGCCGCGTGCCCATCGCCGACGAACTATCCGGCAACGGACAGGCCTTGCGCCAGCGAACACTCGCGCAAGTAGTGGACGAAGTGGCGCTGCTGGTCAGCCGTTTCTCCCGCGATGCCGAGTATTTCCAGCACGCAGAGACGGCCCGTGCGCCGGACTTCGAGCAGGTGGAAAAACTGCTGTTCCTCGACAGCCTGGCTTACGTCCATCGCCTCAATGCCACGGCCAATCCGCGGTTGTTGCAACAAGCGCAGATCCCGGTGATCGAGCGGCTGCAACGGAGCCTGATCGAGCACGCTGAACGCCCGGCGCTGCACCTCGCCGAGCAGTCGATCAGCTATCGCCAGTTGCATGATCACAGCCGGGCGATCCAGCAACGTTTGCTGGCAATGCTGGAGACACAACCGCAACCCTGGGTGGTGGGGATTTGCCTGCCGAAATGCGATGCGCTGTTTGCTTCGATCCTGGCAATTCTCGGCAGTGGCGCGGTGTACCTGCCGCTGGAGCCGAGCCATCCGCTTCAGCGCCAGCAGTACATCCTGGAAAACGCCGGAGCGGTGCTGTTACTGCACGACGGCGAACATCCACTGAGCGATTCGATGCCGGGGCTGGATGTCAGCCTTATCGACAGCGCCGACGCCGATCATTCGTTGCCGTTGATACGCCAGCGACCGTCGCTCGACTCGCCATGCATGGCGCTCTACACCTCGGGCACCACCGGGCATCCGAAGGGTGTGCTGCTGAGTCAGGCGAACCTCGCGCACTTCACGGCGTGGTACGCCGATTACGTGCAGTTGCGGGCTGAGAGCCGGGTGTTGCAGTTCTCGTCGCTGAGTTTCGACTCGTCGCTGATCGACATTTTCCCGACCCTGCTCGAAGGCGCGGAACTGGTGGTGCCCGACGACAACCAGCGCCGCGATCCGCTACAACTGGTGGCACTGATCCGCCGTCGGCAACTGACTCACGCGTTCCTGCCGCCGGCGCTGTTGAGCATCCTGCCGCTGGAGCAACTGCAAAGCGTCGGGCAGATCATGACCGGCGGTGATGTCTGCGAGCCGTTCGTGATCGAGCAGCTGACCCGCCAGGGCAAGCTGCACAACCTCTACGGCCCCACCGAAGCCACGGTGCTGATCACCGCGCGGCAACTGCAACCGGGCGACAGCAATCGCACCCTCGGCGGGCCGATTGCCAACAGTCAGGTGCTGATTCTCGATGACGATCTGCAACCGGTGCCGGAGCAAACGGTGGGCGAGCTGTTCATCGTCGGCCCCGGCGTTTGCCTGGGTTACCTGAACAATCCGCAGCAGACGGCCGAGCGCTATCTGGACCTGGAGTTGCCGGACGGTCAGCGTCTGCGCGCCTACCGCAGCGGCGACATGGCCAAGTGGGGCGAGGGCGGCATCGAGCTGTGCGGGCGCCGCGACAATCAGGTGAAGATCCGTGGCTTCCGGGTCGAGCCGGAAGAGATCGAACGCTGCCTGCGCGAGAGTCAGCTGTATCGGCAGATCGCCGTGGTGATCGACAGTCAGCGACGAATTCTGGCGTTCCTCGCCCAGCCGCAATCGGACGCCGCGCGCGAGTCTTTGAAAGCTCACGCGCAGCAGTTTCTGCCCGACTACATGCAACCGGTGGCGTGGACGGAGCTGCCGAACATGCCGTTCGCCGCTAACGGTAAAGTCGACCGCAAGGTCTTGCTGGAACTGCCGGTCAGCGTGCAGGACAGCGGCCCGAAATGCCTGCCGGCCAACGCCGACGAAGCGCTGCTGCTGGAGATCTGGGGCGAGTTGCTGGAGCTGCCGACCAGCGACATTTCCACTGATGAAAGCTTCTTCAATCTCGGCGGTCACTCGATTCTGCTGTCGCGCATGCTCCTGCGTCTGCGGGAGGAATTCGGCCGCAGCATCTCGATCAACCGCTTCATCGAACTGCCGACCATCACCAAGCTCGCCACGCTGGTACGCGGCACCGACGACAGCGCGGTACTCAGCGCCCAGGCGATGGCCGACGCCGAGCGACCACTGGATATCGAGCCGTTGCCGATCAGCCGCATGGGCGATGTGCACAAGGTGATCGTCACCGGCGCCAACAGTTTTGTCGGCGTGCACATCGTCGAGGCGTTGCTGGGATGGGGCGCCAGTGAAGTGGCGTGTCTGGTGCGCGACGGCGGCGGGCAGACGGCGGCGCAGCGCTTTGCCCAGTCGTTGCGAGAGAACCGGCTGGAGCATCTGGATCTGAGGCGGGTGCGGGTCTATTCGGCGGACATCACCCGGCCGCAACTGGGCCTGGCCGATAGCGATTTCGAGCGACTGGATCGCGAGTTCGGCGCGCTGGTGCACAACGCGGCCAACGTCAATCACGTGCTCGACTACGAGTCGCTGGCGGCGGACAACGTCGAGCCGATTTTCGAACTGCTGCGGCTGTGCGAAGGGCGCAGCAAGAAGGTGTTCAATTTCGTCTCGACGCTGTCCGCCTCCAGCACCGTCGACGACGCAGGCCGGGTGCTGGAATTGCCCGCCGCCCCGACGCCGCCGATCTACATCCGCAACGGCTACAACCTGTCGAAATGGGTCGGCGAACGCATCCTCGAAAGGGCGCGGGAGCGTGGGGTGCGAGTCAATCTGTATCGGCCCGGCAACATCAGTTTCAACAGCCTCAGCGGCGTGTGCCAGCCGCACAAGAACCGTTTGATGCTGATGCTCAAGGGCTCGATCCAGCTCGGACAGGTCCCGGCCTTAGCGCTGAACTTCGACCTGATGCCGGTGGATTTTCTCGCCCGGTTCATCGCCTTCCACGCCAGCCGTTACTCGGCCGAACGAGCGGTGTTCAACCTGCATAACCCCGAGCCCCTGAGCTGGGATGCCTACGTCGCGTCGTTCCGCGAAACCGGCAGCGAGTTTTCGCTGGTCAGCGTCGCCGACTGGCAACAGCAACTGGGCCGGGTCGATGCCGACAACGCGCTGTTCGGCGTGCTCGGTTTCTACCTCAACGGCTTCGAGGAAGACATCGGCGACATCTCCCTGATCGGCCACGCCAACGCCCAGGCCGGCGTGCAGCAGATGGGCGCGCACTACCCGGAAAAATCCCCGGCGCTGCTGCGTCGCGGCTGCGACTACCTGAAAGAAATCAACTTCATCTGACTCATCAACCAAGGAGCAACACCATGAGCAATCTTCAACCCGACACCCTGATCAAAAACCCTCACGGCTGCCACGTCGTGTCTTCGGTGGAAGTGCCGGTGGACGCCAAACACGTGTGGGCGGTGGTCGGCAAATTCGACGGTTTCAACCGTTTCATTCCGGCCCTGTCGCACATCGAAATGACCGGCGAAGGCGTGTCTTCGCTGCGCAAGAAATTCTTCAAGGATGGCAACGTGGTAGTCGAGCAACTCAACTCCCGGGACGACCAGGCGCTGAGCATGACCTGGACCACCATCTACAACACTCTGGGCGTGGCCAATCTGTGGGCGGCGATGAACGTGGAGTCACTGGGCGCGGGCAAGTCGCGGGCGACCTGGACGATCATTGCCGAACCTGCTTCCGGCGGCCCCGAGGCGCTGCCGGGGTTCAAGGATTTCGTGCAGGGGTTTGCCGATGACGCGATGGGCAATGTGCTGAAACTGTTTGTGTAAGGCTTCAGTTCGGCGGTGATTGAGCCACCGCTATCGCTGGCAAGCCAGCTCCCACAGGTTCCATGCCGGTCACACATGTTGTGTGCGCCAGAAATCCTGTGGGAGCGGGCTTGCCCGCGATAAACGATAACGCGGTCTGACTTGATGTCAGATCTTGAAGCTGTCGACCAGCTGTTTCAAACGGTTGGCCTGCTGCGACAACGCATCGCAATCCTTCAACGTTTCATTGAGGTTGGCCACGCTCTGCTGGTTCAGCAGGTTGATCTGGTTGACGTCGACGTTGAGGGTTTCCACCACGGCGGTCTGTTCCTCGGTCGCCGCTGCCACCGACTGGTTCATGCCGTCGATTTCACCGATGCGCTGGGTCACGCTGACCAGACGCAGGCCGGCCTGGTTCGCCACTTCAACGCTCTCTTCGCTCGACGCCTGACTGGCGTTCATGGTGGTCACCGCTTCGCGGGAACCGACCTGCAACGATGTGATCATCTTGTGGATCTCTTCCGCCGATTCCTGGGTGCGGTGAGCGAGGTTACGCACCTCGTCCGCCACCACCGCAAAACCGCGGCCGGCTTCACCGGCACGGGCCGCTTCGATGGCCGCGTTGAGCGCCAGCAGGTTGGTCTGCTGGGAGATGCCTTTGATCACATCGAGAATGTGGCCGATGTTGTCGGTGCTCGCATTCAGGGTTTCGATCTGGGTGCACGACAGGCTGATCTTCTGCGACAGCTCGGTCATCGCCTGAATCGTCTGCTCGACCACCTGACGACCGTCATCGGCCTGTTCGCTTGCGCCGCTGGCGTGTTGCGAAGCGTCGGCTGCGTTGCGGGCGATTTCCTGGGTGGCGGCACCCAACTGATTGATCGCGGCAGCCACGCTGTTAGTGCGCGCGCTTTGCTCGTCGGAACCGATGATCGAGGCGTTGGACGATGCCATCACCCGTTGCGACAGGTCGTGTACGTGACGGGTTGCCGACGAAACTTCGGAAATGGAGGCGTGAATCCGCTCCACGAACTGGTTGAACGAACTGCCCAGTTCGCCGAACTCGTCCTTGCTTTCCACCACCAGACGGCGGGTCAGGTCACCTTCACCCTGGGCGATGTCCTGCATCGCGCGGCCCATGGTGATCAGCGGACGCATCAGCACGGTGATCAGCAGGCTCAGGAAGATTGCAATCGCGCCCACTGCGACGAACATCGCGATCAGTGCCGAGGTACGGAACTGGCTGAGTGCGGCGTAGGCCTTGTCGCGGTCGATCGACAGACCGATGTACCACTCAGCGTTCGGCAGACCTGCGACCGGAGTAAACGACAGGATGCGTTCCTGGCCGTTGAGCACCACGTTCTGGTTACCCTTCTCGATGCGCACACCGGCGTTCGGGTAGATGTCCTTGAGGTTCTTCATCACCTGGTCTTTGTCCGGGCTGACGATTACCTGACCGTCACCGCTGACCAGGAACGCGTGGCCCAGGCCGCCGAAGTCCACCGAGTTGATGATCTTCACCAGGGTTTCCAGGCTCAGGTCGCCGCCCACTACACCGAGTAACTCGCCGTTCTTTTTCACCGGCATGGCGATGGTCACCACCAGACCGCCAACAGCCGCCATGTACGGCGGGGTCAACATGGTCTGGTCAGCGGCCACGGCCTGTTTGTACCAGGGACGCTGACGCGGGTCGTAGCCGTCCGGCATCTTCGCGTCAGGGCGCTGGGTGAACACACCGTTGGCCTGGCCGACGTAGGTGAACTGGAAGTTCGAGGTGAAGGCTGGTTGATCGACCAGGCCCGGGAAATCCGCGTTCTTGCCTTGGTGGGCAACGTTCTGCGCGAGGTTTTCCAGTACCAGAATCCGCCCGCTCATCCAGTTCTGCACACTGCTGGCGGTCAGGTCGCCGGCCTGCTGGACGGAGGACTGGAGGTTCTGGCGAATGGTGTTTCGCTGCAGATAGTCGTTGTACAAAGTGAACAGCGCGAACGCCAGGACCACGACGCCCGAGGCGGCCAACAGGATTTTATGGCTGAACTTGAGATTCATTTCATGGGACTTCTTATGCCAAAAGTGGGGATGCGTTCCGGATGCAACATTCCATGTACAGCGCAGGCAGCGTTCTGATGGCCGCTCTACTTTGGTGCACGCATGTCTCACCAGTCTGTCGGCAGGCTTCAGATAAAACTTAGGGCTTTGTAGGAAATGGGCGGCATTTCTGCCAGATTCCCGCCGAACGGCGTGCCAGAGCATTCGCCTGTCATTTTTTGATGACTGTTTTGCAGCGCCGGTTGCAAATTCTGTAACCCTTGATGAAAATGCGAGCAATTATCATTTGTGACGTTCGGGCTGTCGCGTTCATGTCCTCACCTGAGTTTGCAGTACAGGCGCTCTACAGTAGTCATCACGGCTGGCTCAACGGCTGGTTGCGCGCGCGGCTGGGTAACGCCGCCGATGCGGCGGATCTGGCCCAGGACACCTTCGTTCGTCTGCTGCAACGCACCGAGCATCTGGAACTCAAGGCACCCCGCGCATTCTTGCGCACGGTTGCCCGAGGGCTGGTGATCGATCATTGGCGCCGTGAAGAAATTGAACGCGCCTATCTGGAAACCATCGCCCATTTGCCTGAAGCCGAAACCCCGAGCGCCGAATCACGCGCATTGGTGATCGAACTGCTCGAGGGCATTGCCCGCATGCTTGAAGGCTTGAGGCCGAAAGTGCGTCAGGCTTTTCTGCTGGCGCAGTGCGAAGGTTTGACCCACAAGCAGATCGCCGAGCAGATGGGCCTATCCCTGCGCTCGGTAGAACGCTACGTCGCCGACGCCCTGTTTCACTGCTACGTATTGCGGTACGAAAGCTGATGCCGGTGGATAACCTCTCGCTTGGCCGTCGCGCCGAGCCACCGCAACAGGTGGTCCGACAGGCCATTCACTGGCTCCTGCGCCTGCGCAATAACCACGGCAACCCGCGCCTGAATCGCCAGTGCGAACAATGGCGCGCCGAACACCATGATCACGAACTGGCCTGGCAACGGGTGCAGTCTCTGCAAGCCGAACTGACCCACAATCTGCGTGCCGTGCCCGGTGCGCAGGTGGCGTTCAATACGCTGGAAAACAGTGCGCAGGGTTTGGGTCGACGTCAGGCGTTGAAGCTGTTGTCCGGCGCGCTGCTGATGGGCTCGGCGGGATGGCTGGCCAGCGACACTTCCGCCTGGCAACAGTGGAGCGCCGACTACGCCACCGCCACGGGCGAGCGCCGTGGCTTCCAGTTGCCGGACGGTACGCGGATCGAACTCAACACCGCCAGCAGTGTGGATCTCGACTACACCGCGCAACAACGACTGATCAAACTGACCCGTGGCGAAATCATCGTCACCTGTGGCGGTGCCGATGAAGGTGCATCGTTTGACCGACCGCTGCGGGTACAGAGTCGTCATGGCAGTTACGAGCCGCTCAAGGCGCGATTCATTCTGCGCCAGGAAGAGGGTTGCACGCGCCTGAGCGTCACCAGTGGCCGGGTCGCGATTCACTCCGCAGGCAACTCGACGGAGGCCATCGCCGGTCAGAGCTATCTGATCGATCACCATCGAATTCGTCCGGCGCCACCGTTGGACATGGACGCTGGCGCCTGGGTCGACGGGTTGATCGTCACACGCAACATGCGGCTCGGCGACTTCCTTAGCGAAGTCGGCCGGTATCGTCAGGGTTTTCTGAGCTGTGCGTCGGACATTGCGAATTTGCGTCTGTCCGGCGTGTTCCGTCTCGAGGACACCGACAAGCTGCTGGCGATCCTGCCGCAGACCCTGCCGGTGCAAGTACGCTATCGCACCCGTTGGTGGGTGACGCTCGAATCTGTGGTCTGAAAATTATTTTGGCGGGTTTTCGCGGCAAGTCCGGCTTAGTCAGTAAGCACTTCAACTCAGCCTTCGCGACTGCCTACGGAAACCTACAATGACTGCGCGCGTTACCTGTAAGAACCCTCTGAATTTCTCTGCCGAATCTGGCCTGTTGCGTCACGCCGTTCGGGCGGCGCTGTTTTCTACCGCACTGGGTGTTGGCGTGCTGCCAGGTCTGAGCATCGCGGCCAATGCCAGCGAAGTCAGCAGCCACCGCTACAACATCGCCGCCGGACCGCTGGGCGATGCGCTCAACCAGTTCGCGCGCCAGGCGGGCATCACGTTGTCGATGACGCCACAGCAGACCCAGGGCCGGCAATCACCCGGCGTGCAGGGCGAGTATTCAACCGATCAGGCCCTGAGCCACTTGCTCGGCGGCTCGGGTCTGGAAGCAGTCAGCCAGGACGGAAGCAGCTATGTGTTGCGCTCGGTCGCAGAAACCGAAGCGCTGGCCCTGCCGACCACCGACATCAAAGGCTTCGCTCTCGGTAACGCGTTGGGCAGCATGGACGGCTACAACGCGACGCACAGCCAGATCGCCACCAAAACCAGTACCGCGTTGCTGGAAACCTCGCAAAGCGTGTCCGTCGTCACCCGCGAGCAAATGGATGACCAAGGCTCGCAAACCGTGTCCCAGGCCATGCGTTACACCCCCGGCGTGCTGACCAATCCTTACGGCGCCACGCACCGTTACGACTACGTGGCAATGCGCGGCTTCAACGATGGTTCGGTGGATAACATCTACCTCGACGGCCTCAAGTCGATGGGCGACAGCGGCACCTACAGCACCATGCAGGTCGATCCGTATTTCCTCGAGCGTGTCGATATTCTGAAAGGGCCGTCGTCGGTGCTCTACGGCCGTAGTTCGCCGGGCGGTCTGGTGGCGCTGACCAGCAAGAAGCCGCTGTACGAGGCCTATCACCAGGTACAGGCCACGGTCGGCACTCAGGGCCAGCGCGGTGTCGGTTTTGACTTCAGCGGGCCGGTCGATGACGACAAGCGCATCGCCTATCGTCTGATCGGATTAACGGATCAGTCCGACACGCAGTTCGACCACAACAAGGAAAAGCGCTTCGCCCTGGCGCCGACCGTCAGCATCGATTTCAACGAAGACACTTCCCTGACCCTGCAGGCGTATCTGCAGCATGACCCGGACGGCGGTTATCACGGTGGCGTGCCGGCCGACGGCACGATTCATCAGCGCAACGGCAATCGCATCTCGCCGCATTTCTTTGAAGGCGAGCCGGGCATCGATGGCTACTCCCGAGATCAGCAGTCGTTCGGTTACCAGTTCGAACACCGCTTCAACGACGTCTTCACCGCGCGGCAGAATTTCCGCTACCTCGACTCCAAAGTGAACATGGATCAGGTGTACGCCTATGGCTGGACGTCGCCGACCAGCAACGAACTGAATCGCTACTACACCGGCGGTGACGAGCGTCTGCACGCGTTCATCGTCGACAACATGCTCCAGGCCGAGTTCTTCACCGGTGCGACCAAGCACACAGTGCTGATGGGAGCGGATTATCAGCGACGCAAAACCGTGGTCGACTGGACCAGTGGCGGCCTGGCGCCGATCAACGCTTTCAACCCCGCTTATGGCAATGCCGCTATCACGCCCTATGGCGATACCAGCTACCTGCGACGCCTGGAGCAGACGGGCGTTTACCTGCAAGACCTGATCGAGATGGACAAGTGGCGCTTCTCGCTGGGGCTGCGCCAGGACTGGGTGGAAACCTCCGACGAAAACCGCATCGCCGAAGCGGGCCGTCCGGTCGGTACCGAGATCAACGACCGACGCACCAAGCTCACCGGTCGTGCCGGCGCGCTGTATCTGTTCGATAACGGCCTCGCGCCGTACGTCAGTTACTCCGAGTCGTTCAACCCGAATTCCTACGCTGACAGCGCCGGCAATCCGCTCGCACCGACCGATGGAACGCAGTGGGAAATGGGCCTGAAGTATCAGCCGCCGGGTACCGACAATCTGTTCACCGCCTCCTTGTTCCGCATCGATCAGGAGAACCTGGCGACCAAACTGCCGCAGGAAAACTTCTATCGCGCTGTTGGCGCTGTCCGCTCTCAGGGGCTGGAACTTGAAGCGCACATGCAGTTGACCGACAACCTGAAAGTCCTCGGCAGCTATACCTTCACCGACATTGAATACTCGAAGTCGATGACCAGCACCTTGAGCACACCGAGCAATGTGATCGAGAACAAAGGCAACTCGCCAACCCAGGCGCCGCGGCACATGGCATCGCTGTGGGCGGACTACAAGTTCGACAGCGCGGCACTCGACGGGCTGCGACTGGGCGGTGGTGTGCGTTATGTCGGCTATAGCTGGGCGGATGCAGAGAACACCATGAAGGTGCCGTCCTACACATTGTTCGACGCATCGATCGGTTATG
Source organism: Pseudomonas gozinkensis (assembly GCF_014863585.1). NCBI lineage: Bacteria > Pseudomonadati > Pseudomonadota > Gammaproteobacteria > Pseudomonadales > Pseudomonadaceae > Pseudomonas > Pseudomonas gozinkensis. The sequence goes on along the minus strand of NZ_CP062253.1, from coordinate 143,008 downwards.
ACCTCGGCAAGGTCGGTCTGAAGGGTGTCGACGTACGCCTGAATGCGAACAATCTGACCAACGAATCCTACGTAGCCTCCTGCGCCAGTCTCGACTTCTGCTACATGGGCGAAGAGCGCAATGTCGCCGCCACGGTCAGCTATCAGTTTTAAAGCTTTGTCCTGTGCATAAAAAAGCCAGCCCTTGATGTCAGGGGCTGGCTTTGTCGTATCTGTGGGGAAAATTTTCATGCGTTCATTTCTGGTTTTGTTGCACCGGTATATCGGGTTGGCCACGGCGGTTTTTCTGCTGCTGGCCGGGATCACCGGGAGCATTCTGGCGTTCAACCATGAGCTCGATGAGTGGTTGAATCCGGAGTTTTACGCGGCTTCGGCCGAGGGGGCGCGACTACCGCCAGGTGAGTTGGTTGATGCGGTGCAATCGGCACATCCGAAGTTGCAGGTCTGGTACATGGAGTACCCGAATGAGGCAGGTCACACGGCATTGCTCGCGGCAGTTCCACGTAATGATCCGGCGACGGGAAAACCGTTCAATGAGCACAATCAGGTGTTCTACCTCGACCCGGTCAGTGGCCAGCAAAAAGGCCAGCGTTACTGGGGCGAATGCTGTTTCCAGCGCGAGAACCTCGTTCCGTTCATTCTCGAGTTTCACTACAACCTGACACTGCCCGGTAACTGGGGTTTGCTGTTGATGGGGTTGGTGGCCATCGCCTGGGTAATCGATTGCTTCATCGCCCTTTGGCTGACGTTGCCGCGGGGTAAACCGTTCTGGAAGAAGTGGTCGAGCGCCTGGAAGATCAAGGGTGGTCATGCCTATCGACTCAACTTCGATCTGCATCGGGCAGGGGGCTTGTGGCTATGGTTGTTATTGCTGCCAATAGCCATCAGCAGCGTGGCCATGAACTTACCGAGTCAGGTATTCAAACCGGCGGTGTCGCTGTTTTCTTCGATTGAACCGAGCGTGTATGAGGCGCGAGGGCGGATGCCTGCCGAAGAGCTGGGGATCACTCAGTTGAGTTATCAACAGGCATATGAAAGGGCACAACAGGAAGGCAAAAGGTTGGGGCTGACAGCAGCGATCGGCGAGTTGTATTACAGCTTTGAGTACAACTTCTACGGTGCGGGGTTTGGACAGCATGACACCGAGGCCCACGGCAAATCCTGGTTGTTCTTCCACGGTACTGACGGACGATTACTGGGGCAGGAAATCGCAGGAGAAGGGACGTTGGGAGAGAGATTTTATCGGTTGCAGTTGCCGATACATGGGGGACGGATCATAGGCTTCACCGGACAAGTGATGATCGCGGTACTGGGCATCCTGATTGCGGGATTGTCGGGGACTGGCGTCTACATCTGGTGGCGCAAATGGCAGGCTCGTCGGAGCAGCAAGGCACGCAGAGCGGTTTGAAGGTCAGACTTTTGTAGGCACTGAAACGACAAAACCCCTGTCTGCGTTAGCAGACAGGGGTTTCGGAATTCAATCTTGACGATGACCTACTCTCACATGGGGAAACCCCACACTACCATCGGCGATGCATCGTTTCACTTCTGAGTTCGGGATGGGATCAGGTGGTTCCAACGCTCTATGGTCGTCAAGAAATTCTGTGACCAGCCCGTTACCGCAGTAACGTTCCGGCAAAAATCGGTGACTTCTACTAAAACAAAACCCCAACTGCTTTCGCAATTGGGGTTTCGGAATTTAATCTTGACGATGACCTACTCTCACATGGGGAAACCCCACACTACCATCGGCGATGCATCGTTTCACTTCTGAGTTCGGGATGGGATCAGGTGGTTCCAACGCTCTATGGTCGTCAAGAAATTCGGGTACTGACTCGTGACCAGATGGCCTCGCTTCAGCAAATTGGGTATGGGATAGTTTTCGGTGTTTTGTGAGCGTCGAACTTTCGGTTCATTGCGTCTTCACACACCGCAATCTGGTCTCTTTCGAGTCTACAGATTGCTTGGGTGTTATATGGTCAAGCCTCACGGGCAATTAGTATTGGTTAGCTCAACGCCTCACAGCGCTTACACACCCAACCTATCAACGTCGTAGTCTTCGACGGCCCTTCAGGGAACTCAAGGTTCCAGTGAGATCTCATCTTGAGGCAAGTTTCCCGCTTAGATGCTTTCAGCGGTTATCTTTCCCGAACATAGCTACCCGGCAATGCCACTGGCGTGACAACCGGAACACCAGAGGTTCGTCCACTCCGGTCCTCTCGTACTAGGAGCAGCCCCTCTCAAATCTCAAACGTCCACGGCAGATAGGGACCGAACTGTCTCACGACGTTCTAAACCCAGCTCGCGTACCACTTTAAATGGCGAACAGCCATACCCTTGGGACCGGCTTCAGCCCCAGGATGTGATGAGCCGACATCGAGGTGCCAAACACCGCCGTCGATATGAACTCTTGGGCGGTATCAGCCTGTTATCCCCGGAGTACCTTTTATCCGTTGAGCGATGGCCCTTCCATACAGAACCACCGGATCACTAAGACCTACTTTCGTACCTGCTCGACGTGTCTGTCTCGCAGTCAAGCGCGCTTTTGCCTTTATACTCTACGACCGATTTCCGACCGGTCTGAGCGCACCTTCGTACTCCTCCGTTACTCTTTAGGAGGAGACCGCCCCAGTCAAACTACCCACCATACACTGTCCTCGATCCGGATAACGGACCTGAGTTAGAACCTCAAAGTTGCCAGGGTGGTATTTCAAGGATGGCTCCACGCGAACTGGCGTCCACGCTTCAAAGCCTCCCACCTATCCTACACAAGCAAATTCAAAGTCCAGTGCAAAGCTATAGTAAAGGTTCACGGGGTCTTTCCGTCTAGCCGCGGATACACTGCATCTTCACAGCGATTTCAATTTCACTGAGTCTCGGGTGGAGACAGCGCCGCCATCGTTACGCCATTCGTGCAGGTCGGAACTTACCCGACAAGGAATTTCGCTACCTTAGGACCGTTATAGTTACGGCCGCCGTTTACCGGGGCTTCGATCAAGAGCTTCGCGTTAGCTAACCCCATCAATTAACCTTCCGGCACCGGGCAGGCGTCACACCCTATACGTCCACTTTCGTGTTTGCAGAGTGCTGTGTTTTTAATAAACAGTCGCAGCGGCCTGGTATCTTCGACCGGCGTGGGCTTACGCAGCAAGTGCTTCACCCTCACCGGCGCACCTTCTCCCGAAGTTACGGTGCCATTTTGCCTAGTTCCTTCACCCGAGTTCTCTCAAGCGCCTTGGTATTCTCTACCCAACCACCTGTGTCGGTTTGGGGTACGGTTCCTGGTTATCTGAAGCTTAGAAGCTTTTCTTGGAAGCATGGCATCAACCACTTCGTCGCCTAAAGGCAACTCGTCATCAGCTCTCGGCCTTGAAACCCCGGATTTACCTAAGATTTCAGCCTACCACCTTAAACTTGGACAACCAACGCCAAGCTGGCCTAGCCTTCTCCGTCCCTCCATCGCAATAACCAGAAGTACAGGAATATTAACCTGTTTTCCATCGACTACGCTTTTCAGCCTCGCCTTAGGGACCGACTAACCCTGCGTCGATTAACGTTGCGCAGGAAACCTTGGTCTTTCGGCGTGGGTGTTTTTCACACCCATTGTCGTTACTCATGTCAGCATTCGCACTTCTGATACCTCCAGCAAGCTTCTCAACTCACCTTCACAGGCTTACAGAACGCTCCTCTACCGCATCACTTACGTGATACCCGTAGCTTCGGTGTATGGTTTGAGCCCCGTTACATCTTCCGCGCAGGCCGACTCGACTAGTGAGCTATTACGCTTTCTTTAAAGGGTGGCTGCTTCTAAGCCAACCTCCTAGCTGTCTAAGCCTTCCCACATCGTTTCCCACTTAACCATAACTTTGGGACCTTAGCTGACGGTCTGGGTTGTTTCCCTTTTCACGACGGACGTTAGCACCCGCCGTGTGTCTCCCATGCTCGGCACTTGTAGGTATTCGGAGTTTGCATCGGTTTGGTAAGTCGGGATGACCCCCTAGCCGAAACAGTGCTCTACCCCCTACAGTGATACATGAGGCGCTACCTAAATAGCTTTCGAGGAGAACCAGCTATCTCCGAGCTTGATTAGCCTTTCACTCCGATCCACAGGTCATCCGCTAACTTTTCAACGGTAGTCGGTTCGGTCCTCCAGTCAGTGTTACCTAACCTTCAACCTGCCCATGGATAGATCGCCCGGTTTCGGGTCTATTCCCAGCGACTAGACGCCCTATTAAGACTCGCTTTCGCTACGCCTCCCCTATTCGGTTAAGCTCGCCACTGAAAATAAGTCGCTGACCCATTATACAAAAGGTACGCAGTCACAGAACAAAGTCTGCTCCCACTGCTTGTACGCATACGGTTTCAGGATCTATTTCACTCCCCTCTCCGGGGTTCTTTTCGCCTTTCCCTCACGGTACTAGTTCACTATCGGTCAGTCAGTAGTATTTAGCCTTGGAGGATGGTCCCCCCATATTCAGACAAAGTTTCTCGTGCTCCGTCCTACTCGATTTCATGACTAAGAGATTTTCGCGTACAGGGCTATCACCCACTATGGCCGCACTTTCCAGAGCGTTCCGCTAATCTCAAAGCCACTTAAGGGCTAGTCCCCGTTCGCTCGCCACTACTAAGGGAATCTCGGTTGATTTCTTTTCCTCAGGGTACTTAGATGTTTCAGTTCCCCTGGTTCGCCTCTTGCACCTATGTATTCAGTACAAGATAACCATCTTATGATGGCTGGGTTCCCCCATTCAGACATCTCCGGATCAAAGTCTGTTTGCCGACTCCCCGAAGCTTTTCGCAGGCTACCACGTCTTTCATCGCCTCTGACTGCCAAGGCATCCACCGTATGCGCTTCTTCACTTGACCATATAACCCCAAGCAATCTGGTTATACTGTGAAGACGACATTCGCCGAAAATTCGAATTTCTCAACTAAGAGAACTCACAAATTTTACCTTAGCCTGATCACCACCAGTGAAAGTGGCCATCAGTCTATCTTTCTATCACATACCCAAATTTTTAAAGAACGAACTAGTCAAAGACTAGAAATCAACATTCACCATCAACACGATGGAATGCTCATTTCTAAGCTCTTACTTCAGAAGCAGTAGTGGTGGAGCCAAGCGGGATCGAACCGCTGACCTCCTGCGTGCAAGGCAGGCGCTCTCCCAGCTGAGCTATGGCCCCGTATTTCTACAGGCGTTTCCCACACAAAATTGGTGGGTCTGGGCAGATTCGAACTGCCGACCTCACCCTTATCAGGGGTGCGCTCTAACCAACTGAGCTACAGACCCAATTTCGGGCTGCTTCTTTCGTCTTCTTCAATGAATCAAGCAATTCGTGTGGGAACTTATGGAGCAGCTGATGTCGTCGATTAAGGAGGTGATCCAGCCGCAGGTTCCCCTACGGCTACCTTGTTACGACTTCACCCCAGTCATGAATCACACCGTGGTAACCGTCCTCCCGAAGGTTAGACTAGCTACTTCTGGTGCAACCCACTCCCATGGTGTGACGGGCGGTGTGTACAAGGCCCGGGAACGTATTCACCGCGACATTCTGATTCGCGATTACTAGCGATTCCGACTTCACGCAGTCGAGTTGCAGACTGCGATCCGGACTACGATCGGTTTTATGGGATTAGCTCCACCTCGCGGCTTGGCAACCCTTTGTACCGACCATTGTAGCACGTGTGTAGCCCAGGCCGTAAGGGCCATGATGACTTGACGTCATCCCCACCTTCCTCCGGTTTGTCACCGGCAGTCTCCTTAGAGTGCCCACCATAACGTGCTGGTAACTAAGGACAAGGGTTGCGCTCGTTACGGGACTTAACCCAACATCTCACGACACGAGCTGACGACAGCCATGCAGCACCTGTCTCAATGTTCCCGAAGGCACCAATCCATCTCTGGAAAGTTCATTGGATGTCAAGGCCTGGTAAGGTTCTTCGCGTTGCTTCGAATTAAACCACATGCTCCACCGCTTGTGCGGGCCCCCGTCAATTCATTTGAGTTTTAACCTTGCGGCCGTACTCCCCAGGCGGTCAACTTAATGCGTTAGCTGCGCCACTAAGAGCTCAAGGCTCCCAACGGCTAGTTGACATCGTTTACGGCGTGGACTACCAGGGTATCTAATCCTGTTTGCTCCCCACGCTTTCGCACCTCAGTGTCAGTATCAGTCCAGGTGGTCGCCTTCGCCACTGGTGTTCCTTCCTATATCTACGCATTTCACCGCTACACAGGAAATTCCACCACCCTCTACCATACTCTAGCTCGCCAGTTTTGGATGCAGTTCCCAGGTTGAGCCCGGGGATTTCACATCCAACTTAACGAACCACCTACGCGCGCTTTACGCCCAGTAATTCCGATTAACGCTTGCACCCTCTGTATTACCGCGGCTGCTGGCACAGAGTTAGCCGGTGCTTATTCTGTCGGTAACGTCAAAATTGCAGAGTATTAATCTACAACCCTTCCTCCCAACTTAAAGTGCTTTACAATCCGAAGACCTTCTTCACACACGCGGCATGGCTGGATCAGGCTTTCGCCCATTGTCCAATATTCCCCACTGCTGCCTCCCGTAGGAGTCTGGACCGTGTCTCAGTTCCAGTGTGACTGATCATCCTCTCAGACCAGTTACGGATCGTCGCCTTGGTGAGCCATTACCTCACCAACTAGCTAATCCGACCTAGGCTCATCTGATAGCGCAAGGCCCGAAGGTCCCCTGCTTTCTCCCGTAGGACGTATGCGGTATTAGCGTTCCTTTCGAAACGTTGTCCCCCACTACCAGGCAGATTCCTAGGCATTACTCACCCGTCCGCCGCTGAATCCAGGAGCAAGCTCCTTTCATCCGCTCGACTTGCATGTGTTAGGCCTGCCGCCAGCGTTCAATCTGAGCCATGATCAAACTCTTCAGTTCAAACATCTTTGGGTTTTGAGAAAACCCTAAACTTGGCTCAGCAATCGTTGGTTACATCTTTGATTTCTCGCGGAGTAACTTGTGATGCTGATAATCTTGTTGACTATCAGTCTGACCCCACAAGCACCCACACGAATTGCTTGATTCAGTTGTTAAAGAGCAGTTGGTTAAGATCTTTCGTCTCAACCGAGGCGCGCATTCTACAGCAGCCTCATTTGCTGTCAAGTGATTATTTTCAGAAGTTTTCGAAGAATTCTTCAACAACTTCAACCACTTGCGCTTCCGATCTCTCGTTAGCGGGAGGCGAATTCTACAGCGTTACACGCTGCTGTCAACACCTCTTTTTCTCCGCTTTCGACCGAGAAGATCGAACCGTTGAAAGCGCCAAAAGAACCGGCATTTCCAACTCCTTCCAGACTTCGATGAACTGAAGCGACCCGCTCTCGAAACCTACTTAACTCATTGAATCTCAAGGAGTTTTCCGTTTCGACTGCGCCGGAAGTGGGGCGAATTATAGAGACTCAGAATCTGCCGTCAACCCTTAATTTCGCTTTTCTTTCAATAACTTGCGGATAGGCCAAAAAACACTCAAGACCCTCTATATAGAAGAAGGATTCAGCACCCCTTCTATATAGAGAGAACCATTAGAGCACTCCATCCTCCTTCATCGCGGCCACTGCACCCGCCCCCAAGCCCAGCACGCGCTGTAAAACCTCCAGCGTATGCTCGCCCAGCAAAGGAGGCGCACGCCGATACTCGACAGGCGTCCGCGACAACCGGATCGGACTGGCCACTTGCGGCACTAACCCCGCCAGCGCATGAGGCAGCTCAATCGCCAACCCACGAGACTTCACCTGCGGATCCTCGAACACCTGCGACAGATCATTGATCGGCCCGCACGGCACACCCGCCTGCTCGAGCTGAGCCACCCACTCTGCGGTCGTCTTGAAGACAGTCGCCTGACGGATCAGCGGAATCAGCACAGTCCGATTCGCCACTCGCAGCTTATTAGTCGCGAAACGCGGATCGTCCGCCCACTGCGGTTGCCCCGCCACTTCGGCAAATTTGCGGAACTGCCCGTCATTACCCACCGTAAGGATGAAGTCGCCGTCAGCCGTAGGAAAATCCTGGTACGGCACGATATTCGGATGTGCATTTCCCAAGCGCTTTGGCGCAGTGCCCGTCGTCAGGTAGTTCATCGCCTGGTTGGCCAGGCACGCCACCTGCACATCCAGCAACGCCATATCGATATGCTGCCCACCACCATCGTGATCACGATGAGCCAGCGCTGCCAGGATCGCCACGGTCGAATACAGGCCCGTCAGGATATCCGTAAGCGCCACACCCACTTTCACAGGCCCGGCCCCCTCATCACCCTCAGGTCGCCCGGTCAGACTCATCAGCCCACCAAGACCCTGGATCATGAAGTCATAACCCGCACGCTTGGCATACGGCCCGGTCTGACCAAAACCGGTGATCGAGCAATAGATCAGATCCGGATTGATCGCCTTCAACGACTCGTAATCCAGGCCATAAGCCGCCAGACCACCCACCTTGAAGTTCTCAATCAAAATGTCGGACTTGGCTGCCAGGTCCCGTACAAGCTTCTGACCTTCGGGACGCGTGAAGTCGATCGTCACCGATTGCTTGTTGCGGTTGGCCGACAGGTAATAAGCTGCCTCACTGGTGTTCTCACCGTAAGCGTCCTTCAGGAAGGGCGGCCCCCAGGCGCGAGTGTCGTCACCATTGCCCGGGCGCTCGACCTTGATCACTTCCGCCCCGAGATCGGCCAGAATCTGACCAGCCCATGGGCCGGCCAGCACTCGCGATAAATCCAGTACCCGCAGATGCGACAGCGCGCCCATGGTCGCTCTCCTATTAATAGAACGCCTGCAGGCCGGTCTGAGCACGACCGAGGATCAGCGCGTGAACGTCGTGAGTACCTTCATAGGTATTCACCACTTCCAGGTTGACCAGGTGACGGGCGACACCGAATTCATCGGAGATCCCGTTACCGCCCAGCATGTCACGCGCCATACGGGCGATCTCGAGAGACTTGCCGCAAGAGTTACGCTTCATGATCGAAGTGATTTCAACCGCAGCAGTGCCTTCATCTTTCATGCGACCCAGACGCAGGCAGCCTTGCAGCGCCAAAGTGATCTCGGTCTGCATATCCGCCAGCTTTTTCTGGATCAACTGAGTAGCGGCCAACGGACGACCGAACTGCTGACGATCCAGGGTGTACTGGCGGGCGGTGTGCCAGCAGAACTCGGCCGCGCCCAGCGCACCCCAGGAGATGCCATAACGTGCAGAGTTGAGGCAGGTGAACGGCCCCTTCAGACCACGCACGTCCGGGAAGATGTTCTCTTCCGGCACGAACACGTTGTCCATGACGATTTCGCCGGTGATCGACGCCCGCAGGCCGACCTTGCCGTGAATCGCCGGAGCGCTCAGACCTTTCCAGCCTTTTTCCAGAACAAAACCACGGATGTCGCCGGCATCGTCCTTGGCCCAGACGACGAACACATCGGCGATCGGGCTGTTGGTGATCCACATCTTGGCGCCGGTCAGGCTGTAGCCACCGTCGACTTTGCGTGCACGAGTGATCATCGCGCCCGGGTCCGAACCGTGGTTCGGCTCGGTCAGACCGAAGCAGCCGATCCACTCGCCGGAAGCCAGTTTCGGCAGGTACTTCTGCTTCTGTGCTTCGGTACCGAATTCGTTGATCGGCACCATCACCAGCGAAGACTGCACGCTCATCATCGAACGGTAGCCAGAATCGACACGCTCGACTTCACGGGCAATCAGGCCATAGCTGACGTAGTTGAGGCCGCTGCCACCGTACTGCTCGGGAATGGTCGCACCCAACAGGCCGACCTCACCCATTTCACGGAAGATCGCCGGATCGGTCTTCTCATGGCGGAAGGCTTCGAGAACGCGTGGTGCAAGGCTCTGCTGGGCGAATTGCTCGGCAGTGTCGCGGATCATGCGTTCTTCTTCAGTCAGCTGTTGATCCAGCAGCAGTGGATCGATCCAGTTGAAGCTAGCTTTACCGCCCATGAGTGAGTCCTCGCAAATCGAGTGAATTAACGTGGCATTGATCCTAGGCCCGCTTCGCCATCCCAGCAAACGAGGATTTCGCATCCTGTTGTGCTAATTTCTCACTCCGAAACGTCGCGAAATGCCGATCAAGCGATGTATTAGTGAGGTTGACGTACATGCGCCGCAAGATACCCAGCACCACCGCCCTGATCAGCTTCGAGGCTGCCGCCCGTCACGAGAGCTTTACCAAGGCCGCCGAAGAGCTTTCCCTCACTCAAGGCGCCATTTGCCGACAGATCGCCAGCCTTGAGGACTTCCTCAGCGTCGAACTCTTCCGACGCTCGCGTCGCGGAGTGAAGCTGACGGAAGCGGGCCTCTCCTACAGCCGCCGCATCGCCACCCAACTCGACGCCGTGGAGCGCGACACCCTCTCGGTGATGGGTCAGCAAGGTACCAACGTGATCGAGCTCGCCGTGGTGCCCACCTTCGGCACGCAATGGCTGCTGCCCAGACTGAAGGACTTCCAGCTCAAGCACCCGGAAGTGACGGTCAACCTGACCAACCGCACTCGCCCGTTCCTGTTTGCAGACACTGACTTCGATGCCGCCATCTACTTTGGCGATGCCGATTGGTCGGGTACCGAATCCCACAGGCTGATGGGCGAGAATCCGATGCCGGTGTGCAGTCCAGCCCTGCTCGGCAACAAGACGCATCTGACACCCGAAGAGATCGTCGATCTGCCGCTGCTCCAGCAAACCACCCGCCCCTACGCCTGGCGACAGTGGTTCAACTCGCAACACCTGAACATTCCCCGCGACATGACAGGTCCGCGCTACGAGCTATTCTCCATGCTGGCCCAGGCCGCCATGCACGACATGGGCATCGCGCTGATCCCACCATTCCTGATTCAGCGCGAACTGGCCGAGAAACGCCTGGTCATTGCCAACCCGAAAGCGCTCTCCAGCATCAAGGCGTATTACCTGATGATTCCGGAGCGAAAGGTCGAATCGGCGTCACTCAAGGCTTTTCGCGACTGGCTGGTGAATCAGGCACACAGCTACAACCTAGAAGGCTAAAGGGTTTCAGCGATTGCTAACCCCGTAGTCAGGAAAATAAAAGCCCTACAGATATAACTATTTGTCGCAAATAAGCAGACTGTATCCGAAAGTCGTACAGACGTCCCACAAGCGCCTGCCGACGTGGCTTTGCGCCCTCATTCGCGACTCATTGCGGCCTATTCACGTCACCGATGAGAAAATTCTTTAAATTCATCCAGACTCCTTGAAAGGCACGGCCTGCAAGGGATTCAACTGGCCATCTGCGACATTCGGTCACGGGATGACTTGTAGTTAATTTTCCGTCACCCGTCATAATCCCTTGAAGGGCATAAACTTCGCCTGCAAAATGCCGCGCCCCGCCCTGATTTGGCGGGATCGTGCTGATCGGCCGCCCCAGTCGCACCATCCGTAGTGCATGGGTTTACTCAATAAGATCACGCAGGAGATTTGACGTGCACATTGGTGTTCCTCTCGAAACCCAGACCGGTGAAACACGGGTTGCTGCAACCCCGGAAACCATTAAAAAGCTGATCAGCCAAGGCCATAAGGTCACTGTGCAAACCGGCGCCGGCGTTAAAGCCAGCGTTGTCGACAGTGCCTATGAAGCGGCAGGCGCAACCATTGGCAGTGCCAATGACGCGTTTGGTGCCGAGCTGATTCTCAAAGTGGTCGCGCCAAGCGATGCCGAACTGACGCTGATCAAGCGCGGAACGGTGCTGGTGGGCATGCTCAACCCGTTCAACAACGACACCATCGCGAAGATGGCCGAATGCGGAATTACCGCGTTCGCCCTGGAAGCGGCGCCACGTACCTCCCGGGCCCAGAGCCTCGATGTGCTGTCGTCCCAGGCGAACATTGCCGGCTATAAGGCCGTGCTGCTGGCCGCTCACTACTATCCGCGTTTCATGCCGATGCTGATGACCGCCGCGGGCACCGTGAAAGCGGCGCGCGTGCTGATTCTGGGGGCCGGTGTGGCTGGATTGCAGGCGATTGCCACGGCGAAACGTCTGGGTGCCGTCATCGAAGCGTCCGACGTACGTCCGGCCGTGAAGGAACAGATCGAATCTCTCGGCGCCAAGTTCGTCGACGTGCCTTACGAGACCGATGAAGAACGCGAATGCGCGGTCGGCGTCGGCGGTTACGCACGCCCGATGCCAGCGAGCTGGATGCAGCGTCAGGCCCAGGCCGTGCACGAGCGCGCAAAGCAGGCTGACATTGTCATCACCACCGCACTGATCCCGGGTCGCAAGGCACCGACGCTGTTGAGCGCGGACACTGTGGCGCAAATGAAACCCGGCTCGGTGGTCATCGACCTCGCGGCCGCTCAGGGTGGCAACTGCCCGCTGACCGTGGCCGATCAGGTCGTGATCGAGAACGGCGTGACCATCGTCGGCCCGACCAACCTCGCCGGTGAAGTCGCCGCAGACGCCTCGGCGCTGTACGCACGCAACCTGCTGGACTTCCTGAAGCTGGTCTTCACCAAAGAAGGCCAGTTCGAAGTGAACCTCGAAGACGACATCGTCGCCGCGTGCCTGATGTGCCGCGACGGCCAAGTCATCCGCAAAAACGCCTAAGCAGGGATTCAGACGATGGAAGAGCTTATCTCCCCCGGTATCTACAACCTGATCATCTTCGTGCTGGCGATTTATGTCGGTTACCACGTGGTCTGGAACGTTACGCCTGCGCTGCACACGCCGCTGATGGCAGTGACCAACGCCATTTCGGCAATCGTGATCGTCGGCGCCATGCTCGCTGCCGCACTGACCGTCACCCCGCTGGGCAAGACCATGGGCACCCTCGCCGTGGCACTGGCCGCGGTCAACGTGTTCGGTGGCTTCCTGGTCACCCGTCGCATGCTTGAGATGTTCAAGAAGAAAGCCCCGAAAGCAAAAGAAGAGGCGCCTAAGTAATGAGCATGAACCTCGTCACGACGCTCTACCTGATCGCGTCGATCTGCTTCATCCAGGCCCTCAAGGGCTTGTCGCACCCGACCACGTCGCGCCGCGGCAACCTGTTCGGCATGCTCGGTATGGCGCTGGCAATCCTCACCACCGTCGGCCTCATCTATAAGCTTGGGGCTGAGCTGGCTACCGCAGGCATCGGTTACGTGATCGTCGGCCTGCTGATCGGCGGCACCGCCGGTTCGATCATGGCCAAGCGCGTTGAAATGACCAAGATGCCGGAACTGGTTGCGTTCATGCACAGCATGATCGGCCTGGCAGCAGTGTTCATCGCCATTGCTGCAGTGGTAGAGCCGCAGTCGCTGGGCATCGTCAAGCAACTGGGCGACTCGATCCCGGCGGGTAACCGTCTGGAGCTGTTCCTCGGCGCAGCCATCGGCGCAATCACCTTCTCCGGTTCGGTGATCGCCTTCGGCAAGCTGTCGGGCAAGTACAAGTTCCGTCTGTTCCAGGGCGCACCAGTACAGTTCAGCGGTCAGCACAAGCTGAACGCGGTACTGGGTCTCGCGACGCTGATCCTCGGCGTCACCTTCATGCTGACCGGCAACCTCGCCGCGTTCGCACTGATGCTGGCGCTGGCGTTCGTCATGGGCGTGCTGATCATCATCCCGATCGGCGGCGCCGACATGCCGGTCGTGGTGTCGATGCTCAACAGCTATTCCGGCTGGGCGGCAGCGGGTATCGGCTTCTCGCTGAACAACTCGATGCTGATCATTGCCGGCTCCCTGGTGGGTTCGAGCGGTGCGATCCTCTCGTACATCATGTGCAAGGCGATGAACCGTTCCTTCTTTAATGTACTGCTCGGCGGTTTCGGCAATACAGCAGACGCCGGTCCTGCCGGTGAGAAGGAAGCCCGTCCGGTGAAATCCGGTTCGGCTGACGACGCGACTTTCCTGCTGACCAACGCCGACACCGTGATCATCGTGCCGGGCTACGGTCTGGCGGTGGCCCGTGCACAGCACGCCCTGAAAGAGCTGACCGAGAAGCTGACCCACCACGGCGTGACCGTGAAGTACGCGATTCACCCGGTAGCCGGTCGGATGCCTGGCCACATGAACGTACTGCTGGCCGAAGCCGAAGTGCCGTACGACCAAGTGTTCGAGATGGAAGACATCAACTCCGAGTTCGGTCAGGCCGACGTGGTGCTGGTGCTCGGCGCCAACGATGTGGTCAACCCGGCCGCCAAGAACGATCCGAAATCGCCGATTGCCGGCATGCCGATCCTCGAAGCGTTCAAGGCCAAAACCATCATCGTCAACAAGCGCTCGATGGCCAGCGGCTATGCCGGTCTGGACAACGAACTGTTCTACCTGGACAAGACCATGATGGTGTTCGGCGACGCGAAGAAAGTCATCGAAGACATGGTCAAAGCGGTCGAGTAACCCTCGCCGGCAACACCGAACGCCCCGACTCGTCGGGGCGTTTTTGTTTGCGCAAAACGTCGGACAATTTGCCGCGTTGTTGCAGATCCGGTAACGGTGTTTTACTTGAAACCCGCTAAATAGACGCCTCGTTTGCGACCTTGGTAGCGGGACAGGCGCTCGCGAAATTCACTAGACTGCGCATCCTGCTACTCGCTGCCCGAGAAAATAATCCATGTACCGTGACCGTATTCGCCTGCCTTCGTTGTTGGATAAAGTGATGAGCGCCGCCGACGCCGCTGCGCTGATTGAGGACGGCATGACCGTTGGCATGAGCGGCTTCACCCGCGCCGGCGAAGCCAAGGCCGTGCCTCATGCGCTGGCCGAGCGAGCCAAGGTCACGCCGCTGAAGATCAGCCTGATGACCGGCGCCAGTCTGGGCAACGACCTCGACAAACAACTGACCGAAGCCGGCGTGCTGTCCCGGCGCATGCCGTTCCAGGTCGACAGCACCTTGCGCAAGGCGATCAACGCCGGCGAAGTGATGTTCATCGACCAGCACCTTTCGGAAACCGTCGAACAACTGCGCAACCAGCAACTGAAGCTGCCGGACATTGCCGTCATCGAAGCCGTGGCCATCACTGAACAGGGCCACATCGTGCCGACCACCTCGGTGGGCAATTCCGCAAGCTTCGCCATTTTCGCCAAACACGTGATCGTCGAGATCAACCTGGCGCACAACGCCAACCTCGAAGGTCTGCATGACATCTATATCCCGACCTATCGCCCGACCCGCACGCCCATCCCGCTGGTAAAGGTCGACGACCGCATCGGCAGCACCGCGATCCCGATTCCGCCGGAGAAGATCGTCGCCATCGTCATCACCCAGCAGTCGGATTCGCCGTCTACCGTGTCGTCGCCGGACGTCGACACCAAAGCCATCGCCGATCACTTGATCACCTTCCTCAAGCAGGAAGTCGATGCCGGGCGTATGACCAACAAGCTCGGCCCGCTGCAGGCCGGGATCGGCAACATTGCCAACGCGGTGATGTGCGGGCTGATCGACTCGCCGTTCGAAGACCTGACCATGTACTCCGAGGTGCTGCAGGACTCGACCTTCGATCTGATCGACGCCGGCAAGCTGAGCTTCGCCTCGGGCAGCTCGATCACCCTGTCGGAGCGGCGCAACAGCGACGTGTTCGGCAATCTGGAGAAGTACAAGGACAAGCTGGTACTGCGTCCGCAGGAAATCTCAAACCATCCGGAAGTGGTTCGGCGCCTGGGCATCATCGGTATCAACACGGCGCTCGAGTTCGACATTTATGGCAACGTCAACTCCACCCATGTCTGCGGCACACGGATGATGAACGGCATCGGCGGCTCGGGCGACTTCGCACGTAACGCACACCTGGCGGTGTTCGTGACCAAGTCGATCGCCAAGGGCGGCGCGATTTCCAGCGTGGTGCCGATGGTCAGCCACGTCGACCACACCGAGCATGACGTCGATATCCTGGTGACCGAGGTGGGCCTGGCCGACCTGCGTGGGCTGGCACCACGGGAACGCGCCCGGGTCATCATCGATAACTGTGTGCACCCGGATTTCCGTCAGGCGCTGAACGACTACTTCGACAAAGCCTGTGCAATCGGTGGCCACACCCCGCACATCCTGCGTGACGCCCTGAGCTGGCACATCAATCTGGAAGAAACCGGACGCATGCTGGCGGTGTAAGCCGCACAGATTTTCCGCTGGTGCAAACACAGTTTCGCCAGCGGGATTCTGGAAACCGCCAGGGCGTTCAAAAACTGTACTGCTGTACCGGTCTTTTCCTACATCTTTTACCTACTCGAATCATCGAATTGGGTAAAAATGCACCAAATAAGAGCGGACAGGTACAGTTTGCACAATTTCGACCCGTACACCCCCTATAAACAGTTAACTGGTCACTCACAATACAAGTGAACTGTATCTAGAGAGTCTGGCCAAACGAGAGGATCATGGGCACCAGTTAAACCACTACCTAATCCCGCCACAAGCGGAAGGATGTCAACCATGGAACGTACACTCAGTTCCGAACTGTTCTTCGAAGACAAAGCTGTAAACACCCAGGCTTCCCTGCCTCTGCGCGTTATCGCCAACCTGATGCTGTGGCAGCGCCGCATCTCCAGCCGCCACCAACTGGCTCGTCTGGATTCGCGTCTGCTGGCTGACGCCGGTATCAGCGAAGCACAACGCTACGAAGAGCTGAGCAAGCCGTTCTGGCGCTAAGCAGCGTCGCTGGCTCTGGTCGCTAGACCCACCGCCAGCAACCCGAATTGAACACACAAGACCCGTCGCGGGAAACCGCGACGGGTCTTGTCGTTTCAGGGCAGAAAAACCTGAATATCCAGCCCGAAACACCAGACAGGTACAGTTTTCCAAAATAGATTAATGACAAGTACAGTTACGCAAAATGTGTTCAGGCCAGCATCCTGACCACTGTGCGAATTTGCTACGGAAGCCTAAGATCCATGCAGAACGTGGCAAATGCTGTGCGACTGGCGTCTGACCTTCAGACACCGAGCCACCTCTCAATACGGTTTTTCCACAGGAGTTCTCCCATGTCCCG
This sequence comes from Pseudomonas gozinkensis, assembly GCF_014863585.1. Lineage (NCBI taxonomy): Bacteria > Pseudomonadati > Pseudomonadota > Gammaproteobacteria > Pseudomonadales > Pseudomonadaceae > Pseudomonas > Pseudomonas gozinkensis. The sequence continues at coordinate 126,070 of NZ_CP062253.1, read as the reverse complement.
TCTTCGTCTGCTCAGCGCCGCCGCCTTGCTGGCCGTGGCTGCCAACGCCAGCGCCACCAGCTTCATCGTTACCACCGACGCCGTGGTTGGCGCGCTCAAGTCCTCCTCCGATGCCACCTCCGACGTCACCTCGTCCTTCCGTGACGACAAGATCGTGCTCGCCGCCCGTGACGACGCTGCCAGCTTCGTGGCCAGCGAAGGTGAAATCCGGGGCGTGAAACTGGAGAGTGCACTGGATCACATCCGTCATCAGGCGCCGCAACTGAACGCGACCGACGCACAGCTGGCCCAGGCCATTCTGACGATCTAAGCGACAGAGGCATCGCGGGGCACGCCGGTCGTGTCCCGATGTTTCGGCGCTGGCTCTAGTCCGGGCATTGCGCTAGCCTTGGGACTCGCCAACAGCTGCCGAGTCCCATGCGTTTTCTTACAAATCTGCTTATCCCCTCTGCTTTGATCACCGCCTGCTGGGTTCCTTTGGCAGACGCCTTCGATGTGTCCACACAAAACACCGTGGTCAGCGTCTGGGCCACCGGCATGGTGTCTTCCGCGCCGTTCGACCGTAAACTGATCATCGCCGCGCACGACGATGCCGCAGCGTTCGTTGCCAGTGACGGCCAGATGCGCGGCGCACAGCTCGAATCAGCCCTGCATTACCTGCGCAAGAGCCGGCCAAAACTTCATGTCAGCGACCTTGAACTGGCACAGGCAATTCTCGTCCAATAGTCATCCCTGTCCTTTCGGAGTCGTTCCATGCGTAGCCCGCTGATTGCTGCCGCCCTTGGCCTGCTGTTGTTGGCCGATATGGCCCAGGCGCACACCCTGGTAGCCACCAGTAACATCATCGTCCGCGCCTCCCAGCGCACCATCGATTTCACCTCCGATACCACCACGTCGATTCGCGACTCGAAAATCATCCGCGAAGCCCACGACGACGCTGCCAGTTTCGTGGCCAGCGACGGTGATATCCGTGGTGCAAACCTGGAAGCCGCCTTCAATACCTTGCGCACCCGCGTGCCGGAAGCCCGCGACGCCAGTGATCAGGTACTTGCCGAAGCCATTCTCGCACTGTGAAGTCACTCGGCGCCTACCTGCTGGCCGGGGCGTTGCTGCTGCTTGGCAACAGCGCCCACGCTGGCCTGCAATTGCAGCTCAAGACCGACGGACTCAGCCCCGCCCAACAACAGGCCAGCCAGGCGCTGCTCGATGAAGCCATGCAGGCATTGCCGCCGAGCTTCATCGAACGCCTGGACCGGCGCATCGATGTCGGCTGGACCGACGACATGCCCGGCAACGCCTACGGTCAGGCGACGCTCGTGTCCGAGCTGGACCTGAACCGCAAACTGCTCGCCAGCCTCACTGACGGCAGTGCGGCAAAGGAAAAAACCAATCGCCCCCACGGCACCGTTCGCCGGGAACTGCTGGCCACGGTGCTGCACGAAATCACCCACATTTACGATCGCGCACGCTTGTGGCCAGCGGCCGAACGCACGCTGATCCAGCGCTGTACCCGGCGCAACAACAGCGCTGGGCTGATCGGCATTCCCGATGAGTGCCGCGGCCAGAACGGTCGGCGCTTCACACTCAGTGATGATCCACGCTTGCTCGACCTCGCCGGCTGGCAGCAATACGTCGGGCGACGGGGTGAGCGGGAACAGCACAACCGGCAGATCGCCCGTAGCCCCGACCTCTACGAAATCTCAAGCCCGAAAGAGTTTGTCGCGGTCAACATGGAGTATTTCCTCCTCGACCCGAGCTACGCCTGCCGTCGCCCGGCGCTGTATCGCTATTACCAGCAACACTTCGGCTGGGCACCGTCGGCAAAGGATGAATGCGCCAAAACCTTCGCGTTCCTCAATGCCGGCAACGACTTTGCCAAACAGCCCCTGGGTCAGGTCGATCCGGAACGCGTGTACGCGGTGGATTATCTGTTGGCCGAAGCCAACCAGAACTGGGTCAGCCGTTGGGGCCACAGCATGTTGCGTCTGGTGATCTGCGCACCGGGCCGGCCACGCGGGCCAGACTGCCGACTGGATCTGGACCAGCACCTGGTGCTGTCGTACCGCGCCTTCGTCGGTGACGTACAGCTGTCGAGTTGGGACGGACTGGTCGGCAAGTACCCATCGCGTCTGTTCGTTCTACCCCTGGCGCAGGTGATCGACGAATACACCAAGACCGAACTGCGCAGCCTGGCGTCGGTGCCGCTGAATCTCTCGCGCAGCGAGATAGAGGGCGTGGTCGAACACGCCGCCGAAATGCATTGGAGCTACGACGGCAATTACTTCTTCCTCTCCAACAACTGTGCGGTCGAAGGCCTGAAACTGTTGCGCAGCGGCAGCAACAACGCCCGGCTCACCGGCCTCGACAGCATCATGCCCAACGGCTTGCTGGAAGTGTTGAAGGGGCGAGGTCTGGCCGATACCAGTGTGCTCGATGATCCGAAAGAGGCGTTGCGCCTGGGTTATCGCTTCGACTCGTTCCGTGATCGTTATCAGGCGATGTTCGATGTGTTGAAGAAGCAATTGCCGATCAAGCAGACAACCGTTGAAGAATGGCTTTCGCTGTCCGCCGAAGAGCGCCGGCCATGGTTCGAACGGGCCGACCTGCGCACCAGCGCCGCGCTGTTGTTGCTGGAGCAAGCCAGTTTCCGCCGCCAACTGTTGCTGGCTCAGGATGAGGTCAAGCAACGCTACCTCGGTGCCCGTGAGCTGGAAAACGGTGGCATGGACAAGGCCAACGCAACCTTGCAGCAGATCCTCGCCAACAGCGGCTTCCTCAGCCGGCCGGCAGAGTTGCTCGACTCCCGAGGTTACGGCCTGCCGCGACCGAGCGAGTTCAGCCGCCTGGAAGCAGAAAGCAGCCAGCGCCAGAAACAATTGCTGGCCCTGACCGGCGATCTGGATAAAGAAGTGCGCGCGCTTCTGGAGCCAAAACGAGCAGCCGAGATTGCAGCCAGCGAGGCCAACGTGAAGCAGATCGGCGAGCATTTGCGCAAACTGCACAAAGCCTCGGGCGGACTGGAGTTGCCCTGAAAACAACGACCCTGAAAACAAAAGACCGCAGCCTGTGAAGGCTGCGGTCTTTTTTATTGCCTGACGATCAGTACAGAACGCCATCCAGCACTTCGTAAACGATGCCGCTGCCCACCGCGATCAGCACGATGTCACCGCCGGCACGTCGCCATTCGTAGCCCGGGTAATACGGCAGGTGACTCAACGCCCGGTTATCCAGGCGCTCGCCGTAATAGCCGTGGGGCAGCGGCCGGCCACGTACCAGGTGGATGCCGGGAGGTGGCGGCGCACCGCGAACGAAGTAGCCATGATTGTCGCGGATCACCTGACGCACCGGGCCGAAATCCCGAGGCGGCGGGCCGCCGCGATGATTGCTTTGCCAATCATGGTGATCACCACCGCGATTGTCGTAGTGGCCCTGCTGCGGGCCGCCGTGGTCGTGATCATCGCGCGGATCGGCGCTGGCCAGCAGCGGTGTCGCGCTGATCATCAGCACGCCCAGACTGACAATCAGACGTTTCGGCATTTTCATCGGGTCTTTCCTCACTGCACTGACAGCAAAAAGGGATTCAGAACGGGTTCTGAATCCCTCGGTCTTGCTCATTTAGTCTGTGCCGCGAGGCCCTAATTCCTCTGTATCAGGAACTTTACCTTCAGCTGACGCGAGCCTTACGCACGCCTTCGGACAGCGCCGAACACAGGCTCAGCACGCCGTCGATGGCCTGATCCGGTGTGGTCGCGTTGGCGATGTGATCGATCAGCGCCGAGCCCACCACCACGCCATCGGCCAGACGCGCGATGGACGCGGCCTGCTCCGGCGTACGGATACCGAAACCGATGCTGATCGGCAGATCGGTATGACGACGCAAACGCGCCACCGCTTCCTCGACGTGCTCCAGAGTCGCCGCGCCGGCACCGGTCACACCGGCAACCGACACGTAGTAGACGAAGCCGGAGCTGCCGTTCAACACTTTCGGCAGACGCGCATCATCGGTGGTCGGGGTGGTCAGGCGGATGAAGTCGATGCCTGCAGCCTGGGCCGGGTCGCACAGCTCGGAGTTGTGCTCCGGTGGCATGTCGACCACGATCAGGCCATCAACGCCGGCCTCTTTGGCTTCGGCAATGAAGCGCTCGACGCCAAACTTGTGGATCGGGTTGAAGTAACCCATCAGCACCAGCGGCGTTTCGCTGTTGTCCTTGCGGAACTCGCGGACCATTTGCAGGGTTTTGATCAGGTTCTGCTTGGCGCCCAGGGCACGGATGTTCGCCAGCTGAATCGCCGGGCCATCGGCCATCGGGTCGGTGAACGGCATGCCCAGTTCGATCACGTCGGCACCGGCTTTCGGCAGGCCTTTGAGGATCGCCAGCGAAGTGTCGTAGTCCGGATCACCGGCGGTAACGAAGGTCACCAGCGCGGCGCGGTTCTGTTCTTTGAGTTCGGCAAAGCGGGTTTGCAGGCGGCTCATCAGTGTTTCTCCTGCTTGGAGGTTTCCATGTGGTGCATGACGGTCTGCATGTCTTTGTCGCCGCGGCCGGACAGGTTGACCACCATCAGGTGATCCTTCGGCAGCTTCGGTGCGCGTTTGAATACTTCGGCCAGGGCATGAGCGCTTTCCAGTGCCGGGATGATCCCTTCCAGACGACAGCACTGGTGGAACGCAGCGAGGGCTTCGTCGTCGGTCACCGAGGTGTACTGGACGCGGCCGATGTCATGCAACCACGCGTGTTCTGGGCCGATGCCCGGATAGTCGAGGCCGGCAGAAATCGAGTGGGCGTCGATGATCTGGCCATCGTCGTCCTGCAGCAGGAAAGTGCGGTTGCCGTGCAGCACACCCGGTACGCCGCCGTTGAGGCTGGCCGCGTGTTTGCCGGTCTCGATGCCGTAACCGGCGGCTTCGACGCCGATGATCTCGACGCTCTTGTCATCGAGGAACGGGTGGAACAGGCCCATGGCGTTGGACCCACCGCCGATGCACGCCACCAGGCTGTCCGGCAGACGACCTTCCTGGGCTTGCAACTGATCACGGGTTTCCTTGCCGATCACCGCCTGGAAGTCGCGAACCATGGCTGGATAAGGGTGCGGGCCGGCCACGGTGCCGATCAGGTAGAAGGTGCTGTCGACGTTGGTCACCCAGTCACGCAGCGCTTCGTTCATCGCGTCTTTCAGGGTGCCGGTGCCGGCGACCACCGGAATCACTTCAGCGCCCAGCAGCTTCATGCGGAACACGTTGGCCTGCTGACGCTCGATGTCGGTAGTGCCCATGTAGATCACGCAATCCAGACCGAAACGTGCAGCCACGGTAGCGGTGGCCACGCCGTGCATGCCGGCGCCGGTCTCGGCGATGATGCGTTTCTTGCCCATGCGCCGCGCCAGCAGGATCTGGCCGATGCAGTTGTTGATCTTGTGCGCGCCGGTGTGGTTCAGCTCTTCGCGCTTGAGGTAGATCTTGGCGCCACCGCAGAACTCGGTCAGGCGCTCGGCGAAGTACAGCGGGCTGGGACGTCCGACGTAGTCGCGCTGGAAGTAGGCCAATTCTTCTTTGAACGCCGGATCTTCCTTGGCCGCTTCGTATTCGCGGGCCAGATCGAGGATCAACGGCATCAGGGTTTCAGCGACATAACGGCCGCCGAACGAGCCAAACAGGCCGTTGGCGTCAGGGCCGTTACGCAGATCGGAGGTGTTCGAAGTCTGGGTCATGGTTCGCTCCAGCGGATTTCACGAGAAGACAATGGCGTTCACTCTACCCCTGACCTTCCAGGCTGAAAACCGATAAGATCGCCACAACCTGTCAGGAAAACTCACAGATATCATGAGCCATGACCTTCCCCCTCTGAATGCCTTGCGCGCCTTCGAAGCCACCGCCCGCCTGAACAGCGTCAGCCATGCCGCCGAACAGCTGCACGTCACCCACGGCGCGGTCAGCCGTCAGCTCAAGGTGCTTGAAGAGCATCTCGGCGTCAGTCTTTTCGTCAAGGAAGGTCGTGGCCTGAAACTCACAGATGCCGGCATCCGTCTGCGCGATGCCAGCGGCGAGGCGTTCGACCGCTTGCGCAGCGTCTGCGCCGAACTGACCCAAAGTACCGCCGACGCACCGTTCGTGCTCGGCTGCTCCGGTAGTTTGCTGGCGAGGTGGTTCATTCCGCGGTTGGGAAGGTTGAATGCCGATCTGCCGGATTTGCGTCTGCACTTGTCCGCCGGTGAAGGTGACCTCGATCCGCGCCGCCCGGGCCTGGATGCATTGCTGCTGTTCGCCGAACCGCCGTGGCCGGCGGACATGCAGGTGTACGAACTGGCCAGCGAGCGCATCGGCCCGGTCATGAGCCCGCTGTTCAGCGGCTACCAGCGCCTGCAATCCGCACCGCCCATTGCCCTGCTCGACGAACCCTTGCTGCACACGACTTCACGCCCGCAAGCCTGGCCAAGCTGGGCGCAGCAAAGCGGCCTCGAAGCCAAGGCATTGAAACTGGGGCAGGGTTTCGAGCATTTGTATTATTTGCTGGAAGCGGCCGTCGCCGGGTTGGGCGTGGCGATCGCGCCGGAACCGCTGGTGACCGAAGACTTGAAGGCAGGTCGCCTGGTCGCGCCATGGGGTTTCAGTGAAACCCCGGCGCAACTGGCGTTGTGGCTACCCAAGCGCGCCGCAGACGGGCGCGCCCGACAATTGGCGCAATGGCTCAAAAACGAGCTGCACCAGGCGGATCACTCGCCGCGCTTGAACAGCAAATAAGCGGCCAGCAGACCCAGCGCACCGACCGCCACACCGGCGGTCGTCCACGGATGTTCCTGCGCGTAGTCACGGGTGGCGATCCCGGTCTCGCGGGTTTTGACTTTGACTTCTTCGTACGCATCGCTGAGCAGGCTGCGCGAATGTTTCAGCGCACTTTCAGCGTTGCTCTTGAGCGCCTTGAGGGTCTTGCGCGATTCGTCCGAAGCGTCGTCCTTCAGGCTCTCCAACGACTTGAGCAGACTCTCGATCTCCGCTTCCATGCTTTGCAACGAGGCTTTGCGTAACGAGGTGTTGGCCATGGTGGCTCTCCTGCATTGGTGATGAGTGGCGTGTGTTGTTTGGGACTTCACGGGTTCTGGAAAGTGCAGAAAATCTGAACTCCGGTTTCTCCCGGCGACCGAAATCAACAGCGCAAATCGCTGCTAGGCTCAATTGCACACTTCAAGGAGAACACCATGAGTGACCATCACACCTACAAGAAAGTCGAGCTGGTCGGTTCGTCGACCACCAGCATCGAAGACGCGATCAACAATGCGTTGGCCGAGGCCAACAAGAGCATCAAGCATCTGGAATGGTTCGAAGTGACCGAAACCCGCGGCCACATCAAGGACGGCAAGGCGGCGCACTTTCAAGTGACCCTGAAAGTCGGGTTCCGGATTGCCAGCAGCTGAGTTTGGTCTACGCTTCTGAACTTGCGCGCTGGCCGAGTGCCATAGGAATGGCAAAGCGCTACAGGGTGAGCGCATCGGGCGAACGGCTCGATGCTCGCCTTTATTAATCCGACCAGGGAGTGCGACCGATGAAGAAGTTCATGTTGGCGGTAGGTTTGTTGAGCCTTGCGGGTGGTGCGTTTGCTGCCGGCAAGCCCTGTGAAGAACTGAAGGCCGAAATTGCGGCCAAGCTGGATGCCAAGGGCGTTTCCGGGTATTCGCTGGAGATTGTCGACAAGGGTGCAGCCAGTGGCGGCAAAGTCGTCGGCACTTGCGAAGGCGGTGCCAAAGAGATCGTCTACACCCGCGGCTGATCACGCCGGAAAAACAAAAGCCGACGCAATGCGTCGGCTTTTTTGTTGGCAATGATTTTTCATGTGGGCGCGAGCCTGCTCGCGATGGTTGTGTCAGTCACTCAAGACGTTGGCTGACATGGTGCTTTCGCGAGCAGGCGCGCTCCCACAGGAAATCAGATTGAATTTCAGCCCTTCATCACCTGCGCCAGCAATTCGTAGGAATGCAGACGGTCGGCGTGTTCGTACAGGTCGCAGGTGAAGATCAGTTCGTCAGCCTGGGTCTGTTCGATCAGCACTTCGAGTTTCGCGCGGATTTTCTGCGGGCTGCCGACCATCGCCAGACCGAGGAAATCCCCCACGGCTTCACGCTCATGGGGCAGCCACAGGCCGTCCATGGTTTTCACTGGCGGGCGCTGCACCAGACTTTGCCCACGCATCAGCGCGAGAATGCGCTGGTACACCGACGTCGCCAGGTAATCGGCGTGCTCATCAGTATCGGCCGCCACCAGCGGCACGCCGAGCATCACGTACGGTTTATCGAGCACTGCCGATGGCTTGAAGTGATTGCGATAGACGCGAATCGCCTCGTGCATGAAACGCGGTGCGAAATGCGAGGCAAAGGCGTAGGGCAAACCGCGCTCGCCGGCCAGTTGCGCACTGAACAGACTGGAACCGAGCAACCAGATCGGCACATTGGTGCCGGTACCCGGCATCGCGATCACGCGCTGATCCGGGGTGCGCGGGCCGAGGAAGCGCACCAGCTCTGCCACGTCCTCGGGGAAGTCGTCGGCACTGCCGGAGCGCTCACGACGCAAGGCACGGGCGGTCATCTGATCGGAACCCGGTGCGCGGCCCAGACCGAGGTCGATCCGCCCCGGATACAGGCTTTCAAGGGTGCCGAACTGCTCGGCGATCACCAGCGGCGCGTGGTTGGGCAGCATCACACCGCCAGAACCGACCCGAATGGTCGACGTGCCGCCGGCCAGATATCCCAGCAACACCGAGGTGGCGGAACTGGCGATGCCATCCATGTTGTGGTGCTCGGCGACCCAGAACCGCGTGTAGCCGAACTTCTCGACATGCTGCGCCAAATCCAGCGAGTTGCGCAGCGACTGCGCCGGGCTGCCGTTCTCGCGCACCGGCACCAGATCGAGGGTGGAAAACTTTACGTCGGACAGTTGCTTCATAAACCTGCATCTCCGATTGAGGGCGCAGGTTTGTTCTTGGCGAACGCAAACCTGCCCAATTCATAAGCGTGTTCTTTGCAATAAGGGCATATACCCGAGTTTCAATAGCCGATCCGAAATTTCCTACTAAAAAAGTCAACGATTCACTTGGGCTGAACTTTGTTCCGGCGTCTATCCTCAGAAGCCTTGCAGGCAAAAACCACGACGGCGCGGCATTTCGCGCCCGAATTGAAGGAGGCACACATGGCTATCGTGAAGAAGGCATCCGCGCACTGGGAAGGTGACCTGAAAACCGGCATCGGCTCGATTTCCACCGAAACCGGCGTCCTGCGGGAAGCGCCCTACGGCTTCAAGGCCCGCTTCGAGGGCGGCAAGGGCACCAATCCGGAAGAACTGATCGGCGCCGCCCATGCGGGCTGTTTCTCCATGGCGTTCTCGATGATTCTCGGTGACGCCGGGCTCAAGGCCGACAGCATCGACACTCAGGCCGAAGTCACGCTGGATCAGGTGGATGGCGGCTTTGCGATCACCGCAGTCAAGCTGATCCTCAAGGCGAAAATTCCCGGAGCGACCCACGCGCAGTTCGAAGAACTGAGCAACAAGGCCAAGGAAGGTTGCCCGGTGTCCAAGGTGCTGAATGCGAAGATCACTCTCGACGCGTCGCTGGTTGGCTGACGGATTGAGCCGAATCAGAACCCGCCAGGCAAAAATGTGGTCGAATAAATGACAGCAGCTTTCGCGCATCTTCGTGCGCGCTGCTTCGATGGAGCTTCAACCATGAAACGTTTTGCCTTGGCGGTTATCTGTGGCGTGCTGGCAACGTCGGCCTTCGCAGCGCCCAAAGACTGCGAAGAACTCAAGCAAGAGATCGAAATCAAGATTCAGGCGAACGCCGTGCCCTCCTACACCCTGGAGATAGTCTCCAAAGAGGAAGCGGAAAAACACGACGTCGCCATGATCGTCGGCACCTGCGACAACGGCACCAAAGCCATCATCTATCAGAAGAACGACCGCTGATACGCCTCAGATGATGCAGTTGACTTCGCGGTCCTCGGCGACGATTTCCCGCTTGTCGTTGTACAGGCGGGCACTCGGGGTGAACGCCAGCGACCGGCCTTCGAGCAAGTAACGCTGTCCCGCCTCGAAATGATCGTAGCGGATGGTCAGATAACACAACCGCTCAACAGGGCCGGTCAACAGGCTGCCGCCTCCGCCGAACACTTCAAAGTCGAAGCGCACCCGCAGCTCGTGGCTGCCGGGGGTGACCTGAAAGAAACGTCCGTCAGTCAGCCGCTTGTTGTCGAGACGCTCGGCCATCAGCAGTTTCCCGCCGGGGGTGGGCGTGGAGAATTCGACCCAGGCCATGTTCGGGTCGACGGGGGGCAACGGTGTCTGGCAACCGGCGAGTACGCCTGCGGCCAGCAACAACATCAACGTGCGCATGATGGATGTCCGTGAGTTCGGACATCCAGCATAACGCCGATCAGGTTCGCTGGCAGCCCGCCGGCGTACCCTGACCCACCACTTTGCGCTGTTGGTCGTAGAGCTTGGCCCACGGGCGGAAGCCGATGCTTCCCGCCTGCAACTCATAGCGCTGCCCGGCGTTGAAATCCTTGAATTTGACGTTCAACTGACAATCGCGCCAGAGCGGCTCGGCGTCCGGGCCGATGTTCGTCGCCTCGACCGGGAATTGATAACGCACCGTCAGCTCATGGCTGCCGGGCTGCACTTCGAAGTAACGATGATCGACGGCAGCCTTGTTGTCGACTTCCAGCGCCTGCAACGCCGTGTCCTGTTGCCGGGCATCCAGATCGATCCAGGCTTGCGAGGGGTCAGGGGTCGGCATTCCGAATCCGGCACAACCGGCCAGCGTCAGCACGCCTCCTGTCAGTATCAACATGCGCATAGCGGAGCTCCAATGGGCGGGATAGTCTTGGGCAGACTTTCCGGGGGGATTTCTTATTTTGATCAGGCCGCTTCCAAGCCATGGGTTACTTGATCGCGTTTTGCGGATTTTGTTTCCGGGTGTGATGATTTTGTTGCTCAACGGTTGCTCAAGCCTGAGCTATTACAGCCAGCTGGCCAGCGGTCAGCTGCAGCTTTTGCGGGCGCGGGAGCCGGTGGCCAAGGTGATCGCCGACCCGGCTCGCGACCCCAAACTGCGCACTCATCTCGCCCAATCCCAGAAAGCCCGGGCCTTCGCCAGCGAACACCTGCACCTGCCGGACAACCAAAGCTATCGCCTCTATGCCGACATCGGTCGGCCGTTTGTCGTGTGGAATGTGTTCGCCACCCAAGAGTTTTCCCTGAGCCCGCAGAACCATTGCTTCCCGATTGCCGGTTGCGTGGCCTATCGCGGCTATTACAGCCAGAGCGCGGCGCGGGGCGAGGCAGCGATTCAGCGCCTGCAAGGCATGGACGTGTCGATCGGCGGCGTCGAGGCCTACTCGACCCTGGGCTGGTTCAACGATCCGATCCTCAATTCGATGATGGGCTGGGGCGACGAGCGTCTGGCGACGCTGATCTTCCACGAACTGGCCCACCAGCGTTTCTATGTGAAGGACGACACCGAGTTCAACGAGTCCTTCGCGACCTTTGTCGAGCAGGAAGGTACGCGGCAGTGGCGAGCGTTTCGTGGCCTGCCCCCGGAAAACGACTCGAAGCTCAAGCAGCGCGATCAATTCATTCAGTTGATCCTCGACACACGCTCGCGGCTTGAAAAACTCTATGCACAGCCATTGGCGGCGACGCAGATGCGCGAGGGCAAGGCAGCGGAATTCGAACGGTTTCGACACGACTACCGAACGATGCGCGATGGCCAGTGGGCCGGAGACAAACGCTATGACGCCTGGGTCAATGCACCGTTGAACAACGCGCGACTGTTGCCGTTCGGGCTGTATGACCAGTGGGTGCCGGCGTTTGCGGCATTGTTCAGGCAGGTCGGTGGGGATTGGGTCAGGTTTTACGCAGAGGTCGAGAAGTTGGGTGGCTTGCCAGTCGTTGAGCGTAAGTCGGCTCTGAGAGTGCTGGCAGGCTCTTAAACCTGGAGCGGCTTTTTGTCCCCATTGCGAGCAAGCTCGCTCCTACAGGAAACCGAGTTCTACTACTGAAACGCGGTCACTGCGGGATCGAGCCTGCTCGCGATGGCTGACTCATCAGCGCTGCAAAAACGCCTGATGCAGCTCCGCCAGCGTCTCGAAGTGATACGCCGGCGCTTCCGCGCTCAGCTCTTCATGGCTGCCAAAACCATAACCCACCGCCGCCGCGTCCAGCCCATTGCTGCGAGCACCGATCAGGTCGTGCTTACGGTCACCGATCATCAGCGTATTGGCCGGATCCAGCCCTTCCTCGGCCATCAGGTGGGCAATCAGCTCGACCTTGTTGGTGCGGGTGCCGTCCAGTTCGCTGCCGTAGATCACCTTGAAGTGTTTGGCAAAATCAAAGTGCCGGGCGATTTCCCGGGCGAACACCCACGGCTTCGACGTCGCGATATACAGCTGACGACCCTGGCCGCTCAGGGTTTCCAGCAACGGCGTGACGCCGTCGAACACCCGATTCTCGTACAGACCGGTGACTTTGAAGCGCTCGCGATAGAAGTTCACCGCCTCCCACGCCTTGGCTTCGTCGAAACCATAAAACTGCATGAACGCCTGCAACAGCGGCGGGCCGATGAAGTGTTCCAGCCTGGTCAGGTCCGGCTCGTCGATGCCGAGTTTGCTCAAGGCGAACTGGATGGAACGGGTGATGCCCTCACGCGGGTCGGTGAGAGTGCCATCGAGGTCGAACAGTACGGTCTGGTAATGCATGAAAAATCCCGGGCAATAGAGAGAAAAGTCAGAGCTGGTCGTAGCCTTCGGCCAGATGCAGGTCCTTGAGCTTCACGTAGTTCGCCGCGCTGTAGGTGAAAAAGGCATTTTCCTTGTCGGTCAGCGGACGAACCTGTTTCACCGGGCTGCCCACGTACAGGAAACCGCTTTCCAGGCGCTTGCCCGGTGGCACCAGGCTGCCGGCACCGATGATCACGTCGTCCTCGACCACCGCGCCGTCCATGACGATGCTTCCCATGCCGATCAACACGCGGCTGCCGACGGTGCAGCCATGCAGCATGACCTTGTGGGCGATGGTCACGTCGTCACCGATCAGCAGCGGGAAGCCGTCCGGGTTGAACGGGCCGGCGTGGGTAATGTGCAACACGCAGCCGTCCTGCACGCTGGTGCGTGCGCCGATACGGATGCGGTGCATGTCGCCGCGGATCACGGTCAGCGGCCACACGGAGCTGTCTTCGCCGATTTCGACGTCGCCGATCACCACCGCCGAGCCGTCGACAAAAGCGCCTTGGCTCAAGCGTGGGGTGTGATTCTGGTACTTGCGAAGGGACACGATTAGTTCTCTCTCTGTCGCCGATAGCTGCGGTGGGTGTCGATTGTAATTAAGATGGGCGCATGTTTCTTCCAGCCAAGGTGCCAACCGTGAGCGTGAACAACCCTCTTCTGCAGTCCTACGACCTGCCGCCGTTCTCCGCGATCCGTGCCGAACACGTGCAGCCGGCCATCGAAACCATCCTGGCCGACAACCGCGCCGCCATCGCCGAAATCCTCAAGACCCAAGGCCAGAACCCGACGTGGGCCGGGCTGGTGCTGGCGATGGACGAACTCAATGATCGCCTGGGCGCTGCCTGGAGTCCGGTCAGCCACCTCAATGCCGTGTGCAACAGCGCCGAACTGCGTGAAGCCTACGAGTCGTGCCTGCCGGCATTGAGCGCCTACTCCACCGAAATGGGCCAGAACCGCGAACTGTTCCAGGCCTATGAAGCCCTGGCCAACAGCCCCGAGGCCGGCGGTTTCGACGTGGCGCAGAAAACCATTCTGGAACACGCCCTGCGCGACTTCCGCCTGTCGGGCATCGACCTGCCGGAAGCCGAACAGAAGCGCTACGCCGAAGTGCAGAGCAAGCTGTCCGAGCTGGGCAGCCGCTTCTCCAATCAGTTGCTCGACGCCACTCAGGCCTGGACCAAGCACCTGACCGACGAAGCCGCCCTCGCCGGTCTGACCGATTCGGCCAAGGCGCAAATGGCTGCTGCCGCACAGGCCAAAGGCCTCGACGGCTGGCTGATTACCCTGGAATTCCCGAGCTATTACGCGGTGATGACTTACGCCCAGGACCGTGCGCTGCGTGAAGAAGTCTACGCCGCCTACTGCACCCGTGCGTCGGATCAAGGCCCGAATGCCGGCCAGAACGACAACGGCCCGGTGATGGGCGAAATCCTCGACCTGCGTCAGGAGCTGGCCAAACTGCTTGGTTTCTCCAGCTTCTCAGAGCTGAGCCTGGCGACCAAAATGGCCGAGTCCAGCGATCAGGTGCTGAGCTTCCTGCGCGACCTGGCCAAGCGCAGCAAACCGTTCGCCGCTCAGGACCTGCAACAGCTCAAGGCTTACGCCGCCGAGCAGGGTTGCGCCGATCTGCAAAGCTGGGACAGCGGTTTCTACGGTGAAAAACTCCGTGAACAACGCTACAGCGTCGCCCAGGAAACCCTGCGCGCCTACTTCCCGATCGACAAGGTGCTGGGCGGCCTGTTCGCCATCGTTCAGCGTCTGTACGGCATCGAAATCGCCGAACTGAAAGGCTTCGACACCTGGCATCCGGACGTGCGCCTGTTCGAAATCAAAGAAAATGGTCAGCACGTCGGCCGCTTCTTCTTCGACCTCTACGCGCGCGCCAACAAACGTGGCGGTGCCTGGATGGACGGCGCCCGGGACCGTCGCCGCACCGTCGACGGCGTGCTGCAAAGCCCGGTGGCCAACCTTGTGTGCAACTTCACCCCGGCCGACAGCGGCAAGCCTGCGTTGCTGACCCACGATGAAGTCACCACCCTGTTCCACGAATTCGGCCACGGCCTGCATCACCTGCTGACCCGCGTCGAGCATGCCGGCGTATCGGGCATCAATGGCGTGGCGTGGGACGCGGTCGAGTTGCCGAGCCAGTTCATGGAAAACTGGTGCTGGGAGCCGGAAGGCCTCGCACTGATTTCCGGCCACTACGAAACCGGCGAGCCGCTGCCGCAGGATCTGCTGGAAAAAATGCTCGCGGCGAAGAACTTCCAGTCCGGCCTGATGATGGTGCGTCAGCTGGAATTCTCGCTGTTCGACTTCGAACTGCACGCCACCCACGGTGACGGTCGCAGCGTCGCGCAAGTGCTTGAAGGCGTGCGCAACGAAGTCTCGGTGATGCGTCCGCCGGCCTACAACCGCTTCCCGAACAGCTTCGCGCACATCTTCGCCGGCGGTTACGCAGCGGGTTACTACAGCTACAAGTGGGCAGAAGTGCTCTCGGCAGATGCCTTCTCGAAGTTCGAAGAAGACGGCGTGCTCAATGCCGACACCGGTCGCGCCTTCCGCGAAGCGATCCTGGCCCGCGGTGGTTCGCAGGAGCCGATGGTGCTGTTCGTCGACTTCCGTGGCCGTGAGCCGTCGATTGACGCACTCTTGCGCCACAGCGGCCTGAGTGAGGACGCGGCAGCATGAGTGAGGCACCTGTGAAGACCAAAAAACGCTTTATCGCCGGGGCGGTCTGCCCGGCGTGCAGCGAGCCGGACAAACTGATGATGTGGAGCGAGGACGATGTCCCGCACCGCGAATGCGTGGCGTGCGGCTACAGCGATACGCTCAATGCCCAAGGGCTGTCGGTGCCGAAAGAGCTGGGCACGCGGGTCAATACCAGCGCGCTCAAGCCGGCACCGGACAAGAAGGTTCAGGCGGTGCAGTTCTTCCCGAATCCGAAGCTGAAGAAAAAGCCCGACGAGCAACACTGATCCTCCACCACCTTCCCCGATTCGTCGGTGGAAGGTGGTATTGGCTTAACACCCGTCCCCTGCACTTGCTTCGTAGGCTGGCCCTTTGCGCCACGCCTCGAAGGAAGCTGCCATGCCCGACACCAATCCCCTCCTGCAACACTGGACACTGCCACCGTGGCCGGCGATTCGCGCCGAACATCTGCTGCCAGCCGTCAACCGCATCATTGCCGACAACCGACGCATCATCGCCCAGGTGATCGCCAGTCAGACCGAGCATCCCGGCTGGGACGATCTGGTGCTGAGCATCGATGAAACCGATGCCCGCCTCGGTGAAATCCGCTCGATTCTCGAAACGTTGTCGATGGTCCGGTCCGACGATGCCACCTGGCTCGTGGAAAGCGCCAAGGCGCATCTGGCGATCAACCAGTATCGCTCCGAAAAAGCCCGCAATCGCCCGTTGTACGAGACCTATCAGCGTTTGGCGCAGAGTTCGATCGCCGGCAGTTTCGACGAATCGCGCAACATCGCACTGGCGCGGATACTGCGCAGATTCAAGTACTCGGGCATCGAGCTTCCCACTGACCAGCAACAGGAACTGGCGCGGTTGAACCGCGAAATCGGCGGGCTGGAGTTCAAGTTTCTGGACAACCTCGAGCGCTGGGCCGCGACCTGGAGCAAACGCATCGACGATGCCGCACTGCTTGCAGGCCTGTCGCCAGCGATGAAGGATCGCCTGGCACTCGCCGCACACCAGGCCGGCCATGACGGCTGGCTGATCCGCCTGGACCAGAACACCTGCCAGCACATCCTCAAGTACGCCGAAAACCGTGCCTTACGGGAGGAGTGCAAGGTTGCTTACATGACCCGTGCCTCCGATCAGGGGCCGCTGGCCGGCCGCTTCGATAACGGCCCGGTGCTGACGGCGCTGCTTGCGTTGCGTCAGCAGAAAGCCCGTTTGCTCGGTCATGAAAACGCCGCGCAACTGAGTCTGGCAAAAAACAGCGCCGGTACGACGGCGTGGGTCAGTGGTTTTCTCCAGCGCCAGGCGGCGCAACTGGCACCTGCCCTCGCACAGGATGCAAAACAACTGGCGGCCTTTGCGCTCCAATGCGGGATCGACCGGGTCCAGCCGTGGCATGAAGATTTCCTCACCGAACAATGGCGCCAGCAGCACTTTCCCGGTGCACTGGAAAACCTGCGTGATTACTTCCCGCTCGAGGGCACCCTGCGCAGGCTCTGTCTGTTCTGCGAACGGATGTTCGGGATCCGCATCGCCGAGCAGTCCGGTGGCGGGCATTGGCACGACGATGTACGCCTGCTGGAAGTCAGCGAGCATGAGCAGGTCATCGGCTACATCTACCTAGACCTGTTTCACCGCGATGGCGCTGCGGATTTTCCCGGAACCTCCACGCTGCGCAACCGCCGGATCAACGCAGAAGGCCGCCCGGCGTTGCCGATTGCCCTGCTTTACAGCAATTTCACACCGCCCACCGACACCCATCCGTGCCGGCTCGAACTCGATGATCTGCGGGTGCTGTTTCATGAATTTGGCCATTGCCTCCAGCACGTGCTGACACGTTCGCCCCATCACACCCTCTCCGGGATCCTGCAACTGGGCCATCAAGCGGCGGAGTTTTCCGGTCAACTGTTCGAGCAATGGTGTCTGTCGCGGGAGTTTGTACTGTGGCTCGGCGCACACTTTCAGACCGGCGAACGCTTGAGCGCCACACGGGTCGACGCGGCACTGTCAGCCAGTCAGGCCCATTCCAGCCGGCAACAGGCCTTGCTGCTGATGGGAGCGATGATCGATTTCGAACTGCACCTGACCCACGGCGATGGACGCTCGGTCGAAGAGGTTTGCACCGTTGTGCAGCGCAGTCTGGGTCATCTGCAACTGCCGGACGATCACCGCTTCGCCAATGGTTTCGATTACATGGTGACCCAGTACGACGCTTCGGTTTACGCCTACGTCTGGTCGGGCGTGCTGGCCCAGGAAGCGTTCAAGCGTTTCAGCCGCGACTGGGTGTTCAACGCACAAACCGGCCGTGAATTTCGCGCCACGTTTTTTACGCCCGGGGCGGGGCGTCCGTTGCTGGACGCGGTGGAAGCGTTCATCGGCCGGCCGGTTACCGGCCTCATTGACGGGGAGGCATCAAGGGTTACTTCAGATTGACCGTCTGAAACCAGCTCTTCATCGAGCACGTGGCAAACGCGCTGGTGCTGCAATCGCCATTGGCGAGCGCGGTGCGCAACTTGTCGACGTCGGCCTGCATCACGTAACGCACGCTGTCCCGAAAATGACCACTCTCCCCAAACCCGCCCTGAGTCATTTCGTTCAGGGCGTCTTCCTTGCTCCAGCCCTGCACGACGATCCGGTACATCGCCGCCATCAGGCCGGTGCGATCAGAGCCGTGCTTGCAATGCATCAACACCGGGCCGTCGGTTTCGGCGGCCTGGATCGCACGCAGGGTCTTGAGCACATCACTGTCGTCCACGTGATTGGTGCGATAAGGCAATTGCACCTGATGGATACCGGGGGTTTTCAGCCAGCTGGAATCCGCTTCCGGCAGGAAGTTGATGACCGTCACCACTTTCAGGTTGTTCAGCAAAGGTACCGCACCGTCATCGGGGAGTGCGCTGCGGTACAGCGTAGGTGACATCTGGAACAGGTTGTATTGCACCTCTACCGGTTGCGCCCACTCGACGGGACGGGAAGCCGGGGCTTCCGCGGCCTGAGCTTGAGTCCAGCCGAACAGGGCAAGCAGCGACAAACAGAAAACGGAGAAAAAACGCGTCAGGAACATGCTTTACGGCGACCGTGTGGGTTTTGTCAGTGAAGGCCGCAGCTTGCGAGCCACGCAGTCAAATCCCCGTGAGGCGCTTGTAAAAGAATCGTGAATACGCCGGTTCCCTTGGTCGAAAAGCAGTCTTTTTTTGGCTGAATCGGTTCATCTGGTTGCTTAGCCTGCTACCATTTGTCACATCATGTTGCAGACGCGCCCCCCTTCTCCCGGTCATTCCGGCCACGTCGCAGCCAGAAAATTCTTGAGCCGTTCACAGAAACGGCTGACAACCATCAATGCCTGATGAGGTGCATCCCATGTCTGATGAAGATCGAGACAACCCGCGGCGTGAGTTTTTGCGCAAATCCCTGACCCTGATTCCGGTCGTCACCCTGGCCGGCAGCGGACTCGGCAGCACGGTCCTGCAAGCAGCACCTGAAAGCGCGCCTGCCACAACTCCGGCGAAACCGGCAGCAGTTGACGCAAGCACTTATCAGCCGAACTACTTCACTGCCGAAGAGTGGGCGTTCATCAATGCCGCCGTCGCGCAGTTGATCCCCAACGATGCGCAGGGTCCAGGTGCAATCGAGGCGGGCGTGCCGGAATACATCGACCGTCAGATGAACACGCCGTACGCCGCCGGGGCCCTTTGGTACATGCAGGGCCCGTTCAATGCCGACGCCGCGCCGGAGATGGGCTGGCAGAGCAAACTGGTGCCCAAAGAGATCTATCGCCTCGGCATTGCCGCCACGGATCAGTGGGCAAAATCCATCAACGGTAAAACATTTGCCGAGCAAGACAGCGCTACCCGAGACGATCTGCTCAAGCAGCTTGAAGCCGGAAAACCGCAATTCGACGCTGTTCCGGCGAAAATTTTCTTCAGTCTGCTGCTGCAAAACACCAAGGAAGGGTTCTTCTGCGACCCGATCCACGGCGGCAACAAAGGCATGGTCGGCTGGACCATGATCGGCTTCCCCGGCGCCCGCGCCGATTTCATGGATTGGGTGGAACGCAACGAGCAGTACCCCTTCCCGGCAGTTTCGATTCGCGGCGAGAGGGCGTGAGCATGGCAACGGTAATGAAGAAGGTCGACGCAGTGATCGTCGGTTTCGGCTGGACAGGCGCGATCATGGCCAAGGAGCTGACCGAAGCCGGACTGAACGTGCTGGCGCTGGAACGCGGGCCGATGCAGGACACCTACCCGGACGGCAACTATCCCCAGGTGATCGACGAACTCACCTACAGCGTGCGCAAAAAACTCTTTCAGGACATCTCCAAAGAGACCGTCACTATCCGCCACAGCGTCAACGATATCGCCCTGCCGAACCGCCAGTTGGGCGCGTTCCTGCCGGGCAATGGCGTGGGCGGCGCCGGGCTGCACTGGTCGGGCGTGCACTTTCGGGTCGACCCGATCGAACTGCGCATGCGCAGCCACTATGAAGAGCGCTACGGCAAAAGCTTCATCCCCAAGGACATGACCATCCAGGACTTCGGCGTCAGCTATGAAGAGCTGGAACCGTTCTTCGATTTCGCCGAAAAAGTCTTCGGCACCTCCGGCCAGGCCTGGACCGTGAAAGGCCAACTGGTCGGTCAGGGCAAGGGCGGCAACCCGTACGCGCCGGATCGTTCGAACCCATTTCCGCTGGAAGCGCAGAAGAACACGGTTTCCGCACAGCTGTTCGGCAAAGCGGCTACCGAGGTCGGGTACAAACCCTACAACCTGCCTTCGGCGAATACGTCCGGGCCGTACACCAACCCTTACGGCGCGCAGATGGGTCCGTGCAACTTCTGCGGTTTCTGCAGCGGCTACGTTTGCTACATGTATTCCAAGGCGTCGCCGAACGTGAACATTCTGCCGGCGCTGAAACCGCTGCCGAATTTCGAACTGCGTCCTAACGCTCATGTGCTGCGGGTCAACCTCGACAGCACCAAAACCAAAGCCACCGGCGTCACCTACATCGACGGTCAGGGTCGCGAGATCGAGCAACCGGCGGATCTGGTGATCCTCGGCGCGTTCCAGTTGCACAACGTGCGCCTGATGCTGCTCTCCGGCATCGGCAAACCGTACGACCCGGTCAGCGGTGAAGGTGTGGTCGGGCGCAACTTCGCCTACCAGAACATGGCCACCATCAAGGCGTTCTTCGACAAGGACACTCACACCAACAACTTCATCGGCGCCGGCGGCAACGGTGTGGCGGTGGATGACTTCAACGCCGACAACTTCGATCACGGGCCGCACGGCTTCGTCGGTGGCTCGCCGATGTGGGTCAACCAGGCCGGCAGCCGACCGATCGCCGGCACCTCCAACCCGCCAGGCACTCCGGCCTGGGGCAGTGCGTGGAAACGCGCGACCGCCGATTACTACACCCATCAGGTGTCGATGGACGCCCACGGTGCGCATCAGTCCTACCGTGGCAACTACCTCGATCTGGACCCGGTGTACCGCGATGCCTACGGCATGCCGCTCCTGCGGATGACCTTCGACTGGCAGGAAAACGACATCAAGATGAACCGCTTCATGGTCGAGAAAATGGGCAAGATCGCCGAGGCAATGGGCCCGAAAGCCATTGCGGTGATCGGCAAGAAAGTCGGCGACCACTTCAACACCGCGTCGTACCAGACCACCCACCTCAACGGCGGCGCGATCATGGGCACCGATCCGAAGACCAGCGCGCTGAACCGTTACCTGCAGAGCTGGGACGTGCATAACGTATTCGTCCCGGGCGCCTCGGCGTTCCCCCAAGGCCTGGGCTACAACCCGACCGGTCTGGTTGCCGCGCTGACCTACTGGTCGGCGAAAGCGATCCGCGAGCAATACCTGAAAAACCCCGGCCCGCTGGTTCAGGCTTAAGGAGCGATGACCATGAAGACTCTCGTTATCGCGACCCTGGCGCTGCTCGGCAGCACTGCCGCCCACGGCGCCGAAGTGGATCAATCCTTGATCAAACAAGGCGAATACCTCGCCCGCGCCGGTGACTGCGTGGCCTGCCACACGGCCAGGGACGGCAAGCCGTTCGCCGGTGGCCTGCCGATGGAAACCCCGATCGGCACGATCTACTCGACCAACATCACCCCGGATAAAACCGGTGTCGGTGACTACAGTTTCGAGGACTTCGACCAGGCCGTGCGCCATGGCGTGGCCAAAAACGGCAGCACCTTGTACCCGGCGATGCCATACCCGTCCTACGCCCGTGTCAGCGAAACCGACATGCAGGCGCTCTACGCCTACTTCATGCACGGCGTGGAACCGGTGGCGCAAGAGAACAAGACCAGCGACATCCCGTGGCCATTGAGCATGCGCTGGCCGCTGATGGGCTGGCGCTGGCTGTTCGCGCCGAAGGTCGAGGATTACAAAGCCGCGTCGGACGATGCCGTGGTCAGCCGTGGGGCGTATCTGGTGGAAGGCCTCGGACATTGCGGCGCCTGCCATACGCCACGGGCCCTGACCATGCAGGAAAAATCCCTGAGCGCGGCCGAAGGCAGCAGTTTTCTGTCAGGCAGTGCGCCGCTGGAAGGCTGGATCGCCAAGAGCCTGCGTGGCGACCACAAGGACGGTCTCGGCAGCTGGAGCGAAGAGCAACTGGTGCAGTTCCTCAAGACCGGTCGCAGCGACCGCAGCGCGGTGTTTGGCGGCATGAGCGACGTGGTCACCCACAGCATGCAGTACATGACCGACGCCGACCTGACCGCGATTGCCCGTTACCTGAAATCGCTGCCGGCCAATGATCCTGCCGATCAGCCGCACCAGTACGACGAGAAAGCCGCCAAGGCCCTGTGGAACGGGGATGACAGTCAGCGCGGCGCGTCGGTGTACATCGACAACTGCGCGGCGTGTCACCGCACGGACGGCCACGGCTACACCCGGGTGTTCCCGGCATTGGCGGGCAATCCGGTGCTGCAATCGGACGACCCGACCTCGCTGATCCACATCGTGCTCAAGGGCGGCACCCTGCCTGCGACGCACACGGCGCCATCCACCTTCACCATGCCGGGTTTCGCCTGGCGTCTGTCGGATCAGGAAGTGGCGGATGTGGTGAGCTTCATCCGTGGCAGTTGGGGCAACAAGGGCGCGCCGGTCAAGGCCGCTGATGTGGCCGAATTGCGCAAGGACGATATGAAGCAGACGTCGAACGATGACCTCGGTCAGGTGACACAACACAACTGACTGTTCGCCCAACGGCACTGGTCAGATCGACAGCGCCTCGATACTGTATATGCACACAGTATCGAGGCGCTGCCATGTCTACACCTCTTCCCCCGCGCGGTCGCGGCACCGCCACCAATCCGCACAACCGCTTCGCGCCGAATCGTTCGGTGGCCGAGGACGACGGCTGGTATCAGGAAGTGCCTTTGACCCAGGGCACCGAAGTCAGCTTCGAGACCGCGAAGACCATCATCACCCGCAACACCTCGCCGGACCTGCCCTTCGACCGTTCGATCAATCCCTATCGCGGCTGTGAGCATGGCTGCATTTATTGCTACGCACGGCCCAGCCACGCCTATTGGGACATGTCGCCGGGGCTGGATTTCGAAACCAGGCTGATCGCCAAAACCAACGCCGCCCAGGTGCTGGAAGAACAGCTGGGGGAAAAAAGGCTATCAATGTGGGCCGATCAACCTCGGCTCCAACACTGACCCCTATCAGCCAATCGAACGCGAACACCGGATCACCCGTCAGACCCTGGAAGTGCTGCTGCGCTATCGGCATCCGGTGACCATCGTTACCAAGGGTTCGCTGATCCTGCGCGACCTCGATCTGCTTACCGAACTGGCGCAACAGCGACTGGTAGCGGTGATGATCAGCCTGACCACCCTGGACGACGAACTCAAACGCATTCTCGAGCCCCGCGCCGCCGCGCCCAAGGCCCGGTTGCGGGCGATCCGGGTGATGCGCGAGGCGGGAATTCCGGTGGGGGTGCTGTGTTCACCGATGATTCCGATGATCAACGACAGCGAGATCGAAAGCCTGCTGACAGAGGCTCACGCGGCCGGCGCCCAGAGCGCGGCTTACATGATGCTGCGTCTGCCGCTGGAGGTGGCGCCGCTGTTCGAAGAATGGCTTGAGGCGCATTACCCGCAACGAGCGGCCCATGTGCTGAGCCTGATCCGCCAGAGCCGTGGCGGCGAGCTGTACGACAGTCGTTTTGGCGCTCGCATGCGCGGTGAAGGGCCGTTCGCCGACCTGCTCGCCCAGCGCTTCGCCAAAGCGATCAAGCGCCTGGGCCTCAATCACCGCGAAGGCTTCAACCTCGACTGCACGGCCTTCTGTCCGCCGGGTCGCCAGATGGCGCTGATTTAGGGACAATTGGCCTATGGTTGAGAGGAAGGAACGCTTGGCCCGGTTTACGCCGGTCACGTTTTTTGTGACCTGGAACACACGTTCTAGAGCGCTTGATTCAGTTTGAGTTAAGTTTCGGCGGTTACCTTGTTCATCGAGTGACTGACGGGTCGGGATGACCCGGATGTTCTAAACAGCCACTGGCTTCACACCGGAATACACGGGAACGACTCCCCGAATCCGCCAATGAGGATCAATCATGAGTGACAAGGATAAACAGCCGTTGGCTGCGTCGGCGCAAGCCGCCCCTGTGGCGGAATCCGCCGATGCAGCGTTGAAGCGTATCGTTGACGGCTTTTTGCATTTTCATCATGAGGTCTTTCCGCAGCAGGAAGAACTCTTCAAGAAACTCGCCACGGCCCAGTCGCCACGGGCGATGTTCATCACCTGCGCCGACTCGCGCATCGTGCCAGAACTGATCACGAACAGTTCGCCGGGCGACCTTTTCGTGACCCGTAACGTCGGCAACGTCGTGCCACCCTACGGCCAGATGAACGGCGGCGTTTCCACCGCCATCGAATACGCAGTACTGGCCCTTGGCGTGCAACACATCATCATTTGCGGCCACTCCGATTGCGGCGCCATGCGTGCGGTACTGAACCCGGACAGCCTGGAAAAGATGCCGACGGTCAAAGCCTGGCTGCGCCACGCCGAAGTCGCGAAAACCATGGTGCATGACAACTGCAACTGCACCGACGAAAAAGAAAGCATGCCGATCCTCACCGAGGAGAACGTCATCGCCCAACTGCAGCACTTGCGTACCCATCCTTCGGTAGCCTCGCGCATGGCGAACGGTCATCTGTTCATCCATGGCTGGGTCTACAACATCGAAACCAGCGAAATCAAAGCTTACGACGCGGATCAGGGTTGCTTCCTGCCGCTCGACGGCAGCCATCCGATTCCGGTGGCGACGCCCAAAGCGCGCTTCTAAATCCTCCTAAAAATCTGTGTGGTTTGACGCCGGCCGCTGTTTCAGCGGCCAGGCGGAGCCACGCCTGAAGAAAACTTCGGGAGTATCGCCATGCGTGCGGCTCAATTGAAAGCTGTGTTGCCACGGGAGCTGCTCGCTTCAGTGGTTGTGTTTCTGGTCGCCCTGCCGCTGTGCATGGGTATTGCCATTGCTTCAGGGCTGCCACCGGCCAAAGGCCTGATCACCGGGATCATCGGGGGTCTGGTGGTGGGCTGGCTGGCGGGTTCGCCGTTGCAGGTCAGCGGGCCGGCGGCGGGTCTGGCGGTGCTGGTGTTCGAGCTGGTGCGCCAGCACGGCATCGAAATGCTCGGGCCGATCCTGCTGCTCGCCGGGTTCCTGCAACTGGTGGCCGGACGGCTGAAGCTCGGTTGCTGGTTCCGGGTCACGGCGCCAGCAGTGGTGTACGGCATGCTCGCGGGGATTGGCGTGCTGATCGTGCTCTCCCAAGTGCATGTGATGCTCGATGCTTCGCCCAAACCCTCCGGCCTCGACAACCTCACGGCATTCCCCGGCGCGGTGGCGCAGGCCCTGCCGTCCTTCGGCTGGCAGGCCGGGTTGCTCGGGTTGTCGACCATCGCCGTGATGTGGCTGTGGGAGAAATTCCGCCCGCATTCGCTGCGTTTCATTCCCGGTGCGCTGCTCGGTGTCGGGCTGGCGACAGGCGCCAGTCTGCTGCTGGCGTTACAGGTCAAACGGGTCGAAGTGCCTGCGAATCTGGCCGAAGCCATCGACTGGCTGAAACCGACGGATCTGCTCAGCCTGGCTGACCCGACGCTGCTGATCGCCGCGTTCGCCGTGGCCTTCATCGCCAGCGCCGAAACCCTGCTGTCCGCCGCCGCGGTGGATCGCATGCACAGCGGCCCGCGTTCGGATTTCGACCGTGAACTGTCGGCGCAAGGTGTCGGCAACATGCTCTGCGGTCTGGTCGGTGCGCTGCCGATGACCGGGGTGATCGTGCGTAGCTCGGCCAACGTCCAGGCTGGCGCCACCACGCGCTACTCGACGATCTTCCATGGCCTGTGGCTGCTGGCGTTCGTGCTGTTGCTGTCGAGCGTGCTGCAGAGCATTCCGGTGGCGAGTCTGGCGGGCGTGCTGGTCTACACCGGTTTCAAACTGGTGGATCTCAAGGCGTTCCGTGGTCTGGGCCGGTATGGCCGGATGCCGATGTTCACCTACGCCGCCACGGCGCTGGCGATCATCTTCACTGACCTGTTGACCGGCGTGCTGATCGGTTTCGGTCTGACCCTGGTGAAACTGGCGTTCAAGGCCTCGCGCCTGAAAATCAGCCTGATCGATCTGCCGCAGGACGGGGAAATGGAGTTGCGCCTGGTCGGCGCGGCGACGTTCCTCAAAGTGCCGGCACTGACTCAGGTGCTGGGGAGCATTCCGCCGGGAACGACGGTGCATGTGCCGCTCAACAATCTGAGCTACATCGACCATTCGTGTCTGGAACTGCTCGAAGAGTGGGGCCGGGCGAATGCAGCCAAAGGGGCGAAACTGTTGATCGAGTCGCGCGGGTTGAAGCGCAGACTTGAGGGACGGATCCGCACGAATGTCGGGATAGGTGCGGCGGGGTGAATAACCCACGCTCTAAATAAACCCTGTGGGAGCTGGCTTGCCGGCGATGGCGATGTGTCAGTCACCGACAATGCAGACTGATCCACCGCAATCGCTGGCAAGCCAGCTCCCACAGGTATTGATGTTTCCGCGTTACGCGGCAGGCTGATCCAGTTCCAGACCCACGCCCAGACGGCGGCTCATGCACGGCCAGCGTTTCCACGCCGCACCGGTGTCCGGGCTGCTGAGTTTCTCGCGGTAGGCTTCCACCGACTCCAGCGCAAAGCTGTCGTCGTCGAGCATGCTGTCCACCGCGTGATGCACTACTTCGTCGAGTTGATTGGCAAATTCCTCACCGAGCAACTGGTGAGCAATCAGATTGGCGACCGTCATGTCCAAGGGGATCAGTGGCTGGCCGAAATGCTTGATGTACAGGTCGTTGACCTCTTCGACAAAGCGGTGCGCCAGATAGGCCTCGTCCAGCAGACTGTCCAGACCCACGGGCGGCTGGAGGAAGTACTGCTCGGCGATTTTCAGCACCGGTTTGATCTGCGACTCGATTCCCGCTTCCCTGGCGACTTCATTGGCTGCATCCAGCAGGTCTGGCACTTCGTCGATGTAGGCGGCGACAAAACGCGTCAGCACGCCGTTGGCGTCGGTTTCCGGCAACTGGATGGCCGGGTGCAGGTGTTGCAGTTGGGCTTCCAGCTGACGGGTCAGCTTTCCGGTTTCAATCTCGTGTTGTCGGGCTATGTGGATCTGCTCGCGCAATGCGGCGGTGTTCATGAAAACTCCAGGAAACAAGGCAATGAAATAGGGAAGACATAACTTAGCTGGCTTACGAAAAATGCTAAGACGCATTTGTCATAATTATTTCATCCTTGATGCACCGGCGTTATATCGGTTTGCCACCACTCGTCTGCATCCTTCTCCATTCGTGCCCTGGAACGCAAGTGCCAGCTGTTTCATTCGATTTACGTCCGCACATTGCATTTTTCAGCCGCTGTCTATACTCGCCATTGAATGGAGTTAGCTGATGACGCCCGACTGCACCCGCAGCAAGGCCCGGCGATTCAAGTTCGTAGTCTGATGCAGCCGATCCCTTGCCGCAGGCGAAAGCCGGCGGGATAACAAGAACGATAAGGGGAACCCGCAATGATGCGACATCCACACGTCTGGATGGGCCTCCTGTTGTGGTCGATTTTCAGCCAGGCCAACGCGGCCTGGACTGTGAATATGGCGCCTGGAGCGACTGAAATCAGTCACGCAGTATTCGACCTGCACATGACCATTTTCTGGATCTGTGTGGTGATCGGGATCATCGTCTTCGGCGCCATGTTCTGGTCGATGATGGTGCACCGCCGTTCTACCGGGCAGGTCGCCGCAAAATTCCACGAAAGCACCACCGTCGAAATTCTCTGGACCGTCGTCCCGCTGCTGATCCTGGTGGCGATGGCCGTTCCGGCGACCGCGACCCTGATCAAGATGTACGACACCAGTGAGCCGGATATCGATATCCAGATCACCGGCTATCAGTGGAAGTGGCACTACAAATACCTGGGCCAGGACGTCGAGTTCTTCAGCAACCTGGCCACCCCCGCCGAACAGATCCACAACAAGGAGGCCAAGGGCGAGCATTACCTGCTCGAGGTCGACAAGCCGCTGGTGCTGCCGACCGGGGCCAAGGTGCGCTTCCTCGTGACCTCCGCCGACGTGATCCACTCCTGGTGGGTGCCGGCCTTCGCGGTCAAGCGCGATGCGATTCCGGGATTCGTCAACGAAGCCTGGACCCGCATCGACAAGCCCGGCATTTACCGAGGCCAGTGCGCCGAGCTGTGCGGCAAGGATCACGGCTTCATGCCGATCGTGGTCGACGTCAAGGAGAAGGCCGATTACGACAAATGGCTCGCCGAGCGCAAGGCCGAAGCGATGCAGCTCAAAGAGCTGACCAGCAAGGAATGGACCCTCGACGAGCTCAAGGAACGTGGCGACAAGATCTACCACACCACCTGCGTCGCCTGTCACCAGGCCGAAGGCCAGGGCCTGCCGCCGATGTTCCCGGCCCTCAAGGGCTCGAAAATCGCCACCGGTCCGAAAGAGGCGCACCTGAGCCTGGTGTTCCACGGCAAACCGGGCACCGCCATGGCGGCGTTCGGCAAGCAGCTGTCGGAAGTCGATATCGCAGCGGTCGTGACCTACGAACGTAACGCCTGGGGCAACAACAAGGGCGACATGGTCACGCCAAAAGAAGTGCTGGAGCTGAAACAGGCGGAAAGCAAATGAGCCGGTCTATTGCGTACTTCGTGAACCGGTCGGGGCCCTGCGCCCCGACCTGCCCAGTCCACTCACTTGAAGGAGACCGGCCATGAGCGCTGTCATCGATGACCACGGTCATGCCGACCACGCCCACGGCCCCGCCAAAGGCCTGATGCGCTGGGTGCTGACCACCAACCACAAGGACATCGGCACGCTGTACCTGTGGTTTGCGTTCTGCATGTTCCTGCTCGGCGGCTCGTTCGCCATGGTGATCCGCGCCGAGCTGTTCCAGCCCGGCCTGCAGATCGTGGAGCCGGCGTTCTTCAACCAGATGACCACCATGCACGGTCTGGTGATGGTGTTCGGTGCGGTGATGCCGGCGTTCGTCGGCCTCGCCAACTGGATGATCCCGTTGATGGTCGGCGCGCCGGACATGGCCCTGCCGCGGATGAACAACTTCAGCTTCTGGCTTCTGCCGGCGGCGTTCCTGCTGCTGGTCTCGACCCTGTTCACCCCCGGTGGCGGGCCGAACTTCGGCTGGACGTTCTACGCGCCGCTATCCACCACCTATGCACCGGAAAGCGTGACGTTCTTCATCTTCGCCATTCACCTGATGGGGATCAGTTCGATCATGGGCGCGATCAACGTGATCGCCACCATCCTCAACCTGCGGGCCCCCGGCATGACCCTGATGAAAATGCCGCTGTTCGTCTGGACCTGGCTGATCACCGCGTTCCTGCTGATCGCGGTGATGCCGGTACTGGCCGGGTGCGTGACGATGATGCTGATGGACATCCACTTCGGCACCAGCTTCTTCAGCGCCGCCGGCGGCGGTGACCCGGTGCTGTTCCAGCATGTTTTCTGGTTCTTCGGCCACCCCGAGGTGTACATCATGATCCTGCCGGCCTTCGGCGCCGTCAGCCAGATCATCCCGACCTTCTCGCGCAAGCCGCTGTTCGGCTACACCTCGATGGTCTACGCCACGGCGAGCATCGCGTTCCTGTCGTTCATCGTCTGGGCGCACCACATGTTCGTGGTGGGCATTCCGCTGGTGGGCGAGTTGTTCTTCATGTACGCGACAATGCTGATTGCGGTGCCGACCGGGGTGAAGGTGTTCAACTGGGCCAGCACCATGTGGCAGGGCTCGATGACCTTCGAGACACCGATGCTGTTTGCCGTGGCGTTCGTGATCCTGTTCTCCATCGGCGGCTTCTCCGGGCTGATGCTGGCCATCGCCCCGGCGGACTTCCAGTACCAGGACACCTACTTCGTGGTCGCGCATTTCCACTACGTGCTGGTGCCGGGGGCGATCTTCGGGATCTTCGCGTCGGCCTATTACTGGCTGCCGAAATGGACCGGCCACATGTACGACGAAACCCTGGGCAAGCTGCACTTCTGGCTGTCCTTCGTCGGCATGAACCTGACGTTCTTCCCGATGCACTTCGTGGGTCTCGCGGGCATGCCCCGGCGGATTCCGGACTACAACCTGCAGTTCGCCGACTTCAACATGGTCTCGTCGATCGGCGCGTTCATGTTCGGCGCCACGCAGATCTTCTTCCTGTTCATCGTGATCAAGACCATCCGTGGCGGCGCGCCGGCTCCGGCCAAACCGTGGGATGGCGCCGAAGGTCTGGAATGGAGCGTGCCGTCACCGGCGCCGTATCACACCTTCACCACGCCGCCGGAAGTGAAATGAACATTTTCTGCCTTGTGGAAACGCCTGTGGGAGCGGGCTTGCCCGCGATGGCGGCCTGCCTGAAACACCGCGTCGGCTGCATCGCTGGCAAGCCAGCTCCCACAGGGTTCTCGGCCGAGGGCAAAGATCATGGCTGACTCGATTTCGCTGAAGAAACTGGTGACCCGACTGCTCGGTGTGGTGGTGGCGATGTTCGTCTTCGGCTTTGCCCTGGTGCCGATCTACGACGTGATGTGCAAGGCCTTCGGCATCAACGGCAAGACTGCCGGGCAATACGAAGGCGAGCAGACCGTCGATGCCTCGCGGCAGGTGCGGGTGCAGTTCCTGTCGACCAACACCGCCGACATGCCGTGGGATTTTTACCCCAAGCATGACGAACTGACGGCCAACCCCGGCGCGGTGAACGAGATGATCTTCATCGCGCGCAACCCCACCGACAAACCGATGAGCGCTCAAGCCGTACCGAGCATCGCGCCGAGCAATGCGGCGGCGTATTTCCACAAGACCGAATGCTTTTGCTTTACCCAGCAGGTGCTGCAGCCCGGTCAGCAGATCGAAATGCCGGTGCGTTTCATCGTTGACCGCGACATGCCCAAGGACGTGAAGCACCTGACGCTGTCCTACACGCTGTTCGATATCACCGCCCGACATCCTCCGGTGGCTGCAAACACTGGCGGTTAAGCGTGCCCGATAAGGAGAACAATAAATGGCAACTCATGAGCACTATTACGTCCCGGCCCAGAGCAAGTGGCCGATCGTCGCCACGGTGGGGATGTTCGTCACCGTGTACGGTCTGGCGACCTGGTTCAACGATCTGAAGGCTGCGCGCCCGGAATCCCACGGCCCGCTGATCTTTTTCGTCGGCGGCCTGTTGCTGGCGTACATGCTGTTCGGCTGGTTCGGCGCGGTGATCAAGGAAAGCCGCGCGGGGTTGTACAGCCCGCAACTGGACCGCTCGTTCCGCTGGGGCATGAGCTGGTTCATTTTCTCCGAGGTGATGTTCTTCATCGCCTTCTTCGGCGCGCTGTTCTATGTGCGGCACATCTCCGGCCCGGCACTGGGCGGCGAAGGCACCAAAGGCATCGCCCACATGCTCTGGCCGAACTTCCAGTTCACCTGGCCGCTGCTGCACACGCCGGATCCAAAACTGTTCCCGCCGCCCAAGGAAGTCATCAGCCCCTGGGGCCTGCCGCTGATCAACACCATCCTGCTGGTGAGCTCCAGCGTGACCATCACCATCGCCCACCACGCCCTGAAGAAAGGCCATCGTGGTGCGCTGAAACTGTGGCTGGCGATCACCGTGCTGCTGGGCTGCGCGTTCCTCGGCTTCCAGGCCGAAGAATACATCCACGCCTACCACGAACTGGGGCTGACCCTCGGCTCGGGCATCTACGGCGCGACGTTCTTCATGCTCACCGGTTTCCACGGCGCCCACGTCACCATCGGCACGATCATTCTGTTCGTGATGCTGATGCGCATCATGAAGGGCCACTTCGACAACGAACATCAGTTCGGTTTTGAAGCGGCGAGCTGGTATTGGCACTTCGTCGATGTGGTGTGGATCGGTTTGTTCATCTTCGTTTATGTGCTCTGAGGAACAGAGCTACCAAGGCGCGTGCGACACCAGTTGGCCGCTGTAGAAACCCCAGGCAATCAAGCCGACGGTGCAAGCGGCCAATGCCACCCGAACACTCAAGGCGATCACCAGGCGATTCGAGCTGCTGTCGTCCTTGACCAGGAAAAACAGGCCGCTGAACAGGCTGATCACCGTGGCAATCAGCATCAGGACGATGGCTGCTTTGAGCATGGGAAGAACTCCGGGGGAACAAGCGATGCAGTTGAGTATAGCGATCGCGCACACTGATTTTCTGGCGCGGCCATGAAGCGCTTCCGGCCGGGTGTGGTGCCGACACTGGTGGTCGGCCTGATGCTTCCGTTGCTGATCTCGCTGGGCTTCTGGCAACTGGGCCGGGGCGCGGAGAAAACCGCCCTGCTCGCCAGCTACGCCGAGCGCCGCGCCGCCGAACCAATGGCCAGCACCGAGTTGCTGCACAGCGCCGATCCGGCGTTTCGCCGGGTGCATCTGCACGGCCAGTTCGATGCCGCCCACAGCCTGCTGCTGGACAACCGTCAGCGCAACGGCAAGGTCGGCGTCGAATTGCTGCAACCGTTTCAGGATCAACGCAGCGGCCAGTGGCTGCTGGTCAATCGCGGCTGGCTGCCGTGGCCGGACCGGCGCACGGCACCGCAATTCAACACACCGGCCGACGCCGTGAGCGTGGATGCCTGGGTGTACATCGCCCCCGGCGCGACCTTCCAGTTGCATGCCGATCCGGTCAGCAGCACCTGGCCGCAAACCGTCACCGCCATCGACCCCGCGAAGCTGTGGAAAACCCTCCAACGCGACGGCTTCGCCTACGAATTACGTGCTGAACCCGGTCCCGCCAGCTATCAGGCCGACTGGCCGGTAGTTGCCATGGGCCCGGAAAAACACCTCGGTTACGCCGTGCAGTGGTTCGCCATGGCCACCGCCCTGTTCGGTCTCTACCTCTATCTCGGCTGGCACAACGCAAAGGAGAAACACCATGGGAGCGGCCATGAATCCACCCAGCATGTCTGAAGCAAAAGCCCCGGCCAGTCGCCGTCGCGGACGCATCCAGCTGCTGTTGATCGTGCTCGGCGTGGTCGGTCCGATGATCCTCGCCACCGGCATGTACAAGTTGCAGTTCTGGGTGCCGGAAGGTCGCAGCTATCACGGCGAACTGATCGGCAACGGCCAGACCCGCGCCGACCTCGGCATTCAGGCTGACGAAACGCGCTGGCAGATGCTGGTGACCGCGCCGAAGGATTGCGCGGTGGACTGCCAGCAACTGGTGTACCTGGCGCGGCAGA
Source organism: Pseudomonas gozinkensis (assembly GCF_014863585.1). Classification (NCBI taxonomy): domain Bacteria; kingdom Pseudomonadati; phylum Pseudomonadota; class Gammaproteobacteria; order Pseudomonadales; family Pseudomonadaceae; genus Pseudomonas; species Pseudomonas gozinkensis. Next base: position 92,856 of record NZ_CP062253.1, on the reverse strand, counting down.
TCCAGATCGGTCTGGGCCGCGAAGCCGGGCGCGCCAGCCACGCCCTGGCCGCTGCGCAACCACTGGCCGCCGACTACGAAGCCAAGCTGACCCGCGAATATCCGCAACTGCAACGCTACCCGCTGGACGCAGCCACCTTCAGCAAGGCCACCGGCGACAAGGCCACGCCGCAACTCTGGATCATCGATCCCCACGGCAACCTCGTGCTGCGCTACGACCCGAGCGTCAAGGGCAAGGATCTGCTCAACGACCTGCGCCACCTGCTGAAACTGTCGAACATCGGATAAGGGCATCGTCATGGCCAAACCTGGATTTCGCCTCGCGCTGTTTGCCACCCTGCTGGCGCTGATCGTGGTGCTGCTCGGCGCCTACACCCGCCTGACCCACGCCGGCCTCGGCTGTCCCGACTGGCCGGGCTGCTACGGGTTCATCAGCGTGCCGAAAAGCGAAGCCCAACTGGCCCATGCCGAACTGCATTACCCCGACTCGCCGGTGGAAGCGCATAAAGGCTGGAACGAGATGATCCACCGCTACTTCGCCGGCACCCTCGGGATGCTGATCTCGATACTGGCCGGGCGGGCGTGGGTCAATCGTCGTCATCCCGGGCAACCGCTGAAACTGCCACTGTTTCTGCTGGCGGTGGTGTTTGCCCAGGCGGCGTTCGGCATGTGGACGGTGACGCTCAAGCTCTGGCCGCAAGTGGTGACCGGGCATTTGCTCGGTGGCTTCGCGACCTTGAGTCTGCTGTTTCTGCTGACGTTGCGACTGTCCGGCGTGTTGCCGGCACTGACCGTGCCCAAGCGTCTGCAATATTGGGCCACTGCCGGCCTGTTGCTGGTGATCGGCCAGATTGCTCTCGGCGGCTGGGTCAGTTCCAACTATGCGGCCGTGGCCTGCATCGACTTCCCGACCTGCCACGGTCAATGGCTACCGCCGGCGGACTTCGCCAACGGCTTTCACCTGACCCAACACATCGGCCCGAATTACCTCGGCGGGCAACTCGACAGCGATGCACGCACAGCGATTCACCTGACTCATCGCATCGGCGCACTGCTGGTCACGCTCGTCCTGCTCGGCTTGGCCTGGCAACTGAAAGTGGTGGGCATGACCCGACTGGCCGGACTGGTGCTGATCGCCCTCGCCGCGCAGATCACCCTCGGCATCAGCAACGTGCTGTTCCATCTGCCGCTGCCGGTGGCCGTGGCGCATAACGCTGGCGGCGCAGCGCTGCTGCTGACGATGGTGCTGGTCAACTATCACGCGCGCACCAGCCTGGTCCGGGTCAAGCAACCGATGATCGCGCGCTGGCGCCTGAGCCCGCGCAAACACTCGGCGGCGCCCATCACTATTAAAGGAGAGACGCCATGGCGATTCTGATCGGCGAACGTCCGGCGCAGGCGCTGTGGCGTGATTACCTGGAGCTGACCAAACCGAAAGTCGTGGTGCTGATGCTGATCACCTCGCTGGTGGGCATGTTCCTCGCGACCCGCGCCGGGGTGCCGTGGACGGTGCTGGTGTTCGGCAATCTGGGGATCGCCTTGTGTGCCGGTGGCGCGGCGGCGGTCAATCATGTGGTGGACCGGCGCATCGATGCGGTCATGGCCCGCACCCATAAACGGCCGCTGGCCGAGGGCCGTGTTTCGCCCACAGGAGCACTGACCTTTGCGCTGGTGCTGGCGCTGCTTGGCCAGGCCTTGTTGCTGACTTTCACCAATCCGTTGACCGCCTGGCTGACCCTGGCCTCGCTGCTCGGCTACGCGGTGATCTACACCGGTTTCCTCAAACGCGCGACGCCGCAGAACATCGTCATCGGCGGCCTTGCCGGCGCTGCCCCGCCGTTGCTCGGCTGGACCGCCGCCACCGGCCACGTCAGCGCTGAACCGTTGCTGCTGGTGCTGATCATCTTCGCCTGGACCCCGCCGCATTTCTGGGCGCTGGCCATTCACCGCAAGGAGGAATACGCCAAGGCCGACATTCCGATGCTGCCGGTCACCCACGGCGAGCACTACACCAAGGTGCACATTTTGCTGTACACCTTCGCCCTGCTGGCGGTCAGCCTGCTGCCGTATGTGATCCACATGAGCGGTCTGCTGTACCTGATCTGCGCGCTCGGGCTGGGCGCAAGGTTTCTGCAATGGGCCGTGGTGCTGTACCGTGGCACTCGGCCGCACGCGGCGATCAACACCTTCAAGTACTCTATCTGGTACTTGTTTCTGCTGTTCATCGCCCTGCTCGTAGACCACTACTTACTGTTGAACCTATGACTCGAACCCAGAAAACCGTCTTCATCCTCGTCGCCGTGATCGCGCTGATCCTCGGCCTGACCGTCAACAAAGTGCTGAGCGGCAAGGGCCAGGGCGACCCGACCGCACTGATCGACGCCGGCATCATCCTGCTGCCGCAGAGCCGCAACCTGCCGGACGTGACGATGACCAATCAGGACGGCCAACCGGTCACGGTCAACGAGCTCAAGGGCAAGTGGAGCCTGCTGTTCTTCGGCTACACCTTCTGCCCGGACATCTGCCCGACCACCCTCGCCCAGCTGCGCCAGATCAAGAGCGAACTGCCGAAGGATGCTGTGGATAAATTGCAGATCGTGCTGGTCAGCGTCGACCCGAACCGCGACAACCCTGCACAGTTGAAGCAGTACCTGGGTTACTTCGATCCACAGTTCATCGGCCTGACGCCGAAGTCGATCGACGAGCTGCAGAAGGTGGCGAACGCGGTGAGCATTCCGTTCATTCCGGCGGACACCAGCAAGCCGAATTACACGGTGGATCACAGCGGTAACCTGGCGGTGATCGGGCCGGACGGGACACAGCGCGGGTTTATCCGGGCGCCGCTGAACAACGCCAAGCTGGTGGCTCAGTTGCCGGTGATGTTGAACCGCAAATAAGATCACCACAGTTCAATGTGGGAGCGAGCTTGCTCGCGAAGAGACCAGCACATTCAACAGCTGTATTGACTGACACACCGCTTTCGCGAGCAAGCTCGCTCCCACAAGGGACGGTGTTTCGGGCACAAAAAAGGGGACGCCACTGGCGTCCCCTTTTTCGTTGCAACTATGTGAGTCAGAACGCCGGCAACACCGCGCCTTTGTACTTCTCGGTAATGAATTTCTTCACTTCCGGGCTGTGCAGCGCAGCGGCCAGTTTCTTCATGGCGTCGCTGTCCTTGTTGTCCGCACGGGACACCAGGATGTTCACGTAAGGCGAGTCGCTGCCTTCGATGACCAGCGCGTCCTTGGACGGATCGAGCTTGGCTTCCAGCGCGTAGTTGGTGTTGATCAGCGCCAGGTCCACTTGGGTCAACACGCGCGGGATGGTCGCGGCTTCCAGTTCACGGATCTTCAGGTCTTTCGGGTTCTGGGCGATGTCCTTGACGGTCGACAGGATGTTGGTCGGATCCTTCAGGGTGATCACACCAGCCTTGGCCAGCAGCAACAGCGCACGGCCGCCGTTGGTGGCGTCGTTCGGGATCACCACGTTGGCGCCGCTTGGCAGCTCTTCGATTTTCTTGAACTTGCTGGAGTAGGCGCCCAGCGGTTCCAGGTGCACGCCGGTCACGGACACCAGGCTGGTGCCCTTGGCCTTGTTGAACTCATCGAGGTACGGCTGGTGCTGGAAGAAGTTGGCGTCCAGACGCTTCTCGGCCACTTGTACGTTCGGCTGAACGTAGTCGGTGAAGACCTTGACCTTCAGATCCACGCCTTCTTTGGCCAGTACCGGCTTCACGAACTCGAGGATTTCCGCGTGCGGCACCGGGGTGGCAGCAACGGTCAGGGTTTCGTCGGCGTGGGCCGAGAACGCTGCAACGGCAGCCAGGGCAACGATCAGTTTTTTCATTCAGCTAACTCCTTTTTACGGCGCCCGTCTGGCGCCTGCCAGCGAATGGCCGGCTCATGTCATTACAAAACCGGTTATTTGCGCGAGAAGTGCACGACCAGTCGGTCGCCAACCATTTGCAGCACTTGCACCAGAATCAGCAGCAACACCACGGTCACGATCATCACGTCGGTCTGGAACCGCTGATAGCCGAAACGGATCGCCAGGTCACCCAGGCCACCGGCACCGACCACACCGGCCATCGCCGTGTAGGAAACCAGTGTAATCGCCGTCACCGTAATCGCTGCGAAGATGCCCGGACGGGCCTCCGGCAGCAACGCGTTCATGATGATCTGGCGGGTAGTCGCGCCCATCGACTGGGTTGCTTCGATGATGCCGCGATCGACTTCACGCAGGGCGGTTTCCACCAGCCGCGCGAAGAACGGCGTCGCACCCACTACCAGCGGCGGAATCGCACCGGCCACGCCCAGCGAGGTGCCGGTGATCAGCACGGTGAACGGGATCATCACGATCAACAGAATGATGAACGGCAGCGAACGCAGGATGTTCACCACCAGCGACAGCAGCGCGTATACGCCTTTGGCTTCGAGCAACTGACGCGGGCTGCACAGGAACAGCAGCACGCCCAGCGGCAGGCCGAGCAGCACGGTGAACAGCAGCGAACCGCCGAGCATCATCATGGTGTCGCCGGTGGCGAGCCAGATTTCGTACCAGTCGATATTGGTGAAGAAATTCATCAGGTCTTCCATTAGCGCAACACCTCCATGTGAACGTCAGCGGCGGTGAAGCGGGCGAAGGCCGCTTCCATGTCGCCACCGGTGACGGCGAGGGTCAATTGCCCGTAAGGAATGTCTTTGATGCGGTCGATACGACCGGCCAGGATGCTGTAGTCCACACCGGTTTCCCGGGCGACGGTACCGAGCAACGGCGCGTAGGTCGCTTCGCCCTGGAAGGTCAGACGCACGATGCGGCCCGGCACGTGAGCGAAGTCATCGCGCTGCTCGCTTTCGTCGATCTGCTCGCTTTCCTGAACAAAGCGCTTGGTGGTCGGGTGCTTCGGATGCAGGAACACATCGGCCACCGAACCTTGCTCGACAATCACACCGGCATCCATCACACCGACCTGATCGCACACGCGGCGGATGACATCCATCTCGTGAGTGATCAGGACGATGGTCAGTTTCAACTCGCGGTTGATCTCGGCCAGCAGTTGCAGGACCGACGCTGTGGTCTGCGGGTCGAGGGCGCTGGTGGCTTCGTCGCACAGCAGGATTTTCGGCTTGGTCGCCAGAGCGCGGGCGATGCCGACGCGCTGCTTCTGACCGCCGGACAGCTGTGCCGGGTACTTTTTGGCGTGATCGGACAGGCCGACCCGCGCCAGCAACTCGGCCACACGCTGGTCGATCTCGGCACGGGACAGTTCACCGGCCAGGGTCAGCGGCAGCGCGACGTTGTCGGCCACGGTCTTGGATGCCAGCAGGTTGAAGTGCTGGAAGATCATCCCGACCTGCTGACGGAAACGGCGCAGGCCGTTGGCGTCCAGCGCGGTGACTTCTTCGCCGTCGACGATGATCTTGCCGCCACTGGATTGCTCCAGGCGATTGATCAGACGCAGCAGGGTACTTTTTCCCGCACCGGAATGGCCAATCAGGCCGAACACCTGACCGTTCTCGATGGAGAAGCTGGTCGGGTGCAGCGCGGTGATGTCCTTACCGGCGACGCGGTAAGTCTTATGGACGTTTTGAAACTCGATCACGTAGCGAACCTTGTGGGGCGCGTTGGAAAAGGATCAGCGGTTAGCCGGGCGCGCATTTTAGCCTGTCCGTATAGAGGTTATTAGCATTTATTCCGCATTCAACCTTTCATTTGGCAATAACGCGATCAAAGGTCATAAAAAAGGAACGGCCAAAATCCTCGTCAGTCACTAAGTAAGCGACTTGAAACTCCGGGTACCGTGCCCGGAAACCACTCAAGAGCCTCGGCAACACCGGGGTCAAACGAGGAGTTTACGTCTGATGAGCAGCAAAAAAACTGTCCCTTCCAAAAGTGAACTGGCCGGCACCGATACCCCGGATCGCGCCAACACCAACGCCAAACTCGACAGCCTGGAAAAATTTCGCTCCGACGCCACCGGCCAGGCCTTGCGCACCAATCAGGGTGTGAAGGTCGCGGACAACCAGAACACCCTCAAGGCCGGTGCTCGCGGGCCGTCGCTGCTGGAAGACTTCATCATGCGTGAAAAGATCACGCACTTTGACCATGAGCGGATTCCGGAGCGCATCGTCCACGCCCGCGGCACCGGCGCCCATGGTTTCTTTCAGAGTTACGAGAACCATTCGACGCTGACCAAGGCCGGTTTCCTGCAGGATCCGGGGAAGAAAACTCCGGTGTTCGTGCGTTTTTCCACGGTGCAAGGGCCGCGTGGCTCCGGCGATACGGTGCGTGACGTACGTGGTTTTGCCGTGAAGTTCTTCACCGACGAAGGCAACTTCGATCTGGTCGGCAACAACATGCCGGTATTTTTCATACAGGACGCAATCAAGTTTCCTGACTTCGTCCACGCCGTAAAACCAGAACCGCACAACGAAATCCCTACCGGCGGCTCGGCCCACGACACCTTCTGGGACTTTGTGTCGCTGGTGCCGGAATCGGCGCACATGGTCATCTGGGCCATGTCCGACCGGGCCATCCCGAAAAGCCTGCGCAGCATGCAGGGCTTTGGCGTGCACACCTTCCGCCTGATCAACGCCGAGGGTAAATCACGCTTCGTCAAATTCCACTGGCGCCCTACCGCCGGCACCTGTTCGCTGGTGTGGGACGAGGCGCAGAAGCTCGCCGGTAAAGACACTGACTACCATCGGCGCGATCTCTGGGAGGCCATCGAGACCGGGGACTACCCGGAATGGGAACTCGGCGTACAAATCATCGAGGAGGAAAACGAGCACGACTTCGATTTCGACATCCTCGACCCGACCAAACTGATTCCCGAGGAAATCGTCCCGATCACGCCGCTGGGCAAGATGACCCTCAACCGCAACCCGGACAACTTCTTCGCCGAGACCGAGCAGGTCGCGTTCTGCCCCGGCCATATCGTGCCGGGGATCGACTTCTCCAATGACCCGCTGCTGCAAGGTCGACTGTTTTCCTACACCGACACGCAGATCAGCCGACTCGGCGGGCCGAACTTTCATGAGCTTCCGATCAACCGACCGGTCGCACCGTTCCACAACGGCCAGCGCGATGCCCAGCACCGCACGGTGATCGACAAAGGCCGCGCTTCTTATGAGCCGAACTCGATTGATGGCGGCTGGCCGAAAGAAACCCCACCGGCCGCCCAGGACGGCGGGTTCGAGAGTTATCCGGAACGCATCGACGCCAACAAGATCCGCCAGCGTAGCGAGTCGTTCAGCGACCACTTCTCCCAGGCGCGGCTGTTCTTCAAAAGCATGAGCAAGCACGAGCAGGAACACATCATCTCGGCCTACAGCTTCGAACTGGGCAAGGTTGAGCGCGAGCATATTCGGGCACGGGAAGTGAACGAGATCCTGGCCAACATCGATCTGGAACTGGCCAAGCGCGTGGCGCAGAACCTTGGCTTGCCGGCACCGGCCAAAGGCACGGTCGATGTGCCAAAGACATCACTGGATCACTCGCCATCGCTGAGTCAGGCCAACCTGCTGCCGGAGAACATCAAGACGCGAAAAGTCGCGATCCTTGCGGCCAACGGCGTCGATGGTGCGGCGATTGATGCGATGAAGGCCGCTTTGGCGGCTGAAGGTGCGCACGCCAAACTGCTCGGCCCGACCTCGGCGCCGGTGAAAACCGCCGATGGCAAGAGCCTGGCGGTGGATGCGTCGATGGAAGGTTTACCTTCGGTGGCGTTCGACGCGGTATTCGTGCCGGGTGGCGCAGCGTCGGTCAAGGCGTTGAGCGGTGACGGTGTGGCGTTGCATTACCTGCTGGAGGCGTACAAGCATTTGAAGGCAATCGCACTGCACGGCGAGGCCAAGCAGTTGCTGGATGTGCTGAAGCTGGAGGCGGATGCGGGGCTGATCGAGGGCAAGGATGTGAAGGCGTTGACCCAGCCGTTCTTTGCGGCGATCGGGCAGCACCGGGTCTGGGATCGGGAGCCTAAGGCCAAGGCCATTCCCGCTTAAGGTCTTCGCTGGCTGAAAGGACGCTTTCGCGAGCAAGCTCGCTCCCACAGGGTTCACGCTGTACCTGTGGGAGCGAGCTTGCTCCGGGCGGCGTTCCGACGAAGCCTTTAAGGTTTACGCGGGCTCAGAACCATCTGCGCCGGCACCGTGCGCAGAATCTGTTTCTCGATCTTCAGATCGAAATCCGGATCGAGCTTCTTCACGCGTTTGGTGATCAGTGTTGCCAGCCACGGGTAATCATTGGTGCGCGGAGCCTGAATGCTCACCGCACAGTCGTAATTCACCACATCGGCGGCGATCGCATCCAGTTGGCGGCGAAGTTTGCGGCTATCGGTGATGTTCAGCGCAACCGTGGTGTTTTCGGCGGTCGGATCGATCACCTTGGCTTTCGGCTTGGCTTCAGCGGCCTGAAGTGCTGCTTCAGCTTTCTCCAGCTCGGCCTTGCGCGCTTCAGTGATGGCGCCATTGACGCCACCGGTCAGTGCCGGGGCCTTGGGCATCAGCACGCGGGCACGTGCCAGCGCGGTCGCGGCCGCATTTACATCGCCCTTCTGCAGGACGATCTGGCTGCGACGCAGATAGGCTTCGGCCAACTGACGCTGGTATTGCTCGAGGGATTGATCGTTGGGTGTCTCGGCCTGCAAGGCTGCCAATTGGTCTTCGGCAGTGGCCAGTTCGCTGCTGGCCAGGCTTTGCTCCAGCTGTGCGATGGCCGTAGCCCGCGCATCGGGGACTTCGGCCACCGGTGGCGTGCTTTGGCAGGCGCCCAGCAGCACTGAAAAGGCCACAAGGAGCAGATAACGGGAGGCGAACGGCTTCATTCCTGCGACTCTCTATTTGCGCAAAAAACGAGCAAGTCTACACCCCTCGACGGGGCAGAACAAAACTCAGCAGAAACAGTGCGGCCGCCGTCACAACGATTGACGGGCCGGCCGGGGTGTCCTTGAACCAGGACAGCGCCAGCCCGCCACACACGGCGAGCATGCCCAGCACGCTTGCGCCCAGTGCCATCTGCTCCGGCGAACGGGCGTGACGCTGTGCCGCAGCCGCCGGGATGATCAATAGCGAAGTAATCAGCAACACACCGACGATTTTCATCGCCACTGCGATCACCACCGCGATCAACAGCATCAGCGCCATGCGCAAACCGGCCACCGGCAGGCCTTCGACTTTGGCCAGTTCTTCGTGCACGGTAATCGCCAGCAGCGGGCGCCACAAGGTCACCAGCAACACCAGCACAGCCGCGCTGCCGCCGAGGATCCACGCCAGATCGGTCGGGCTGATCGCCAGCAGGTCGCCGAACAGGTAGGCCATCAGGTCGATCCGCACTTCATGCATGAAGCTTAGTACCACCAGCCCGAGAGAGAGCGTGCTCGGCGCAAGAATGCCCAATAGCGTGTCGGACGCCAGCGGCTGACGCTGTTGCAAAGTCACCAGCAACACCGCCAGCAGCAGGCAGCCGACGGTGACCGCGACGGTCGGGCTGACATCCAGCAGAAAGCCCAGCGCCACGCCGAGCAGCGCGGCGTGGGACAGGGTATCGCCGAAATAGGCCATGCGCCGCCAGACCACGAACGAGCCGAGCGGCCCCGCGACCACCGCCAGCGCCAGACCTGCAAGCAGGGCGTAGAACAGAAAATCAGCCATGCTTGCAGCTATCTCCGTGAACGTGAGGTTGAGCCGACAGCGGCCCCTTGACCACCGAACCGTGCAGGTCGTGGGCGTGGTCATGATGGTGGTGATAGATCGCCAGGCTTGGCGCGTTATTGCCGAACAGCTCGACGAAAGCCGGATCGCCGCTGACCTGCTCGGGATGCCCGGAGCAGCAGACATGACGGTTGAGGCACACCACCTGATCGGTGGTGCTCATCACCAGATGCAGATCGTGGGAAACCATCAATACGCCACAGCCGTGACGGTCGCGCAGACGGGTGATCAGGCTGTACAGCTCGGCTTGCCCGGCCACATCGACGCCCTGCACCGGCTCGTCGAGCACCAGCAGTTCCGGCTCGCGCAGCAAGGCACGGGCCAGCAGCACGCGCTGCATTTCACCGCCGGAAACGCTTTGCACCGGGCTGTCGATAACGTGCTCGGCGCCGACTTCCTTGAGTGCCGCCAGCGCACGTGGGCGATCGACGCCCGGCACCAGCCGCAGAAAGCGCAGCACCGACAGCGGCAAGGTCGGGTCGACGTGCAGTTTTTGCGGCATGTAGCCGACGCGCAGTTTCGGCTTGCGCCAGACGCTGCCGCTGTCGGGTTTCAGCAACCCAAGCACGGCGCGCACCAGCGTGGTCTTGCCGGCGCCGTTGGGGCCGATCAGGGTGACGATCTGCCCCGGCTCGACGCTCAGGTGAATGTTGTCCAGCACGTTCTGCCCGGCAAACCGGACCGCCACCTGCTCCAGACGGATCAGCGCGTCACTCATCAAGCCCCCCGGCAACCGGAGCAGAGACCGACTACTTCGACAGTCTGGGCTTCGACGATGAAGCCGACATCCTTGGCGCTGTGGACGATGGCGTCGCTGATGGTTTTTTGCTCAAGTTCGATGGCGGCGTGGCATTCGCGGCAAATCAGGAACTGACCCTGGTGCGAATGTTTCGGGTGAACGCAGCCGACGAAGGCGTTCAGCGAGGAGATGCGGTGCACCAGGCCGTTTTCCAGCAGGAAATCCAGCGCCCGGTACACGGTCGGCGGCGCGGCGCGGCGGCCGTCCTGCTCGCTGAGCACCGCCAGAATGTCGTAGGCACCCAGCGGCTTGTGGCTCTGCCAGACCAGTTCCAGCACGCGCCGGCGCAGCGCGGTCAGGCGCAAGCCTTTCTGTGCACACAGGGCATCGGCCTCGGACAGCGCGCTGTGAACGCAGTGCGAGTGGTCGTGGGGACGGCTGGCAATCGGTGTAATAGGCATGAGCGGCGACGAGTTTGGTTAGAGACGTTATTATGTTACCCGTTCTCGCCTCATTGAGTGGTCATCGTGTCCCGACTTTTTTCTGTTTTTGTCGTATTCATCACCGGTTTTCTGCTGATCGGTCCGGCTCAGGCCGAGGTCAGAGTCCTCACCAGCATCAAGCCCCTGCAATTGATTGCCGCTGCGGTGCAGGACGGCGTGGCGATTCCGGAAGTGCTGCTGCCACCGGGCGCTTCACCGCATAACTACGCGCTGCGTCCGTCCGACGTGCGCAAGGTGCAATCGGTGGACCTGCTGTACTGGATCGGCCCGGACATGGAAGGTTTCCTGCCTCGTGTGCTGAATGGTCGTACGCTGCCGAGCGTTGCGGTACAGGACCTGCCGGGCATGAAGCTGCGCCGCTTCGCTGCGGACAGTCATTCCCATGCCGAAGAGGCCGACGAACACGATCACGACCATCGCCCGGGCAGCCTCGATGCGCATCTGTGGCTATCGCCGGTGAACGCGCGGGTTATTGCCGACAAGATGGCCGCTGACCTGAGCTCCGCCGACCCGGCCAATGCCGAGCGCTATCAGAGCAACGCCAAGGCGTTCGATGAGCGTCTGGACGCACTGGATCAGCGTTTGAAGAAACGTCTGGCCGGTGTTGAAAGCAAACCCTACTTCGTCTTCCATGAAGCCTTCGACTATTTCGAAGAGGCCTACGGCTTGAAACACACCGGCGTGTTCAGCGTCGCGGCGGAAGTGCAGCCGGGCGCCCAGCACGTGGCGGCAATGCGCGCGCGCTTGCAGGAAGTCGGCAAGACTTGCGTATTCAGTGAACCGCCGTTGCGCCCACGTCTGGCGGAAACCCTGGTGGCGGGCCTGCCGGTGAAACTGGCAGAGCTGGATGCGTTGGGCGGGTACACGCCAGCGACGGCTCAGGGTTATGAGCAAGTGCTGGAGAAGCTGGGGAATGATCTGGCGGGTTGTCTCGAGTCGCTCTGATACAAAAAAACCGCAGCCTGCACAGGCTGCGGTTTTTTCTTTTACAGGGCAAAAGGTAGCGGTGTGCTGACCTGCTGACGCTGCGTCAGCCGCTGCTCGAACTCTTGCGGATCGTGAATCAGCACGTCCTGCCCGGCGAACGATTCCGCCGCAATCAGGCGCGATAGCCAAAACCGCACGCAAGCCACTCGCAGCATGGTCGGCCACAGTTCAGCCTCGGCCGCCGTGAATGGACGCAGTGCCGCGTAGGCACCCAGGAACGCACGCGCACGCGGGCCGTCGATCAGGCCGTCATCGTCCGAACACCAATCGTTCAGGGCAATCGCCACGTCATAGAGCATCGGCCCGGAGCAGGCGTTGTAGAAGTCGATCAGCCCGGTCAGGTGCGTGCCTTCGAACATCGCATTGTCGCGGAACAGGTCAGCGTGGATGTTCGCCCGTGGCAGCGCGAGAATTTTCTCTTTCTGTTGCGTGATTTCGTTTAGCGCAGTTTGCAGCAGCGCGCGCGGCTCGTCGCTCAGGTGCGACAGAAACTGCGTGCCCTCCTCCAGCATCCAGTCCAGGCCACGATCGGTCTTGCGCTTGATCATCTTGCTGCCCTGGGTCGCCAGGTGCAGATGCGCCTGCAACTCACCGACCTGCGCGCAATGCTGGGCGTTGGCCTGCTTGATGTGCTTGCCGGCCAGGCGCGGTTGCAGTAGCGCCGGTTTGCCTTTCAGCTCGCGCAGGGCCACACCGTCGGTGGTGCGCAGTGCGTAAGGCACCGGCAGGTCGGCTTCGTGGAGGACGTCGAGCAGATCGATGAAGAACGGCATTTCCTGCACCGGGCCGCGTTCGACCAGGGTCAGGACGAACTCACCCTGTTCCATGCTGATGAAGAAGTTGGTGTTTTCGCTGCCGGCGGCGATCCCCTGGAAATCGAGCAGACGGCCGAGCCCGTAAGGGGCGAGAAAGGTTTCCAGCTCAGGCCGAGCCAGGGGGGTGAACACAGACATGGTTAAAAACTGCTCAGTTCTGGCGCCGCCATCAAACGGCGCCGATTAAAAGTCAGGAAACTTACTTCCAGGTAAAGATTTCCCACGACGGAATCAGCATATCCGGCTGGTCGGATCGGATGTAGTTCACGTCCGAACCATCGGCGCGCACCAGAAAATAGGGCTTGCCGCCCTTCGGTGTGACCTTGATCGCATACACGAATCCACTCCGGCTGTATTCCTGAATGACCTTGTCGCCTTCCGTGTGTGTGCTGATGGTAACTTCCGGCTCCGACGATGGCGCATCATCCGCCGCGATCGCGGCCAGCGGTGAGACAGCAATCAGACTGACCAGCAGCAAGCGATTTAACGTACGCATGATAACCTTGTCCCTTTGTCGTCAACGGTCCCGCTATTCTAGCGCCGGGCCCGCCGAAAAGGTTGATTCTGCTCATGAGCCAAGCCCCCCTCGTCCTGGTGGACGGTTCGTCTTACCTGTACCGCGCCTTTCACGCGCTGCCACCGCTGACCACCTCCAAAGGCCTGCCGACCGGTGCGGTCAAAGGCGTGCTGAACATGCTCAAGAGCCTGCGCAAGCAGTATCCGGACAGCCCGTTCGCCGTGGTGTTCGACGCCAAGGGTGGGACATTTCGCGATGAGATGTACGCCGAATACAAAGCCAACCGCCCAAGCATGCCCGACGACATGCGCGTGCAGATCGAGCCGCTGCACCAGAGCGTGATCGCCCTCGGCTTCCCGCTGCTGTGCGTCGAAGGCGTCGAGGCCGATGACGTGATCGGCACCCTGGCCCGCAGCAGCGCGGCCGCCGACCGCCCGGTGATCATCTCCACCGGCGACAAGGACATGGCGCAACTGGTCGACGGCCACATTACCTTGGTCAACACCATGTCCGGTAGTTCGATGGACGTGGACGGCGTGAAGGAGAAATTCGGCGTCGCTCCGGAGCAGATCATCGATTATCTGGCCCTGATGGGCGATTCTTCCGACAACATTCCCGGCGTTCCGGGCATCGGCCCGAAAACCGCATCCGGCCTGCTGGTGGGCGTCAACGGCGGTCTGACCGAGCTGTATGCGCAGCTCGACATCGTGCCGACCCTGCCGATCCGTGGGGCCAAGACCCTGCCGGCCAAACTCGAAGAACACAAGGAGATGGCCTTCCTCTCCTATCAACTGGCGACCATCAAGGTTGACGTGCCGCTGGATATCGGCCTCGACGACCTGCAGATGGGCCCGGAAGATTCGGCCAAACTGCTTGAGCTCTACACACTGCTGGAGTTCAAGAGCTGGATCAACGATCTGGAGCGGGACGCCAAGCGTCTGGAACTGAGCAACGCTGCTGCGCCTGAGCCGGCCGGCGATCTGTTCAGCGCGCCTGCGGAAGAAGTGCCTGCCGCTCCGGCTGAAGCCGCGTACGAAACCATCCTCGATCAGGCACGGTTCGACGTCTGGCTGGAAAAACTGAAGAACGCCAAGCTGTTTGCCTTCGACACCGAAACCACCGGCATCGACGCGCAACAGGCGCAACTGGTCGGCTTGTCGTTCGCGGTGCAGGCCAACGAAGCGGCCTATATCCCGCTGACCCACTCCTACATCGGCGTGCCGGAGCAACTGGATCGCGACACCGTGTTGCGCGCGCTCAAGCCGATCCTCGAAGACCCGAACAAGCTCAAGGTCGGCCAGCACGCCAAGTTCGACATGAATATCCTGGCCAACTGCGCCATAGGTGGCGATCAGAGCCAAGGCATCACCGTGCGCGGCATTGCCTTCGACACGATGCTGGAGTCCTACGTACTAAACTCCACCGCCACCCGTCACGATATGGACAGCCTGGCGCAGAAGTACCTGGATCACACCACCGTGAGCTTCCAGGACATCGCCGGCAAAGGTGCCAAGCAACTGACCTTCGACCAGATCGCTCTGGAACAGGCCGGGCCGTATGCCGCCGAAGATGCCGACGTGACCCTGCGCCTGCACCAGACGCTGTTCGAAAAACTCAGCGCCATCCCGAGCCTGGCCAGCGTGCTGACTGACATCGAGATCCCGCTGGTGCCGGTGCTGGCACGCATCGAGCGTCAAGGCGCATTCGTTGACGCGGCACTGCTCGGCGTTCAGAGCATCGAACTCGGCGACAAGATGGTCGCACTGGAGCGCGAAGCGTTCGAAATCGCCGGTGAAGAGTTCAACCTCGGTTCGCCGAAACAACTGGGCGTGATCCTCTACGAAAAGCTCGGCCTGCCGGTGCTGAAGAAGACCGCCAAGGGCCAGCCATCCACCGCCGAAGAAGTGCTGGCGAAACTGGCCGAAGACGATCACCGCTTGCCCAAAGTGCTGATGGAACACCGTTCCATGAGCAAGCTGAAGAGCACCTACACCGATCGCCTGCCGGAGCAGATCAACCCGCGTACCGGGCGGATCCACACTTCTTACCATCAGGCCGTCGCTTCAACCGGTCGCCTGTCCTCCAGCGATCCGAACCTGCAGAACATCCCGGTGCGCACTGCCGAAGGCCGACGCATCCGTCAGGCCTTTGTCGCGCCGAAAGGCTACAAACTGCTGGCGGCGGACTACTCACAGATCGAACTGCGGATCATGGCCCACCTGTCCCGCGACGAAGGCCTGATGAACGCCTTCCGCAACAACCTGGACGTGCACACCGCCACCGCAGCCGAAGTGTTCAAGGTCGAGCTGAATGAAGTGAGCTCAGACCAGCGCCGTGGCGCCAAGGCGATCAACTTCGGCCTGATCTACGGCATGGGTGCGCAGAAGCTGGGCAAGGACATCGGCGTCGACACCAAGACCGCCAAAGCCTACATCGACACCTACTTCGCACGTTACCCGGGCGTTCGCGAGTACATGGATCGCACCCGCGCCCAGGCAGCGGATCAGGGCTTCGTGGAAACGATCTTCGGTCGTCGCCTGTATCTGCCGGACATCAACTCCAACAAGCCGCAGGAACGCGCTGCCGCCGAACGCACGGCGATCAACGCGCCGATGCAGGGCACCGCAGCGGACATCATCAAGAAAGCCATGGTGGCGGTGGATAACTGGCTTAGCACTTCGGGGCTGGACGCCAAAGTCATCCTGCAGGTGCACGACGAACTGGTGCTGGAGGTTCGCGAGGATCTGGTCGATCAGGTTCGCGAAGAAATTCGCGTACACATGAGCGAAGCGGCGAAACTGGACGTGCCGCTGCTGGTGGAAGTCGGGGTTGGCAACAATTGGGACGAGGCTCACTGAGACCTCTGGGACGGGGTTTTGCCGCGACCGAGCGTTGCGGCAAAGGCATCGAAAAAGGCTTAGGCCTGATCGTTCTTGAGCTTATTCCAAAGTTTTTTGAAAAGAATCTGAACTAATCTTGCGACAGGGCACTCAGAGATACTGAATGGCTGGTGAAGCCCTTCGATGCTCCTATGTTGTGTTAAGTGTTGGCAGATATCTGAACCCCGCCCTAGCGGTTCGGAACTTAAACCCCGGAACTTCTCCCTCCCCATATGAAGTCCGGGGCTTTTTTTGCCTGCGATTTACTCAGCAGGCAATTCAGCACCTTTGTCCGCCAGTTCCATCCAGCCCGCCAACACAGTGTAGGCCTCTTCCAGACCCATGCGTTTCGGGGCGGAGAACAGCTGGATCGTTACCAGATCGCCCCACCCTTTACGGATTTCCGACTGCACCTTGAGCAGCGTGTTCTTCGCTGCGCCGTAGGTCAGCTTGTCGGCCTTGGTCAGCAGAATGTGCATCGGCATGCCGGCCGCAACGGCCCAGTCGAGCATCAGCAGGTCGAAGTCGGTCATTGGATGACGGATGTCCATCATCAGAATCAAACCCTTCAAACTCTCGCGACCACCGAGGTAAGCCTCAAGGTGACGCTGCCAGTGTTGCTTGAGCGGGATCGGTACTTTTGCATAACCGTAGCCCGGGAGGTCGACCAGACGCCGTTCATCGTCTAGCTTGAAGAAGTTCAACAGCTGTGTGCGACCCGGGGTTTTCGAGGTGCGCGCCAGGCTGGCGTGAGTCAGGGTGTTCAGCGCGCTGGATTTACCGGCGTTGGAACGACCGGCGAACGCCACTTCGAAGCCTTCGTCGTCGGGGCACTGATCGACTTTGGCGGCACTGAGCATGAATGTGGACTGTTGGCACAGGCCGAGGATGGGATTCTTGAGTTGCATGGGATTTCCGATGTGGGCGGCGCCGGGATTAGGCGCGGAACGCGGTGTCGCTTCCGTTTCAGTGACGCCAGTATATAATGCCGCAGATTTTGTGTGTGCTTTGTCCCAGCGAAGGATGAAGTTCACGAGAGCGACAGACCTTGATTGCGCATTAGAACGCAGAACGCTCTCAACCCTGAAAAGGTCGTTTTATGACGAAATGGCTGCTGGCTGCCGGAGTCTTGATGCCGCTTTACAGCGCACAGGCTACACAGGATCCGGAAGCCGTGTACAACCGTGTTTGTGGAGCCTGTCATTCCGGCCAACTACCCATGGCGCCCAAAAGAGGCGATCAGGAAGCTTGGACGCCGAGGTTGGCGAAAGGTATGGAGACGCTGGTGCAACACGTGACCCAGGGTTTCAAGGCGATGCCGCCGCGTGGTTTGTGCATGGACTGCAGTGCCGAGGATTACCAGGCCCTCATCCTCTGGATGAGCGAGAGTAAGCCCGGTCCATAACTCTTAACCCTTAGCCGTAGTTGGATTAGCTGATGAACAAACTGATCGTGAGTCTGCTGTTGACCGTGGGAATCTCAGGCTTCGCCCATGCTGCCGGTGATGCAGCCGCAGGCCAGGCAAAAGCCGCCGTATGCGGCGCCTGCCATGGCCCGGATGGCAACAGCATGGCGCCAAACTTTCCAAAGCTGGCCGGACAGGGTGAACGCTACCTGACCAAGCAATTGCACGACATCAAGTCGGGCAAGCGCACCGTTCTGGAAATGACCGGCCTGCTGACCAACCTGAGCGATCAGGACCTGGCCGACATCGCCGCTTACTTCGCCAGCCAGAAAGGCAGCGTCGGCGCCGCCGATCCGAAGATCGTCGCTCGCGGTGAAGCCCTGTTCCGTGGCGGCAACCTCGAGAAAGGCCTGCCAGCCTGCACCGGTTGCCACTCGCCGAACGGCGCCGGCAACGCAGCCGCCGGTTTCCCGCATCTGGGTGGCCAACACGCTCAGTACATCGCCAAACAGCTGACCGATTTCCGCAAGGAAGAAGCCGGCCGCAACAACGACGGCGACGCGATGACCATGCGCACCATCGCCCGCAAGCTGAGCGACGAAGACATCGCGGCAGTCTCCAGCTACATTCAGGGCCTGCACTAAGACGCGCGATTCGAGCGTTGCGTGCGATGGCCAACGCCTGCCACGTTAACGCTCGATTAATCCGTCGCAGCAAGTATAAAAAGGGTGGCTTTGGCCGCCCTTTTTTGTGGCCGCTGCCGTTACACTACAGAACTCATGCCCGCCAGGATCTGTCTGAAAACAGGTCGCGCGAGGCGACCAAAATTGTCCAGGAGTAAAGCATGCGTAATCTGATCATCAGCGCCGCCCTCGTCGCTGCCAGCCTGTTCGGCGTGACCGCCCAGGCCGCCGAAGCCCCTGCTGCCCCCTACGTCGAACTGAGCAACCCGGTACCGGTCGCCGTGCCTGGCAAGATCGAAGTGGTCGAGCTGTTCTGGTATGGCTGCCCGCACTGCTACGCGTTCGAGCCGGTGATCAATCCATGGGTTGAAAAACTGCCGTCCGACGTCAACTTCGTGCGCATCCCTGCGATGTTCGGTGGCCCGTGGGACGCTCACGGCCAGATGTTCCTGACCCTGGAAGCCATGGGTGTCGAGCACAACGTGCACGCTGCCGTTTTCAACGCGATCCAGAAAGAACACAAGAAACTGACCGACAAGAACGACATGGCCGACTTCCTCGCCACTCAAGGCGTGGACAAGGACAAGTTCCTGGCGACCTTCGACTCGTTCGCCATCAAAGGGCAGATCGTGAAAGCCCGCGAACTGGCCAAGAAGTATGAAATCTCCGGCGTTCCAACCATGATCGTCAACGGTAAATACCGCTTCGACATCGGCTCTGCCGGCGGCGCCGAACAGGCGCTGAAGCTGGCTGACCAACTGGTGGCCAAAGAGCGAGCGACCAACAAGGCAGCCGCCAACTAAGCGCGGCAATCGCCATGCGCCGCTGGGGAACCGAACGTCTCGTTGGCCTGCATGAACCGCAGGTCAACGAGCATCACCTGGAATCGACGGGCCTGCCCGCAGACAGCCGTCTGCGCTTGCTCAGCTTCAATATTCAGGTCGGCATCAGCACCGAGCGCTATCGGCACTACCTGACCCGCAGCTGGCAGCATCTGCTGCCGCACCCCGGGCGCTCAAGCAATCTGCAAAAGATCGGCAATCTGCTCGGCGACTTCGATCTGGTCGCCCTGCAGGAAGCCGATGGCGGCAGCCTGCGTTCGGGCTACGTCAATCAGGTCGAACACCTGGCCCAGCTCGGCGCCTTCCCCTACTGGTATCAACAACTCAATCGCAACCTTGGCCGACTGGCCCAGCACAGTAATGGCGTGCTCAGTCGTCTGCGGCCGTGGGCGATCGAGGACCACCCGCTGCCGGGTCCGAAGGGACGCGGGGCAATTCTGGTGCGCTTCGGCGAAGGCCCGGAAGCGCTGGTGGTGGTGATGATGCACCTGGCGCTCGGCGCCCGGGTGCGCAGCATGCAGCTGGCCTACATCCGCGAACTGATCGGCGGCTACAAGCATCAGGTGCTGATGGGCGACATGAACACCCACGCCAGCGATCTGCTGCAACATTCGCCGTTGCGCGACCTCGGCCTGCTGGCCCCGCAACTCGAAGCGACATTTCCCAGCTGGCGCCCCCAGCGCTGTCTGGACCATATTCTGCTCAGCCCGACCCTGACTCTGGAAAAGGTCGAAGTGCTGGCACAACCGATTTCCGATCACCTGCCGGTCGCGGTAGAGATTCGTCTGCCGGGTTCGCTCACGGCCGATGCATTGCCCGCGTTGAGCACTGCCCTTCGCGGAACCCCTGAATGAGCGACGAAGCCCAGCGCTGGAAAGAGAAATACCTCAAAAGCATCGAACAACAGGAAAAGCTCGAACGTCGATGGGACGCCCGGCTCGACCTGCTGCGCCGAGGGCTGGTGCGCAGCACCCTCGCAGCGGAGGGCACCGACCGCGTGGTCGATCAGTGCATGAAAGAGATGCGCGACGTGGTGCGCACCGATGACATGGACGCCGGCCTCGCCGCCCTTCTGCCGCGCCTGGAAAAAGCCGTGCTCGATTCCGAGCAGCGCCGGGAAACCCGGATCGAACAGGTCAGCACTGCGCTGACTGCGCTGGTCACTCAACTGCAATCCCTGCCGTTACCCCGGGATGTGGCCCAGCCACTGAAGAAATTCGCCAAGCAGCTGGACGGCCGGGTGAGTCAGGCAAGGGAAATGCCGCTGCTGCTCAGCGAACTCAGCGGCTTGCAGGGCAAGGCCTTGAGCCAGCTGGAGACGCCGGCGGAACCGGGACGGCCAGGGTTGTTGCAGCGTCTGTTCGGCAGTCGCGACAACGAGGAAGCGCCTGTGACGGCGACCCCGCCTGCCGTGGCCGCATCGCCCGCACAGCCGGAGCAAGCGCCCGTCACGCATGAAACAGCGCCCTTGCAGGAAGCGCCTGTCACGAGCGCCGAACCGGTCGCCCCTGCGCCCGTCAGCCAAGCACCGGTTGCCGCCCCTGTGGCCGAACCCGCGAAAATTCCGGAGCCAACCCCCGAGTATCATGCGGAGCCGGAGGTGGTGGCCTTCGAGCCGGCCAGAATCCTCACCGAATCCCCCTCCGCCCCCAGCGAACCAGAACCCGCCGAGCCAGAACCGGAGCCGCAGGCCTTTACGCCTCCTCCGGTTTTCGCGCCGGCTGTGCCAACAGCCATCAACCCGGACGAATTGATCCACCCCGGCGATACCCCGCCGCCGGTGATCCTCGACAGCCTGCCCCTGCCCGAGCCCATCGCCCAGGCATTGGCCGCCATCGACCCGGAGCAATCCGAACACGACATTCTCTACGCCCTGCCGGACTCGCCGGAGCCGTCCTACAGCTCGGTCGCCAAACACATCGAAGACACGCTGATCGGGTTGCTGGATGACCTGACCTTGCCGGAGCGCCATCGCCCGCAAGCAGAAGCCATGCGCGACCGGCTCAAAAATGGGCTGAACTGGTACGAACTGCTGCCGATCCTCGACGATCTGGCGACCTTGATGCTGGCCATCACCGACAGCGGCCAGCACGAATTCGAAGCTTATTTGCAGCAACTCAATGAACGCCTCGAAGCCTTCCAGAGCAACTTGCAGGCTGCCAGCGAAGGCCACGCCGACAACAGCTCCGCGGCGCGGGCGATGGACACGCAGATCCGCGAACAGGTCGACGGCTTGCAGAACAGCGTGCAGGAAGCGGCCGATCTGGACGATCTGAAGCAGGTGCTGGAAAACCACCTCGAAGGTCTGCTCGGCACGATGGATCAGCATCAGAAACAGCGTGACGCCCGGGAGCAGGAAGTCGCCGGACGCCTGAAAAGCCTGGCCGAGCGCGTCGCGCACATGGAGCAGGAAGCGCTGGGCTATCGTGAACACCTTGAAGAACAGCGCCAGAAAGCCCTGATCGATCCGCTCACCGGCCTGCCCAACCGCGCCGCCTGGACCGAACGGCTCGAACATGAAATCGCCCAATGGCAGCAGCACGGCAATACCCTGAGCCTGGCCATGCTCGACCTCGATCACTTCAAACGAATCAACGACAACTACGGCCACCTGGCCGGCGACAAAGTGTTGAAGATCATCGCAACGGTGCTGCGCAAGCGCCTGCGGGGCAGCGATTTCATCGCCCGATTTGGTGGAGAGGAATTCGTATTGCTGCTGCCGGCCACTCCGCCGGCCGTCGGCGCCAAACTCCTGGAAACCCTGCGCGCTTCCATCGAAGCCTGCCCGTTTCACTTCAAGGGCGAGCGCGTCACGATCACCGTATCCATGGGACTGGCGGCGTTCCGGCCGGGAGAACATAGCGATCTGGTGCTCAAAAGAGCCGATCAGGCGCTTTACCGGGCAAAAAACGCAGGACGTAACCGGGTGGAGCTGGGCTGAGGCAATTGTTCCATATTGTTTAAATCAGCCCTTTAAGCGTCGAAGCGCAAGGCGATACGTTACACTGTTGCATTATCGTCTTGCGTGTACTGCCCTCTGCCATGAAATTTTTTACCTTCCTCGCGTCGCTACTGTTACTGGCCGGTTGTGCCAGCGGCCCGCGTTTTGACACCAGCCATCCTTCGGTCAATCACGACAGTCGCGTGCAGTTCGTGATCGTGCACTACACCTCCGCCTCGCTCGAACGCTCACTGCAGTTGCTGACCCGTGGCGAAGTCAGCAGCCATTACCTGATCGGCGACGACAAGAACGCCACCATCTACAAGCTGATGGACGAAAACCTGCGTGCCTGGCACGCCGGCGAAAGCGAATGGCAAGGTCGTACCTGGCTCAACTCCAGCTCGATCGGCATCGAAATCGTCAATCCGGGCTTCAAGGACACACCGACCGGTCGCCTCTGGTATCCCTATAGCGAAGCACAGGTGCAGTCGCTGATCGTCCTGCTCAAGGACATCAGCAAACGCCAGGGCATCAGTCCGCGCCACATCATCGGCCATAGCGACATCGCCCCGCTGCGCAAACTCGACCCGGGCCCGCTGTTCCCCTGGAAACGCCTGGCGGCCGAAGGGCTGGGGCTCTGGCCCAACGAACAAGCCGTGGCACGCCAACAGGCGCAGTTCGACGCCGAGCTGCCGAGCATTACATGGTTCCAGAGCCAACTGGCGCGTCTGGGCTACTCGACGCCGCAGACCGGCGAGCTGGATGTGGCGACCCGGCATGTGCTCGCGGCCTTCCAGATGCACTACCGCCCTACGCGCTTCGACGGCACGCCGGATGCGCAAACGGCAGCGTTGCTGCTGGTGCTGAATCAGACAAAATAATGACGCCCGCCCGACGGTCAGGGCGAAATCGCAATCAGCAGCTATAACTCATTGGTAATTCTTCGGATATCCATGATGGTTGCTACCCGAGAGACGTTGCGTAGCTGGTTTTATCGCCCCTGGTTTCTGGCGATGATCGCGGCTGTCCTCAGTGCGAGCCTGCTGATCACCGGCGGGCTGTTCGTGGCCATGCGCCAGGTCGAACAAAGCGAAAGCCAGGAAATGAACGCTCAGGGCGAGCGGTTCCTGGCGCGTCTGGAGCAACTGTTCGGCCAACTGCGCGAAAGCCTCGACGACCTCGAAGCCCAGCCCTTGCGCAGCTGTGACGACGAGATGATCGCTACGTTGCAGCAAGTGACGTTCAACTATCGCTTCGTCTATGAAGCGGCCTACATGGACGCCACGCGGATCTGTTCCAACCGCCCGCGTCAGGAAGGCCTGTCGGTGATCCGTCCTCCCGACATCAAGGGCCCGACCTACAGCTACTGGCTGAACACCACCACCGAACCGGATGAAAACCGCGCGGCGCTGATGCTCGGGCGCGGCAACTTTCGCGTAGCCACATCACGCGGGCATTTGACCGATATGGTCGACTTGTCGCCCGGGAGCAGCCTGCTGGTGGTGCTGGATCACGGGACCCGGGCGATTCCGGTACTCGGCGTTCCGCAGGCCTGGCCACCCACCGAACCCTGGCCGCCGAAAACCCCGGATGCGCTGCAAGTCACCCAGTCACACCTGATCTACCGCATGCCCACCGACAACCCGGAATACCAACTGGTGCTGATCAGCCCGCGTTCGGGCATGCACATTCCGGAACTCTGGTGGTGGATGGTGCCGTTCTGTCTGGTACTCGGTGCGCTGGTGGGCGTTCTGGTGTTCTGGATCGTGCGCCAGCGCCAGTCGCTGGACGCCGAGTTGCATGGCGCGATCCGTCGGGGCGAGTTGCAGGTGCTCTATCAACCGATCTTCGATCTCGACAGCCGCAACTGCGTCGGTGCCGAAGCCCTGCTGCGCTGGCGCCGACCGGACGGCACGCTGACCAGCCCCGACCTGTTCATCCCGATGGCCGAGAACACCGGGCAGATTCGCCAGATGACCGATTTCGTCCTGCAACGCTTGCTCGAGCAGTTGGGCCAGTTACTTCGGGCCAATCCGCAGCTTTATATCTCGGTGAACCTGGCAGCTTGCGACGTGATGGTGCCGCGCATCGGTCAGGTCATGGCGCGGCTGCTGACCCTGCACCGGGTGGCGGCGCGGCAGATTGCGTTCGAGGTGACCGAACGCGGCCTGATCGATGTGGTGGTGGCCCGGGAAAACCT
The DNA here is from genome assembly GCF_014863585.1 of Pseudomonas gozinkensis. Classification (NCBI taxonomy): domain Bacteria; kingdom Pseudomonadati; phylum Pseudomonadota; class Gammaproteobacteria; order Pseudomonadales; family Pseudomonadaceae; genus Pseudomonas; species Pseudomonas gozinkensis. The sequence continues at coordinate 68,636 of NZ_CP062253.1, read as the reverse complement.
GCAGGCGCTTCGGGATGTCGGCCATCAGGTGCTGATCGACGATTTCGGCACCGGCTATTGCAGCCTCGCCTACCTTCAAACCCTGCCGGTAGACTGCCTGAAGATCGACAAGGCGTTCATCGACGCCCTCGGCCATGACGCTGCCAGCAGCGGTGTCGCGCCGCACATCATTCACATGGCTCAGGCGCTGGACCTGAAGGTGATCGCCGAAGGGATCGAATATGAATCCCAGGCCGAGCTGCTGAGCAGCGAGGGCGTGAAGTTCGGTCAGGGCTGGTTGTTCGCCCATGCCCTCAGCGCAGTGCAGTTCATCGAGCTGATCACCCGTGGACGGCGACTCGCTGGCCGCCGGATCGATGACGAAGCCTAGACTGCCAGCGCCATGTAGAACTGCGTGCCCTGCCCCGGCCGCGAGTAAACACCCATCCGCCCGCCGTGCAGCTGGACGATTTCCTTGCACAGCGCCAGACCCAGCCCGGCCCCGCCCTTTTTCCTGCCGACCTGGACGAAGGGTTCGAAGATCCGCCCTTGCTGACCGTAGGCAATCCCTTCGCCGTTGTCTTCGACACTGATGATCACCCGCTCGCCATGGCGTCGGGCCTGCAAGCGGATCAGCCCGTCGCGCGCCGTGTGGCGCAAGGCGTTGTCGATCAGGTTGTCGAGGACTCGATCGAGCTGCGCCTGATCCGCCTGCAAACGCGGCAGCGGGCCCTGCGCTTCGACCTGCAGGGTAACGCCCTTCTGGGCCGCCGAATCGGCGAAACGCAAGCGCGCCTGTTCCAGCAGGTCCTCGATGGAACACGGCGCCAGCGTGAGCTTCTGCAAACCGCTCTGATAACGCGAGAAGTTCAGCAGATCGTTGATCAACTGCATCAGGCGCTGCATTTCTTCGTTAACCGTGTCGAGCAAGTCGGACTCACGGGACTCTGCCGGAAACTTCGCCCGTTCGCGGAACAGTCCGAACGCCATGTGCATGCCCGTGACCGGTGTACGCAATTCGTGGGACGCACGCAACACGAACTCGCTGCGCACCCGCTCGAAGGCGCGTTGTTCGGTGACGTCATGCAAGACCATCACGGCGCCAAGAATATGCCCCTGGGTGTGGCTGACCGGCGTCAGGCTGTAGGTCAGCAGGCGCGATTCGCCATCGATCTCGATGCTCAAGTCTTCCGGCGCCCGTTCAAGGGTGCCGCCGCGCAACACCAATTGCAGTTGTGCATCCAGTTCCGGTCGTTGAAGCGCCGTGCCCAGGCCCTCGCCGAAACGATCGCTGTCCCAGCCCAATTGTCGCTGGGCCACCGGGTTCAAGTGCTCCAGATGCCCCTGGCGATCGATCATCAACAAGCCGTCATCGATGCTGTCGAGTACCGCTTGCAGGCGCTGCTGGCCGGCGAGCAATTCATCGACGTTGGTCGCCTGATGTTCGCGCAGGGCTTCGGCCATCAGCCCGAAGCGGCGGGTCAACAGGTTGATTTCCATGGCCGAGGACACCGGCAGGGTCACTTCAAAATTACCCTGGCCGATATTGTCTGCGGCTTTAGCCAGCGCTTCGATCGGCGCACCAAAACGCCGGGCAATGCCTTGGGCAGTGATGAAACCGATGATCAGCACCGCCAGCCCCACCAGCCCGAGCAGACCGGAAATCAGCAGCGCACGGTCACGGGCGGCGTGCTGGACAGCGTTGATGTTATCCAGCGCGTGCTTGTGCTCTGAGATCAAACCGTTACGCAGGGTGTTGAATCGCTCGCGCAAGTCGCCACCGCCACTCAGGGCGGCGCCCGGATCGCGGGACACGTCGAACGCCTCGAGGAAAGTCAGGTAATCGCTTTTTGCCTGACTGAACCCGTATTGGCGATTGTCGTTTTTCTGCTCCTGGGCGATGCCCTCGTCGAGCAATTCAAAATAACGTTGTTTGGATGCTTCGAACGCCACGGGGTCGGGCTTCTCGGCGAGCATCATGATCAGCTGATCGCCCAGGGTCTGCCGCAACTTGAGCCCAAGATCCAGGGTGACGAAGTTGTTGCGAATCAGCGCCTCCTGAGTACCGGCCATCTGCATCACGCTGACCAGCCCGAGCATCAGCCCGAGCAGGGCGACGGTGATCAGCGCGGAAATGCTCAGGAACAAGCGGGTCCGCAACTTCATCGCCAGTTTCATCGGCGGATGCTCACAGGTTGTACTGCTTGCGCTTGCGATACAGGGTCGAGGCGTCGATCCCCAGGGTCTTGGCGGCCTGATCGAGGGTCCCGGCGGTCGCCAGTACCGCGCCGATGTGGGCCTTCTCCAGCTCGTCGAGGCTCAGCGCCGCGCCGACCCGTGGCGCGTTGTTGGCCGGTTGTTCGGCCATGCCGAGGTGGCTGATTTCCACTCGTTCCTGCGGGCAAATGATGCTGGCCCGCTCGACCACGTTGCGCAGCTCGCGAATGTTGCCGGGCCAGCGGTAGCCCAACAGTGCTTCGCGAGCTTCGTCGCTGAAACCCCGGGCCGGGCGCGCGTATTCCTTCACAAACCGGGCGAGGAAACGGTCAGCCAGGGTCAGGATGTCTTCCGCCCGCTCGCGCAGCGGCGGCAAATGCAGGGTGATGACGTTCAGGCGATAGAGCAGATCTTCGCGGAAACGTCCGTCACGCACCATGTCTTCAAGGTTGAGGTTGGTGGCGGCGAGAATGCGCACATCGGCGCGACGGGTGACCGGATCCCCTACCCGTTCGTATTCCTTGTCCTGAATAAAACGCAGCAACTTTGGTTGCAATGTCAGGGGAAAATCGCCGATCTCGTCGAGAAACAGCGTACCGCCATCGGCTTGGTTAACACGGCCCAGCGTGCTCTCGCTAGCCCCGGTAAACGCGCCACGACTGTGACCGAACAGCTCGCTCTCCATCAGTTCGGCAGTCAGCGACGGGCAATTGATGGTGACGCAGGACTTCTTCTCGCGCTTGCTCCAGCCGTGAATGGCTCGAGCCAGTTCACCTTTACCGGTGCCGGACTCGCCGAGGATCAGAATGTTGGCATCGGTGCCCGCCACTTGCCGCGCGGTTTCCAGTACGACTTTCATCGCCGGGCTGTGGGAATCGAGGCCGTCCTTGGGTTTGCGGATCTCGCCTTCGAGGGCTTCCAGACGCGCTGAAAGCTGGCGTACTTCCAGTTGCTTGGCGGTCGCCAGGCGCAATTGATCGGGGCTGCACGGCTTGACCAGATAATCGGCGGCGCCGGCCTGAATAGCATCCACCGCGGTGTCGACGGCCGAATGGGCGGTGACGATCACCACCCGCATCCACGGCGCCTGAATGCGCATCTGCGCCAATACATCGAGGCCGTTGTCTTCGCCCAGGCGCAAATCGAGGAAGCACAGGTCGAACACCTGACGTTGCAGCAGCGCGTCTGCCTGGGCCGCGCTGTTGGCGGTGGCGACGGTATAACCTTCGTCTTCCAGGCAATAACGGAAGGTTCGCAGGATGGCGGATTCATCGTCCACCAGCAGAATGCGGCCTTGGTGCTCAGTGGCTGATTCCATTTTTCCTACGCTCCATAAGTGAATGTCTTGGGTTAGTCCCGGAAAAATCGGGCAAGTTGCATGGTTGATTCTGATCCATTCCAGTCATAGCAGGGTAGCTCTCTCCTGCCCTCACGGCTAATCCACTGATTTTGTTGATTTTTTAAACATCACGCTGTTTTGAGGCGGTTTCCTGCCTTCCTTTCTGACATCCACACCCTGCTCTCAATTCAAAAAGAATGATTTCTCCTACGAAATAATCGTGCATTACGCACGACCCTGCGCGGGCCATCGTGCAGGATGCGTCGTCATGAATTTTCACACGACCTGTAACTAGCTGATTTTATTGGATTTTTTCAAACAAAAAAGCTGGCATGCAGGCTGCAATACCTCTCTCAGCCCGGGCAGAAATGCACTGCCCCAACCGAATAAGAGTGAGGAACCCAGGATGACTCGCCCACGTGCCGCCCAAATGCGTATCTCGCCACTGCACTTGCAGCAGGCCCTGTTTGGCGCACTTGCGCTGTTGATCACGCTGATCGCCTGCCAGCAGTACCTGCGCTGGGAACAGAATCAGCGACCTGAGCCTTTGATTTCGATGCAACACGCGACGCAGACGCACTTCAGCGCTGTCAGCAGCAGCCAGGCCGACAACGGCGCGATGCGCATGATGGACGTCGACCAGCCACAGCCACTGGGCGACATGCCCCGTGAGGAACGCTGGGTTTTCTGATCAACGAATCTGGGCGCCCCCGCGCCGAGACCGGCAACACCCCTAAATAGAAGCAAGGAGAATCACCATGTTGAGCTGGGCAATTACATTCCTGATCATTGCCATCATCGCTGCAGTACTGGGCTTCGGTGGTATCGCGGGCACCGCCACGGGTATCGCCAAGATTCTCTTTGTCGTGTTCCTGGTGATGTTCATCGCTTCCTTCTTCTTTGGCCGTCGCGGTCGAGGTTGAACATGAAGGGCTTAAAGACACTGGCAGCCGCCCTGCTTCTGGGCGGCAGTGCCATGGCGATGGCGGCCAATGACGGCCAGACGCGGGTCAACGAACTGTTGAGTTCCGACCCGCAATACAGGGAAACCTGGGAAGGCGTGGTGAAGAAGGAAGAACGCCTGCCGGAATGGGTGATGAACCTCTCCGGCGCGCCGGACCAACAGATGAATGCCGTGACCGAAGATGGCGATCAGTATCTGGTGGGGCCGCTCTGTGAATCGCAGGACAAGTGCCTCAACCACCGTCTGATTGTCGCCTTCAGCTTCGACAAGAAACACGCTTACGCCATGCTGGTCGATGTGCCCGAAGGACTGCCGGCCGACAAGTCGCCAACGCGACATGCCACCTACCGCTTCCTCGGCAAGCCCGACCAGGGCATGCAGGATCTGTTGATGGAAACGCTGAAAAAAGATCCGAACTGGTATTGAACATGAGGGCAGCTGAAAGGCTGTCCTCCATTGCGCCCGCCCGAGGAAGGCCGGTGCATGACCAGGGGGCCGGGACGTTCTGACTGTTGCAGGGTCGGAGTGACCTACGGGTACAGGGAGTGCCTGCGATGAGGGCCGGGTCAGGGTAAAAGCTGCGACGCAAGTTCGCCAACCGGAGCGGTTCGACGGACTTGCGCTGAGCTTTCAACGTGACAAAACGTTGATCCAGAGCGTTCTGCTCGTCTTTTTTATCGCTCACACTGCGTGCGAAAGCATTTCGCGGTGTTTCGTGGCGACCGTATATCGAGAAAGAGTCGATCGAGTAAGTCGGACATTTAGTTTCCGAACGTAGGCTTTTTCCTAAATTTTTCTTCGAAATCACTCGTTCAAAAAATAACCAACCTACGCTGTAATGGCCGGTTCACGGCACTTATGCCTGCCGAAATGTCGTATTCGAACCGGTTGGGACGCCAGTTTCATTTAAAAAAGCTCATGCCGATTCGGCATAGGGTAGGCGTTTACGGCATTAGACGGCGCAACCTTGCATCGGAATAGTTGCGCCTTTTTTCGCCTGCCGGAGAGCCGTAAACACGCGCTTCGGGGCACCTTATACGGAGGCAGATGCACAGACTTTTCCGCTAAAGAGCGTTCCAGTTCCTGCATGTGCCTGAGTCAAACGCAAGTAAGGGTAAAGATAATGAAGAAGGCAAAGCTTAGCCTCGCCTGGCAGATCCTCATCGGTCTGGTGTTGGGGATTGCAATCGGTGCGTTGCTCAACCATTTCAGTGCCGAGAAGGCCTGGTGGATCAGCAACGTCCTGCAACCGGCAGGCGATATCTTTATCCGTCTGATCAAGATGATCGTGATCCCGATCGTCATCTCTTCCCTGATCGTCGGCATCGCCGGCGTGGGCGACGCCAAGAAGCTCGGGCGCATCGGCCTGAAGACCATCATCTACTTCGAAATCGTCACCACCATCGCCATTGTTGTCGGCCTGCTGCTGGCCAACCTGTTCCATCCGGGTGCCGGCATCGACATGAGCACCCTGGGCACTGTGGACATTTCCAAGTACCAGGCGACCGCCGCCGAAGTGCAGCATGAACACGCGTTCATCGAGACCATCCTCAACCTGATTCCGTCGAACATCTTCGCGGCCATGGCCCGCGGCGAGATGCTGCCGATCATCTTCTTCTCCGTGCTGTTCGGTCTCGGTCTGTCGAGCCTGCAGTCGGATCTGCGCGAGCCGCTGGTGAAGATGTTCCAGGGCGTCTCGGAAAGCATGTTCAAAGTCACCCACATGATCATGAACTACGCGCCAATTGGTGTGTTCGCTCTGATCGCGGTGACCGTGGCCAACTTCGGCTTCGCTTCGCTGCTGCCGCTGGCCAAGCTGGTGATCCTGGTTTACGTCGCCATCGCCTTCTTCGCCTTCGTGATTCTGGGCCTGATCGCCAAGCTGTTCGGTTTCTCGGTGATCAAGCTGATGCGCATCTTCAAGGATGAGCTGGTCCTGGCTTACTCCACCGCTTCCTCGGAAACCGTGCTGCCACGCGTGATCGAGAAGATGGAAGCCTACGGCGCACCGAAAGCCATCTGCAGCTTCGTGGTACCGACCGGTTACTCGTTCAACCTCGACGGTTCGACCCTGTACCAGTCCATCGCGGCGATCTTCATTGCCCAGCTGTACGGCATCGACCTGTCGATCAGCCAGCAACTGCTGCTGGTTCTGACCCTGATGGTCACCTCCAAAGGCATCGCCGGCGTACCGGGCGTGTCCTTCGTGGTGCTGCTGGCCACTCTGGGCAGCGTCGGTATTCCGCTGGAAGGTCTGGCGTTCATCGCCGGTGTCGACCGTGTGATGGACATGGCGCGTACCGCCCTGAACGTGATCGGCAACGCCCTCGCCGTACTGGTCATCGCCCGTTGGGAAGGCATGTACGACGACGCCAAGGGCCAGCGCTACTGGAACTCGCTGCCGCACTGGCGCAGCAAGGAAAAACTGCCAGCGGGCGAAATCTCGAAGCAGTAATGCAAAACCTCGTGGGAGCGAGCTTGCTCGCGAAGAGGCCGGCACATTCAACAAATATGCTGTTAGACAGACTGCCTTCGCGAGCAAGCTCGCTCCCACAATGATCGATGCAAGCCTTAGGAACAAACCCCGGAGAAATCCGGGGTTTGTCGTTTCTGGCGACCCCGCTATCATTCGCCGCATCTTCCGGGGGATTTGACTGATGCTTAATGGCCTGTGGCTTGGCTTTTTCATCGTGGCAGCCGTTTCGGCACTGGGGCAATGGCTGATCGGCGGCAACGCCGGGATCTTCGCGGCGATGGTGGAAAGCATTTTTGCCATGGCCAAGCTGTCGGTCGAAGTCATGGTGCTGCTGTTTGGCACGCTGACCCTGTGGCTGGGTTTCCTGCGGATCGCCGAGAAGGCCGGGATCGTCGAGTGGCTGGCCAAGGTGCTCGGGCCGCTGTTCCTGCGGCTGATGCCGGAAGTTCCAGCAGGACATCCCGCGCTGGGCCTGATCACCCTGAACTTCGCCGCCAACGGCCTGGGCCTGGACAACGCCGCCACGCCAATCGGCCTCAAGGCCATGAAGGCGCTGCAAGAGCTCAACCCCAGCTCGACCATCGCCAGCAACGCGCAGATCCTGTTCCTGGTACTCAACGCGTCATCCCTGACCCTATTGCCGGTGACGATCTTCATGTACCGCGCCCAGCAAGGCGCGCCAGACCCGACGCTCGTATTCCTGCCGATCCTGCTGGCCACCAGTTGCTCGACCATCGTCGGCTTCCTGTCGGTGGCGTTCATGCAGCGCCTGCGGGTCTGGGACCCGGTGGTGCTGGCTTATCTGATTCCCGGCGCGCTGATTCTCGGCGGCTTCATGGCGCTGCTCGCGACGATGTCGGCCACTGCGCTGGCGGGCCTGTCGTCGATCCTCGGCAACCTGACGCTGTTCGGCCTGATCATGTTGTTTCTGGTGATCGGCGCATTGCGCAAAGTGAAGGTCTACGAGGCGTTCGTCGAAGGCGCGAAGGAAGGTTTCGACGTTGCCAAGAACCTGCTGCCGTATCTGGTGGCGATGCTCTGCGCGATTGGCGTGCTGCGTGCTTCCGGGGCACTGGACTTCGGCCTCGACGGCATCCGCCATCTGGTGGAGTGGGCAGGGTGGGACACGCGTTTCGTCGATGCGCTACCGACGGCGATGGTCAAACCGTTCTCCGGCAGCGCCGCCCGGGCGATGTTGATTGAAACCATGAAGACGTCAGGCGTCGACAGTTTCCCGTCGCTGGTGGCGGCGACAATCCAGGGCAGCACCGAGACCACGTTCTACGTGCTGGCGGTGTACTTCGGCGCGGTAGGCATCCAGCGTGCCAGGCATGCCGTCGGTTGCGCGCTGCTGGCCGAGCTGGCGGGTGTGCTCGGCGCTATCGGCGTGTGCTACTGGTTTTTCGGCTGATAGAAAACCCTGTGGGAGCGGGCTTGCCCGCGAAGAGGCCCGCACATCCAGAATCTCTGGTGACTGGCACACCGCCATCGCGGGCAAGCCCGCTCCCGCAGGGGCTGCAGTGAATCAGGGTTTTGCGGGGGCGAGTTTCTGGCCCTGATCGACGGCCCACGCCACGACCTTCGCGGTCAGCCGATCACTGGCCTGTCCAAACCCGGCCACCACCGCCGGGACCTGCACATCGCTCAGCGGCTGACGCTCTTCAAAGCGGCGACTGGCGAGAATCCGCTGGTCATAACCACGCACCAGCAACGCATCGACACGCACCACGACGCTGGCCTGCGTGCCCTGATACTCGGTCTGAAACGCCTGCAAGCTACCGCCCAGTTCCAGATCCGCCTGGAAGTTGCTGTCATCGGTGCTCAGCAGCGATACCCGGCCATCGCGCTGGAACCCATCCAGCAACCGATTACGCACCAGCACCGGCGCCGGATCGCTCCAGCGCGAGGCCTTATAAGTGCTGATCACGTCACCCTGGGGAATCACCGCGATGCCCGGCCGGTTCAGCGCTTCGCTGGCCTGCAATTTGTTCAACCGTAGCGACCAGTGCTGCGTGGATGCCGAGCTGGCCGAGGCGGGCGCCTGTGCCGCCGGCAAGCGATAGACGTCCAGCGGTTCGGACTTGGGCAGGATCGAGCACGCGCTGATCAGCGTGAAGCCGGCGAGAAGGGCGAGGCGAGTCAGCTTCATGGCGTGAACTCCTTGTTCTTGTCACTGCCCAGCAGGTAACCGCTGGGGTTGGCCTCCAGGCGTTGGGAAATGGCGCGCAGCGAATTCAGGGTTTCACGCAGTTCGCGGATCGCCGGAGCCAGACCGTTGAGGCCCTGCATGCCGCTGTCGAGGGAATTCTGATTCTTGCTCAACAGGCCGTTGATGGTGGCGCTGCTTTGCTCCAGGGATTTCATCGCCTGTTCAGCACTGCCCAGGGCCTGTTTGCCCTGATCGTTGAGCAAGCCGTTGGCGTTACGCATCAGCGCCGAAGTCTGTTCGAGCATGCTGCCGGCCTGTTTGCCCACCGTCGCCAGTTGCTGCATGGCCTGACGCAGGTCGCCGCGCTGATCGTTGATCGAGCCGGTGGTCTGTTCCAGATGCTGGAGGGTTTTGCTCACGCGCTCGATGTTGTCGGCGGAGAACATCTGATTGGCATTGCTCAGCAGCGTGCTGACCCCGCTCATCAGGTCGTTGCTGTCATTGAGCAGCCGCGAGATCGGCGAGGGCGAGGCGACGATGGTCGGCAGATTCCCGTCATGGCCCTTGAGTTTCGGGCTCTCGGGCGTGCCCCCACTGAGCTGGATGATCGACGTGCCAGTGATCCCGGCCAGGGCCAGTTTGGCCTGGGTGTCTTCCTTGACCGGCGTGTCGCCCGCCAAGCGAATCCGCGCCAGCACCCGGCGCGGGTCCTGCGGGTCGAGGCGCAGGCTGACCACATCGCCGACCTTGATCCCGCTGTACTGCACCGGGCTGCCCCGGGACAGGCCGCTGACCGCTTCGTTGAAGACGATTTCGTAATCCTTGAACTCGGTGTCGACGCTGGACTTGGCCAGCCACAGACCGAAGAGCAGGGCGCCCGCCACCACAATCACCGTGAACAGGCCGATCAATACATGATGGGCTCGGGTTTCCATGTCAGACCTCGTTGAGCTGTTTGGCGGCGTCCAGCGCCGAGCGGCCGCGAGGGCCGTGGAAGTATTCGTGAATCCACGCGTCGTCGGTTTCCGAGACCACGTCGATGGGACCGGCCACCAGCACCTTCTTCTGCGCCAGTACCGCGACGCGGTCGGTGATGGTGTAGAGCGTGTCGAGGTCGTGGGTCACCAGAAACACGCTCAGGCCCAGCGCGTCACGCAGGGTCAGAATCAATTGGTCGAACTGCGCCGCGCCAATCGGATCAAGGCCGGCGGTGGGTTCGTCGAGAAACAGGATGTCCGGGTCCAGCGCCAGCGCCCGGGCCAGCGCCGCGCGCTTGATCATCCCGCCGGACAGCGAAGCCGGGTACTTGTCCGCCGCCGACAACGGCAGCCCGGCCAGCGCCAGCTTCACCGCCGCCAGATGCTCGGCGTCGTCGCGGCTCAGGCCGGCGTGTTCGATCAGGGGCAGGGCGACGTTCTCGGTGACCGTCAGCGACGAGAACAGCGCGCCTTTCTGGAACAACACGCCAAAGCGCCGCTCGATCAGCGAACGCTCATGCTCCGGCAAGCTCGGCAGGTTCTGGCCAAACACCTTGACCATGCCTTCGCTGGGCCGGCGCAAGCCGACGATACTGCGCAGCAACACCGATTTGCCGCTGCCGGAGCCGCCGACCACGGCCAGGATCTCGCCTTTGTACAAGTCGAGGTCGAGATTCTCGTGCACGCTCTGGCTGCCGAAGCGATTGCACAGGCCACGGACTTCGATCACCGCCTCGGAGGGCGCGCGGGGTAGACGACTCACCAGCCCATCTCCATGAAAAACAGCGCAGCGACCGCATCGAGCACGATCACCACGAAAATCGACTGCACCACGCTTGAGGTGGTGTGGGCACCGACCGATTCGGCGCTGCCGCTGACCTTGAAGCCTTCCAGACAACCGATGGCGGCGATCAGGAACGCAAAGATCGGGGCTTTGACCAGGCCCACCAGGAAATGTTGAATCCCTATGTCGCTTTGCAGCAGCGACAGGAACATCGCCGGCGAGATATCCAGCGACACCGCGCAGACCACCGCGCCGCCGACGATCCCGCAGATCATCGCCAGAAACGTCAGCATCGGCAGCGCCGCCAGCAGCGCCAGCACCCGGGGCACCACCAGCAACTCCATGGGGTCGAGGCCGAGGGTGCGAATCGCGTCGATTTCTTCGTTGGCCTTCATCGAGCCGATCTGCGCGGTAAAGGCACTGGCGGTGCGGCCGGCCATCAGGATCGCCGTGAGCAACACGCCGAACTCGCGCAGGAAGGCGAAACCCACCAGATCCACGGTGAACACGCTGGCGCCGAAACTGGCCAGCACCGTCGCCCCGAGGAAGGCCACCACCGCGCCCACCAGAAAGGTCAGCAACGCAACGATGGGTGCGGCGTCGAGGCCGGTCTGTTCGATGTGCGCAATCATCGGTGTGATCCGCCAGAGCTTGGGCCGGAACAGGCTGCGGGCGATGGTTTCGAGGATCAGGCCGACGAAGCCGAGCAGTTGCAGAGTGTCTTGCCAGACCGTGTCGACAGCCCGGCCGATGCGGGTCAGCAGTTGCACGCTGACGCTGATTTCCGGTTCCTTGATCGGTACGCAGAAATCGGTCAGCGAGCGATACACGGTTTGCAGCAAGGCGCGGTCGGCGCTGGAAATCGTGCAGTCGGGGTGTTCGGCGGATTTGCCCAGCCGTTCGGAGCCGAGCAGTTCGACGAGCAGCGACGCGCCGGCGGTGTCGAGGGCGCCGAGGCCGTTGAGATCGATGGGGGTGTTGGCGTCGTACTGGCCGTGGAGCGTTTCGCTCAGTTGCTTGAGGTCGGCGTAGTGGGCAAGCGTCCAGTCCCCGGTCACCCGCAGGCGGGCAGGGGTGATCGAGGTGTCCAGGCGGGCACTGCCGGTCATTGGGCTGCTGGTCATAAGCTCCGTGCTTGTTCGGCTGAATACGCTGGCATACGTAATAGCACGAACACGGTTACTTTTCTTTGGTCGGTGTGCTGTCCGTGACCTCGAAGCGCAGCACGCCAATCACCTGACCGTCTTCGGTCAACACCCGCACCTGCCATTTGCCTGCCGGGTTGCCGGGGAAGTTCTGCTTGTGGGTCCAGGCCCGGTAGCCTTCCTTGCGTCCGCCGTGGATGTCGAGGGCGATGCGGTCGACCTCTTTACCGTTGAACTGCCACACGTGATAGATCCGCTCGTCGAGCCCGCGCGGCGCGTTGATCGCGGTGTAGGCGTAGAGCCCGCCGCCACGGATCTGCTCGGCGCTGACTTCCTTGAGGCTGGCGCCCGGAACCCGGTCCTGCACCTGAGTGCTGATCGCCACGTCGGTCATCCACAGTGTCGCCGGCGGCACCCACGAACGCAGGACCCAGCCCACGCCGCCGATACCGATGGTGATGCTGAGGATCGCCAGCGCGTTGCGCACGGTGCGGATCGGGAAGATCGACGCCAGGCTCGGGAACGACAACACCACCGCAATCCCCAGCGCCCATTTGAAGCTCTGCGAGGTGGTCAGGTGCATGATCACCGGCAGCGCCGTGAGCAGAGCGGCGAACAAAGTCAGGGTGTGCAGCGCGAGGAACGCCCAGCGCCGTGGCGCCAGCCACTTGTAGTAGAGCGGGTCGACGATCGAGATCAGCGCCGCGATGCACAGCAGCCCGGTGAAAAACAACTGGCCGCTGTTCCAGGTGGTGGTGATGAAGAAGAACGGCAGGACGAAAAACAGGCTTTCCTGGTGGATCATCTGCGTCGCGTAACGCAGCAGCGGCTGAGGGATTTCCCGTTTGAAGATCCGCGTGAACAGCTTGGTCAGGCTGTTTTCCAGCATCAGCCAGATCCAGCTCAGCAGCATGATCGTGGTGATCCAGCTCGCCAGCCCCTGTTGCCGGTCGACCAGAATGAAGCTGCCGACCCCGGAGATGAAACCGCCGAGCGCAATGACCCCGGGGTAGCGCTTCATCAGTTCGAGAATGCGCTGGATGAGGAGGGTCAATTTAGACATTTGGGCGGTTCACGACAGTCGAGGAAAAAACCCCGACAGAGTACCGCCCGCCGGGTCGCGTGGCGAGGCTGCCGGTCAGTCTGGATGCACGGATTTGCGCCGATGCAGGCGCCAGCCGAGCAGCATCAGCACCAGCACGCCCAATCCGCCCGCCAGCAGCCACAACACCTGATCGTCGCTGAGCAGCGGTTTCTCGATCCGCAGATAGCCCGGTTGCAATAGCAACTCGCGCATGGCCTTGTTCGCCGCCTCCAGCGTCACGCCTTGCAGCTCCCGGGCGGGATCGGCAAAGCGGCCATCCTCGTAGTCCCCCAGCGCGCTCCAGTAATAGTCGGCCATGGCGCTGGTGCCTTGCACCGCCCAGGCCTGATGGGCGATGGCAGCCTGTTTGAGTCGGTTGAAGGTGTCGGCATCGAGGCCGTTTTTCAGCAGGTCGGCCTTGAGGTCTTCCAGCACTTGTTCGGCCTCGGCAATGTCGCCGCGATCCAGGTCGGCGTTGAGGCTCATGAAACCGACGCCGCCGAACACTTCACGCTCGGCCCACGGCCCGTAGGACAAACCGTGGTTCAGGCGCAATTGGCGGTACAGCGCCCACTCCAGATACTCCTTGAGCAGATCGAAGGTCTCGTCGTACTGATCGTCCAGCACCGGCTCCGGCACCAGCCAGTGCAGCTTGGCACTGTTGCCGATGAAGCCGCGAGTGATCGTGCGTTCGTGGGCAGCGCTGGCGCGGATGTCCGGCAACGGACGGTGTTCGCTCGGATCGACCGCTTCGAGCGCGCCCCACGCCCGTTCCAGATAGGCCGGCAGCAACTTGTCGAGTTCACCGACGACGATCAGGGTCATGTTGTTCGGCGCGTACCAGGCCTTGCGCACCTTCTCCAGCTGCTCGCGGGTCAGGCCATCGACCTCGGCCCGCTGCGGGCATTTGAGGCCCAGCTCGACCGCCAGCTGATTGCTCGCGGTGTGGCCCAGGTCCTGCCGGTCGAGAAAGCGTTGCAGCCGAGTGTAATGGCCGCCGTCCTCGCGCTCGACCACCCGTTTGGCTGCGTTGATAGCATTGTCGTCGAAGCGGGTCTGGGTCAGCAGGTCCAGCAGCAGGTCGAGGACCTTGCGCTGGTTTTTCGCCGGAGCTTCGATGACGAACGTGGTGTCGGCGTTGCTGGTGAAGGCGTTCCAGTCACCGCCGAGGGCCTGCATGCGCTCTTCAAGGCCACCTTCGCCGGTGGCGTCGATGCCGCTGAACAGCAAGTGTTCAAGCAGGTGCGGCAGCTCCTTTTCATTGCAGTCGAAATCGTCGAGACCGACGCCGATCACCAGCCGGATCGCCACGTGCCCACGTTCGGTTCCGGGCTTGAGCAGCAGTTGCAAACCGTTGGGCAGCGCATAGCCTTCGACCTGAAATCGATCCAGGGCAAAGGCGGGCAGGGAACCGAGCAGCAGACAGGCGAACAACAGGCAACGCATAACGAGCTTCCATACGGCTGAATTGGAGATCCGTGTCGTCAGTCCGGCCGCGAGGCCGAACCTTGAGTTACTGACTGACCACAACCCCAGACGTTCAAGGTGAATGCGTGATGTCCGCCATATCGTCCGCCGCCAGCGCGCCGGTATCGGAAGTTTCCAGCACCACATAGGCGCTGCTGCAGAACAGCGAATTCAGGCGTTTCATGTCGGCAATCAACTCCAGGTGCAACGAACTGGTCTCGATACTCTGCACGATCTTACGTTGCAACCGGCTGACATGGGCATGGGCCAGACGCCGTTCCTGTGCGCGAAAGCGACGTTTCTCGCGCAGCAGCTGACGAGCGCTTTCCTTGTCGCCGCTGAGGAACACCGACAGCCCCAGCCGCAGGTTGGCGATCAATTGCTGGTGCAGGCCGGCCAGCTCTTCCAGCCCGTCTTCGGAAAACGACCGGCGTTGCGAAGTCTTCTGCTGCTGCACTTTGCGCAGCATGCGTTCGATCAGGTCGCTGGCCAGTTTTAGGTTGATCGCCAGCTCGATGATCTCCGCCCAGCGCCGACTGTCCTGCTCGCCGAGATCTTCGCGGGGCATCTGCGCGAGATACAGCTTGATCGCGCTGTACAGCGCTTCGACGTCATCGGTCAGCTTGCGCATTTCCTGGGTGACGGCGGTCTGCTTGCCGCGCAGCACGTCGAGGGTCGCGTCGAGCATGTTGTCGATCAGGTCGCCCATGCGCAGGGTTTCCCGGGCGGCGTTGGCCAGCGCCAGACTCGGCGTGACCAGGGCGGTGGCGTCGAGGTGACGCGGCTTGGCGGTGCCGTTGACCTCCGGGCGCTCCGGCAGCAGCCAGGCGCACAAACGCGCCATCGGCCCGACGCTCGGCAGCAGGATCAGGCAGCGCGCCGTGTTGTAGAGCAGGTGGAAGCCGATGACCATTTCCTGCGGGCTGAAATCCAGGCTGTCGATCCAGTGCACCAGCGGGTCGAGCACCGGAATGATCAGCAGCAGCCCGATCAGTTTGTACAGCAGGCTGCCCAGCGCCACTTGCCGGCCGGCGGCGTTCTGCATGCTGGTGCTCATGAATGCCAGCACACCACTGCCGATGTTGGCGCCGATCACCAGACCGATCGCCACCGGCAGACTGATCACCGCAGCGCCAGCGAGCGTCGCGGTCAGCAGAACGGCCGCCAGGCTGGAATAGGAAATCATCGCGAACAGCGCGCCGACCAGGGCGTCGAGCAGGATGTCGCCGGTCAGCGAGGCGAAAATCACCTTCACCCCTTGGGCATGGGTGATCGGAGCCGCAGCCTCGACGATCAGTTGCAGCGCCAGAATGATCAGCCCCAACCCGATGGCCACACGACCCATCTGCCCGAGCCGGGTCTGCTTGCGCGACAGAAAGAAAATCACCCCGATGAAAATCAGCAGCGGCGACAGCCACGACAGGTCGAACGTCAGCACCCGCGCCATCAGCGCCGTACCGACATCGGCGCCGAGCATGGTCGCCAGGGCCGGGGTCAACGCCATCAGGCCCTGACCGACAAAGGACGTCACGAGCATGGCGGTGGCGTTGCTGCTTTGCACCATCGCGGTCACGAGGATGCCGGCGACAAAGGCCAGCCAGCGTTTGGACATGTTCTGGCCGATCACGTGGCGCAGATTGGTGCCGTACACCCGCAGGATGCCGGTTCGGACGATGTGCGTGCCCCAGATCAGCAGGGCCACGGCAGAGAGCAGATTGAGCAGGGTGAGCATGCAGACCCCCTGTAATAGCAGCGCCCCAGAGGGGCAAGTTGACGGTACCGCGCAATTTCTACGTTCTGATACTTAAGCTGTAGTTGGCTAACGGTCTGGGCGCCAGCATTGCACAGCTAAAGCGGGGATTGAAACAAAAGTGTCATGAAAAGGGATTTACGTGGGCCTTTGATTTCTACACAAAACCGTGTGGTAGCGGCGCTTCGCTGGGTCAATCACGGTGGTGGTCTATTCCCACGCTGACGTCGATCAAATATTTCGCTGTGTCGGGATCATGCTTGTCACAACGTGCGTAACATTTGATTAAAAGCAGCAGACTGTATTTTTTCGGCACATACAGATCGATGCCAACAGCCTGATCGAAAAGCTTGCCCCGTAGCTGCTCACGCTCGGCCACCGAATCGACGTTGAACCAATCATTGTTTTCAAAAGACTCAAGCTTCCATCCTTGAGTTTTGAGCGTGTTCTGTATTTCACCCAACCTGACCACCGCATCTCCAAACGGCATCGTTGCAGACATGGGTGACGTAGTCAGCGTCCTGACCTTCCAGTCTCTGTAGGTTACCGCTCCAAATATCGTCGGAGGCAATTTGAACCCATAAACCGGATCGTCAAAATCAATGATGGCAGGGCTGCTTACCCAGGTAGAACTCGGATGAGGACGTTCACCGGGATAAATAGCAGTGTTGCCTTCAACGTCGAAAGTGGAGTCCCTTTCCACGCGCTCGTAAGTCTTGCCTATGTGGACGCGCAAAACGTCCATCGGAGGATGGAATGAAGTAATGCAGAGAAATGCGGCGAAAAAAAGCGCTCTTTTCCAAAATCTCCGGCGAGCCGTATAGCGACTCTTCATTCGCTGTAATAATCCGACCCAACGCTGACATCAATCAGATACTTTGCGGTTTTCGGATCGCGCTCGTCACAGCGTGCGTAGCATTTGACATTGAGCGCAAGACTGTATTTATGAGGTATCAAGAGCACGGTCACCATAACGTGATCAAACAACTCGGCCTGAAGCGCCTGTCGATTGTCTTCAGTAGCAGTGCTCACCCAAGGATTTGTCTCGCTGTTCCACTGCACCCAGCCAGCGTTTTTTAGTTGGCTTTGTAATTGATCGAGTACCACGATGAGTTGGTCGAACGGCAACGTTTCAAGCATTGGCGAGGTGGTCATATTCGAGACCTTACCCCCGTCAAATCCGACTGAGCCGAACTGGGTAGCAGGCAATGTAAAGCCGTGCTCCGGGTCATCAAACTGAATGATGACTGGCTTGGATATCCAGGTAGAACTAGGGTGCGGAGGGTTTCCGGGATAAATCGCCGTGTTGGCTTCGACTCGAAATGTCGAATCGGCAACTGTCTCCTCGTACGTTTTTCCGATATGGACACGCAAGGTATCCGTGCCACTGTTGAAATACGCGAATCCCGCTCCAACCAACATAACCCCGAGCGTTATCAACATGTACTTTCTGGTGAATCGCATCACTGGACTCCTCCGCCTTGGGAGATTTCCGTAATGGACTGCTTAAGCTTTGCTCGTGAAGCAGGGTCTTTGAGCAACGTATCGAATTGGGTAGCCGCGCGTAGCACAAACTCCATGCGCTGATCCTTATCCGCCAAATTAGCCAATGGATTGCTACCAAATGCGACTTTTCGTCCGTCTGGCGCTTTGCATTGACTGGCCAAGGTCAACTGAATTTCTTCTGCCGCTCCAGGCATTAGCCCGGTCACCACTGAGACAACGTCACCAGCATGCGTGCCGCGCATCAAAAGAGCGAAGTGCGAATTGTCATACATAGCAGGCTGCAAGATATTTATCTGCTCATGCTGCGCCATGAACTCGACACTCTTGGCGATCCGACCTTCATCGATAGCTTTGAATGTATCGCTTACTTCCGAATGCAACGCACCGAACTCCACTTTGTCGGCGATGGGCCATAGAACCTCGTTTTTGAGTTTATTGCGCTGTGGAAGGCACGCCTGCATTTCCTTGTACCCCCGCACCATAAAAAACCGGTGCAGCGGATAAACGTCCAGAAACAACGATGTATTACCCAGTGCCAACATCTCATACACGTAGTCCAACTGCTGCTGAACCACTGAGCGCGGGTTGTCGCCGAAGGTGATGTCTTCAGTGGGCAACGGGTTGGCAGCCCGGGCTTTCTCCAGTTCGCGCTCCGCCTCAGGATTGGTCTTGCTGAGCTTGAAACCGAAACCTTCAAAAATCGTTTCCGATTTGGCGGTACGAAGTTTCTCCTGTGCGGCTTTCTGCGCAGCTATCGCGGTTTGAAGTTTGGTCGCATGGATCAACCCACACCCCACCTGCTTCGAAGCAAACGCCGCCAGCCCCGCCCACTGAAACCGGTTGTCCGCCAGCCACAACTGCGCGTACGCCGCGTTGATCTTGCGGTTGCGTGCCTGTGGATCGGCAATCAGAACGCCGCCCGGGGCGACCCATTCTTCGGCCTCCTTCTGGAAGCGGCGCCACAGGCAGTTGCAGGTCAGCAGCGGGACTTCGACGCGGGTTTTCGGATTAGGGCCGGTCGTGGTGGTTTCGCGTTTGCAGGCAGGCAGCTCGCAGGTACTGTCCCAGAGCTTTTTCATGTCCAGGTCGTCGGGGGCGATGCATTGTCCGGTCATGGGTTCTTCCTTGAGGCTCACACTGTCCAGCGCACGACCGCCAGATCTGGCTGGAGGGTCGCGACGCTCTGGGTCATGCCTTGTGCGTTGGTCTGGCCTTTGACGATGCGGCCTTCGGCGGTTTCGATTTCGTAGCCTTGTTCGGCGATGGGTTCACCATTGCCGGCGCTGACCGCTTTGAACTCGACCAGTGGCTTGCCAATGATCGGCAACGGCGGGATGAACGGCGCGGGTGTATGGCTGCTGCCGATGATGATGTCCCCTGAACCGCCGACCACCACGCCGCCATGGCTGGCAGTGCTGTCGAGGGTCATGGCGTTCTTGCCGTTGATCAACACGGTCGCGGAGAAGGCGCCGCTGAGGGCCTGCCCACAGGCGCATGTGTCGCCCAGGCGAGCGGCGGCGAGGCCGTTGAACAAGACGTCGGGCGAGCCACTGGCAATCGGGTTGGTGCCATGGCCGGGGAGCGGGCAGGTGGTCAGATCCGTGACGCGTGCAGCTGGCTTTCCGGACATGTGCATTCCTTGTCATTGTCGAAGCGAGGGGGGGACGCTAACCAGCGCAGCCCGGTGCGTCAACCTTCAACGGCTCCCGCGCGTTTCGGCCGGGCAGGAAAAAGGGGCCCGAAGGCCCCTTTGTCTGTTCACTGCGTTCGGGTTACTGACCCGGAATATCCTTGCGCAGTTTCACCGGATCCTGCTGTTTGCGTTTTTTCGCGATGGCGGTGCGCATCTTGATGTTGATCGCTTCGACCGCCAGCGAGAATGCCATGGCGAAGTAGACGTAGCCTTTCGGTACGTGCACGTCGAACGACTCGGCAATCAGCACGGTGCCGACCACCAGCAGGAACGACAGCGCGAGCATTTTCAGCGACGGGTGCTTGTCGATGAATTCGCTGATCTTGCCCGAAGCCAGCATCATCACCAGCACCGCCACAATGATCGCCGCGACCATCACAGGCACGTGGGAAACCATGCCGACGGCCGTGATCACCGAGTCCAGCGAGAACACGATGTCGATGATCGCGATCTGGATGATGGTGTAGAGGAAATTGCCGCCCTTGCCGCCAGGCGTTTCGTCGCTTTCGTCTTCACCTTCCAGTGCGTGGTACATCTCCTGGGAGCTTTTCCACAGCAGGAACAGACCACCGAAGAACAGGATCAGGTCGCGACCGGAAATGCCCTGGCCGAACACTTCAAACAGGTCGGCGGTGAGGCGCATGACCCAGGTGATCGACAGCAGCAACAGGATCCGCGTGATCATGGCCAGGCCAAGACCGAAGATCCGGGTGCGCTGCTGCATGTGTTTGGGCATGCGGCTGACCAGGATCGAAATCATGATGATGTTATCGATGCCCAGAACGATTTCCAGGGCGGTCAGGGTGAAGAAGGCAACCCAGATCTCAGGGTTGGTCAGCCATTCCATGTGTATTCCTTTGAGCGAGTGTTAAACCAGGACGCCAGCAATCAGCTGGCGTCCTGGTGAGTTTGGTGCCGTTACAACGTGCTGAACAGCGGGAAAGTCCCCAACAGCAAGGCTGCGACCAGTATGCAGAGGCAGACCAGCACTGCCCACTTCAGGGTGAAACGCTGGTGATCGCCGAACTCGATCCCCGCCAGTGCCACCAGCAGGTACGTCGACGGCACCAGTGGGCTCAGCAGGTGAACCGGCTGGCCGACGATCGAGGCACGGGCCATTTCCACTGCGGTGATGCCGTAATGGCTGGCCGCTTCGGACAACACCGGCAACACACCGTAGTAGAACGCGTCGTTCGACATGAAGAACGTGAACGGCATGCTCACCAGCGCCGTAATCACCGCCAGGTACGGGCCGAGGAAATCAGGGATCACTGCCAGCAGGCTTTTCGACATGGCATCGACCATGCCGGTGCCCGACAGGATACCGGTGAAAATGCCCGCCGCGAAGATCAGACTGACCACCGACAGCACGCTGCCGGCGTGGGCCGCGACGCGATCCTTCTGCATTTGCAGGCAAGGGTAGTTGACGATCATGGCAATACTGAACGCCACCATGAACAGTACCGGCAGCGGCAGCAGGCCGGCGATCAGGGTGCACATCAGGGCCAGGGTCAGCAGGCCGTTGAACCAGATCAGTTTCGGACGGCGGGCATCCGGGAATTGCGAGACGCTGATTTCGCTGTGATCGATTTCGTCGCCGATCAGGTGCAGTTCACCCAGACGCGCACGCTCACGTTTGCCGTAGAAGTAGGCAATGATCAGGATCGCCACCACACCGGCAGCCATCGCCGGGATCATCGGCACGAAGATGTCCGACGGGTCTACGTGCAGCGCACTGGCGGCACGGGCGGTCGGACCACCCCACGGGGTCATGTTCATCACGCCGCCGGCGAGGATGATCAGACCGGCCATGATTCGCGGGCTCATGCCGATGCGGCTGTACAGCGGCAGCATGGCGGCTACGCAGATCATATAAGTGGTCGCGCCGTCACCATCAAGGGAAACGACGAGCGCCAGTACGGCGGTGCCGACCGAAACCTTCAGCGGGTCGCCCTTGACCAGTTTGAGGATCTTGCGCACGGCCGGGTCGAACAGGCCGGAGTCGATCATCAGGGCGAAATACAGAATCGCGAACATCAGCATCACGCCGGTCGGCGCAAGCTTGGTAATACCTTCGAGCATCATCGGGCCGATCTTCGGGGCGAAGCCACCGAACAGGGCGAACAGGATCGGGATGATGATCAGAGCGATCAGCGCGGACAGGCGCTTGGTCATGATCAGGAACATGAACGTGATGACCATGGCGAAGCCAAGGAAAGTCAGCATGGGAATACTCCAGGCGTAGCGCGGCTAGTTAAGTGAGCGGATCGGGCGGGATCAGCGCAGAACAGGAAGCACGAGACGTACGGGCGGAGTTGCAGCGAAGAGGCGGGTTGCAGAGGACATCAGAATCACCATTGTTGTTGTTAATTGGGCCTGACGTGCGAGCAATCACACGCGTTGGCCAACCGGTCTGTTGCCGGCAGTGGGGGCGATCCTAATCGGGGAACCTTTCAGCTACCTTTCGCGCAAGAAAGCTTTGGGCGAACGGCCAACCGGCCGTCGGATGCGGGCTAGAGTCAATGAACACGGGAAGCGGAGGGCAGGACGATGACTGAGTTGCACGGCGGTGGCTGCCATTGCGGACATATCCGCTATCAGTTCAGCGGAGCGTTGCACGACATTGCCCACTGTCATTGTTCGATCTGTCGAAAGGTCAGCGGCGGCATTGTCACTACCTGGATCACGCTGCCCGCGGCGAACTTCCAGTGGCTGACCGGGACGCCTTCGCGCTACGACTCCTCGACCAGTTGCGCTCGGTTCTTCTGTCCGAACTGCGGCGCACAACTGGCGCTGGTGACGTTGCTCAGCCCGGAGAGCATCGATCTGACGATTGCCACGCTGGACCGCCCGGAACAAGCCGCCGCCGAGCGGCACATCTGGACCGACAGCCAGTTGCCATGGCTGCACCTGGACGAGCATTTGCCTGGCGAGCCGGAAGAAACCATCTGATTAAAAAATAGACAGATCCAGCGGCCGCATCGCGCCCATCCAGATCGCGTGCTCGGTGTGGTCGAGCAAGTCATCGCCGGTGTCCGGGTGCAGGAACACCACCAATCCCTTGCGATTGAGCGCTAGCCACGGCAGCACGTCGCCGATCAGCTCCGGGCCGAAGGCCAGCTGGCAGCTCCAGTCCGGGTGCGGGCCGACAGGGCGTTCATGCACGCGGCCCATCTTCAAGGGAAACAGCGCTGCCGCCTGCTCACATAGCGCCCGCGCCTGTTCAATGCTGCTGGCGTCGTAATAAACGTGGGCGTGATAACCCTTGATCGTCTGCATCGCAAACCCTCTGAATCGGTTCGAACCCTCGGCGTTGACCGTATGTCACACGCCATACAAGGGAAAACAAAAGGGAAATCAGCCATGAAAAATGCCGAAACCCCGGCGGTGAAAGTGGTGCTCTATGGTGCCATGAGTAGCCTGGGCAGTGCGTTGATGGCTGAACTGCTGCGGCGTCAGCACGAAGTCATCGCCATCCTCGACGATCTGACGGCGCTCGCGCCACGGCCGGGGCTGCGCACCAAAAGCGGTGATCTGCTCGATGCCGAACGGGTCAATCAGAGCGTGGCCGGCAGCTCGGCGGTGATCTGCCTGCTCAATGCGCCGGGCTTGCCGCTGAGCAGCGATCATGTCGAGAAATCCGTGGTGCTGGGCCCGGTGGAACAGGTGTTGGCGGTGGACGCGCTGATCGACGGGCTGCAGGCGGCGAACGTCTCACGGCTGTTTGTCATCGGCGAATTCGAAGCACTGGACGATCCGGAAAACGCCGACCCGCTGCAACGCCACGCCGCCGAAGAAGTGCGCGAAGCCCTGCAAAGCAGCCCGCTGCACTGGACGTTGGTGAATGCACCGCGCAGCGTCGCCGGGCTGACAATCGAGCATTTCAGTCAGGTGGGCCGCACGCTTGAACCGGGTCTGGCTGAACCTTTGGAACGTTTGAACCGGGTGGCGGTGGGGATTGCCGATGAGCTGCGGCTGAATTTGCATCTGCGCCAGCATGTGGATTTTGTTGCTGCCTCCTGATCCGTTACACAGCAATCGAAGGCAACGGCAGCCCGGCCAGGGATTCGGCGCTGCTCGCCTGTTCGGCCATCAGCCAATCCACGAACGTCTGAATCAACGCGCCCCGGCGTTTGCGCTGCGGCAGCACCACGTAATAACCGAGACGCGACAGGGTGGTTTCGGCGATCGGCCGGCACAACAGACCTTGGGTGAGCAAGTTATCCACAAGGTGACGCCAGCCGATGGCCACGCCCTGGCCGCCAATCGCCGCTTGAATCAGCAAGGTGTAGTTGTCGAAGCGCAACTGGCCCGGGGCCGGCGGCGTACTGATGTTCAGCGCGCGAAACAGACCGCTCCAGTCGAACCAGTTGCTGCTGTTTTCCCCGCGCAGGTGCAGCAGCGGAAACTCCATCAATGCCTGGGCTGGCAAGGGCAGGGGACGATCCTTGAGCAGTTGCGGGCTGCACACCGGAAACACTTCTTCGCTGAACAACCAGTGACTTTCGCCCTGTTTGAAGCGACCGTCGCCGAACAGCACGGCAACGTCGATATCCGGGCGCAGCATGTTGTGATTGCGCTCGCTGGTGACCAGGCTGACGTCCACCTGTGGATAAGCCTCATGGAAGCGGTGCAGGCGCGGCATCAGCCAATAGGCGGCGAAGGCGAAATCGGTGGCGACCTGCAGCACTTCATGTTGCTGCTGAGTGCTGATCGCGCTCAATCCTGCGTCGATATTCTGCAAACCGAGGGTAACTTGCTCGAAAAGGATCGATCCGACCTCGGTCAGTTCGATGCCCCGGTAGATCCGGTCGAACAGCCGCGTACCGAGTTGTTCTTCCAGCCGTTTGATCTGCTGGCTGATAGCCGGTTGCGTCGTGCCGAGCTCCACCGCCGCGGCAGTGAAACTGCGATGACGGGCCGCCGCGTCGAAGGCGCGCAGCAGGTCCAGCGACAGATCACCGAGGGCTTCATACATAAGCTGTGCTTATCCTAGTCATTGTCCGGCGCGGGCTTTACCGGATATTGCGTGGAATCCATGCTCGATCGCAGCAATGTCGCATAAATATTCACTATGGAATGCCGCGATCACATGAAGCGCAAGAACATTCTTTTCATCATGGCCGATCAAATGGCCGCGCCAATGTTGCCGTTCTACGGCCCGTCGCCGATCAAACTGCCGAATCTCAGCCGCCTCGCCGAACAAGGCGTGGTGTTCGATGCCGCGTACTGCAACAGCCCGCTGTGCGCACCCTCGCGTTTCACCCTGGTCAGCGGCCAGTTGCCGAGCAAGATCGGCGCCTACGACAACGCCGCCGATTTCCCCGCCGACATCCCCACCTACGCCCATTACCTGCGCCGCCTCGGTTACCGCACCGCACTGTCGGGCAAGATGCATTTCTGCGGTCCCGATCAACTGCACGGTTACGAAGAGCGCCTGACCAGCGATATCTACCCGGCCGATTACGGTTGGGCGGTGAACTGGGACGAGCCGGATGTGCGGCCGAGCTGGTATCACAACATGTCTTCGGTGCTGCAGGCCGGACCGTGCGTACGCACCAACCAGCTCGATTTCGACGAAGAGGTGGTGTTCAAGGCTCAGCAATACCTGTTCGACCACATTCGCGAGGACGGCGACCAGCCGTTCTGCCTGACCGTGTCGATGACTCACCCCCACGATCCGTACACGATTCCCAAGGCGTTCTGGGATTTGTACGACGATGCGGACATTCCGCTTCCGACGACACCGGACCCGCATTCACTCGACCCGCACTCCCAACGTTTGCTCAAGGTTTATGACCTGTGGGACAAGCCGCTGCCTGTGGATAAAATCCGCGATGCGCGCCGCGCGTACTTCGGTGCTTGCAGCTATATCGACGCCAACGTCGGCAAAATTCTGCAAACCCTTGAAGATTGTGGGCTGATGGATGACACCGTCATCGTGTTCTCCGGTGACCATGGCGACATGCTCGGCGAGAAGGGCCTCTGGTACAAAATGCACTGGTTCGAGATGGCCGCTCGCGTACCCCTGTTGATAAGTGCACCCGGTCAGTTCAAATCCGGCCGTGTAAGCTCTGCCGTGTCCACCGCCGACCTGCTGCCGACCTTCGTCGAACTGGCGGGCGGCAGTCTGCAACCGGATCTGCCACTGGACGGCCGCTCGCTGGTCCCGCACCTGCAAGGGCAGGGCGGTCATGACGAGGTGTTCGGCGAATATATGGCCGAAGGCACCGTCAGCCCGCTGATGATGATTCGTCGTGGCGCCTACAAATTTATCTACAGCGAAACCGACCCTTGCCTACTCTTCGATGTGGATAACGATCCACGCGAACAGGAAGAACTCAGCCAATCGCCACAACATCGCCAGCTTTTCGACGATTTTCTTGCCGAAGCACGCGCCAAGTGGGACATCCCGGCAATCCACCGCGAAGTCCTCGAAAGCCAGCGCCGCCGGCGTTTCGTCGCCGAGGCGCTGACCGTCGGCAAGCTGAAGAGCTGGGATCACCAGCCGCTGGTGGACGCCAGTCAGCAATACATGCGCAACCACATCGACCTCGATGACCTGGAGCGCAAGGCCCGTTATCCACAACCCTGCCAAAACCAATAACGTTAAGGGGAAGTCCATGGTCAAGTTATCCACAGTCGTGACAGTGAGTCTGCTGGCACTGGGCAGCGCATCTGCGTTCGCCGAGAGCTGCGACACGGTAAAAATGGCCGATCCCGGCTGGAGCGACATCGCTGCGACCAACGCCATCACCGGGTTTCTGCTGGAGGGCATGGGCTACAAGGCCAAGGTCGACACTCTCGCGGTGCCGATCACTTTCGGCGGTTTGAAGGACGGCCAGGTCGACGTGTTCCTCGGCAACTGGATGCCGGCGCAGCAGGGCTTCTATGACAAGTTCGTCGCTACCGGCGACGTCACCCAACTGGCGAAGAACCTCGACGGCACCGAATTCACCCTGGCCGTGCCGGATTACGTGTGGGATGCGGGTGTGCATAACTTTGCCGACCTGAACAAATTCGCCGACAAGTTCGACAAGAAGATCTATGGCATCGGCTCCGGCGCGCCGGCGAACATCTCGCTGCAGGAGATCATCAAGAAGAACGACTTCGACATGGGCCAGTGGAAGCTGATCGAGTCCAGCGAACAGGCGATGCTGGCCGAAGTCTCGCGGGCGGTGAAGAAACAGAAATTCGTCACCTTCCTCGGCTGGACCCCGCACCCGATGAACGTGCAGCTGAAAATGCATTACCTCAAGGGCGGTGAGAAGTACTTTGGCGACACCGGCAGCGTCTATACCCTGACCCGCAAGGGCTACGCCGAGGCCTGTCCGAATGTGGGTAAATTGCTGACCAATCTTTCGTTCACTCAGGAGATGGAGAACAGCATCATGGCCGAGGTGGTGAACAAGAAGATCAGCAATGCCGATGCAGTGAAGGCCTGGATCAAGGCGAATCCGGCGGTGCTGGATAAGTGGCTTGATGGGGTGAAGACCGTGGATGGCAAGGATGCGTTGCCGGCAGTTAAAGCCAAACTGTAACTGCGCGGGTCGATCGTTCCCACGCTCTGCGTGGGAATGCCGCAATGGACGCTCCGCGTCCCGGGCTGCGTACAATGCGCAAAATTTCACCCGAGAGGATTCATGGCCCTCCCCAGCCGTCGCTCACTTTTCCCCTTCCTGACCTGGCTGCCCCGGCAGACCCGCGCCAGCGTCGGGCGGGACCTGGTCGTCGGTCTCAGCGGGGCGATTCTCGCGTTGCCCCAGTCGATTGCCTACGCCCTGATCGCCGGTCTCCCACCGGAATACGGGCTCTACGCCGCCATCGTTCCGGTGTTGATCGCTTGTCTGTGGGGCTCGTCGTGGCATCTGATCTGCGGCCCGACAGCGGCGATTTCGATTGTGCTGTTCGCCAGTGTCAGTCCGCTGGCCGTGCCTGCGTCGCAGGACTACATCACCCTGATCCTGCTGCTGACCTTCCTCGCCGGGATTTTCCAGTGGCTGCTCGGCCTGTTGCGCTTCGGCGCGCTGGTGAATTTCGTATCGCATTCCGTAGTGCTGGGCTTCACCCTCGGCGCGGCGGTGGTGATTGCCATCGGTCAATTGCCGAACCTGCTGGGGCTGGATCTGCCGGCCAAGGCCACGGCGCTGGCCAGTCTGATGGATCTACTGCGCCATCTCGGGGCTGTGGATAAACCATCGTTGGTCCTTGGCGTGGCAACGGTGGTGGTCGGTGCGTTGCTCAAACAATGGCTGCCACGCTGGCCGACGCTTTTGATGACGTTGGTACTCGGAAGTCTGGTGGTCTGGCTGTGGCCGGCGATGTTCGGTCACGTTCAACTGGTCAGCGCATTTGTCGGGCGCTTGCCGCCGTTCAGTGGGTTGCCGCTGGATATGGACCTGATCCTGCGCCTGCTGCCCAGTGCCGTGGCGGTGGGCATGCTCGGGCTGGTCACCAGTCTGTCGATTGCCCGTTCGATTTCCGCGCGCTCGCAACAGTTGCTCGATGCCAACCAGGAAGTCCGCGCGCAGGGACTTTCGAACATTGTCGGGGCGTTCTTTTCAGGATCGTTGTCCGCCGGCTCGTTCACTCGTTCCGGGCTGAGCTACGAGGCCGGGGCCTGTTCGCCGCTGGCCGGGGTGTTTTCGGCGTTGTGGGTGGCTTTGTTCGCGATCTTCGGTGCCGGGCTGATCGCGCACATTCCGATTCCGGCCATGGCCGGCAGCATTCTGCTGATCGCCTGGGGACTGGTGGATCATCGTGGCATTCGTGCGCTGTTGCGGGTCAGCCGCGCGGAATTCGTGGTGATGAGCCTGACCTGCGTCGCCACCTTGCTGCTGGAGTTGCAGACGGCGATCTATGCCGGTGTGCTCGCCTCGCTGTTTTTCTACCTCAAGCGCACTTCGCAGCCGAGGGTGCAGCATTGGCGCGATGGCGAAGACGACGTGTTGCGGGTCGGCGGGTCGATTTTTTTCGGCGCCAGCCACTACCTGCAAGTGCGCTTGCAACGGATGCATGGCGCGCGGGTGGTGATCGAGGCGCAACAGATCAACTTCATCGACTATTCAGGCGTGGAAATGCTCCATCAGGAAGCCCGGCGCCTGCTGCGCCAGGATCGCAGCCTGACCTTGCGTCAGGCGCGACCGCAGGTGGTGGAGGAGTTGCGCAAACTCGAAGGGCCGGAGAAATGCCCGATCCGCTTCGAGGATTGAAGAAGAACCCATTGTGGGAGCGAGCCTGCTCGCGATGGCGGTCTGTCTGTCAGATTGATGCTGGATCTGGCGACGCCATCGCGAGCAAGCTCGCTCCCACAGGGATTATTCCGCCAACTGCCGACGCAATTCCGTCAGGACCGGCGCCGTGTCCGGACGTACACCGCGCCACAGGAAAAAGGCTTCGGCCGCCTGCTCGGCCAACATGCCCAAGCCATCCATCACCACGCCCGCGCCGTGCTCGCTGGCCCAGCGGCAGAACGCGGTGGGCTCCTTGCCGTACATCATGTCGTAACACAGCGTCTGGCCGGGTTCGATCAGGCTTGGCGCAATCGGCGGCACATCGCCAGTGAGGCTGGCGGAGGTGGCATTGATAATCACGTCTACCGGCTCGCGCAACCAGTCGTAGCCACTGGCCGACACCGGCCCCAGGTCGCAGAACAGTTCGGCCAGCAGCTCGGCCTTGTCCACCGTGCGATTGGCGATGATCACCGAGGCCGGTTTTTCCGCCAGCAACGGCTCCAGCGCACCTCGCACCGCACCACCGGCGCCGAGCAGAAGAATGCGTTTGCCGGTGAGGCTGAGCCCGGCGTTGACCGTCAGGTCCCGCACCAGCCCGGCGCCGTCGGTGTTGTCGCCGAGCAGGCTGCCGTCGGCGAGTTTGCTCAAGGTGTTAACCGCACCGGCGCGCTGGGCCCGGGCGGTCAGGCTGTTGGCCAGGCGATAGGCATCTTCCTTGAACGGCACGGTCACGTTGGCGCCGCGACCTTCCCGGAAAAACGCCGTGGCGCAGCCGGAAAAATCGTCGAGTGGCGCCAGCAGGGTGCTGTAGTCGAGACTCTGCCCGGTCTGTTCGGCGAACAGCTTGTGAATCATCGGCGACTTGCTGTGGCCGATCGGGTTACCGAAAACGACGTAACGATCCATCAGAAATCCTCAGGCCTGAGCCAGCCAGTCTCGGTCTTGCAGGAAGTACTCGGTCAGGCGTGCTTCTTCGCTGCCCGGCTCGGCTTTCCAGTCGTAGGCCCAGCGCACTTGCGGCGGCAGCGACATCAGGATCGACTCGGTGCGCCCGCCCGATTGCAGGCCGAACAGGGTGCCACGGTCGTAAACCAGGTTGAATTCGACGTAGCGACCGCGACGGAATTCCTGGAACTCGCGCTGCCTGGCGGTGAACGCATCGTTCTTGCGGCGCTGCACGATCGGCAGGTAAGCGTCGATGTACGCATCGCCGATGGCGCGCATGAAGGCGAAACTGGTGTCGAAGTCCCACTCGTTCAGGTCATCGAAGAACAGCCCGCCGATGCCGCGTGGCTCGTGGCGATGCTTGATGTGGAAATAGGTGTCGCACCAGGCCTTGTAGCGCGGGTAGACGTCCGGGCCGAACGGCGCGCAGGCTTGTTCGGCAACGCGGTGCCAGTGGATGCAGTCTTCTTCGTTGCCGTAGTACGGCGTCAGGTCGAAGCCACCGCCGAACCACCAGACCGGCTCTTCACCTTCCTTCTCGGCGATGAAAAAGCGCACGTTGGCGTGGGACGTCGGCACATGCGGGTTGTGCGGGTGGATCACCAGCGACACGCCAAGGGCTTCGAAACCACGCCCGGCCAGCTCCGGCCGATGGGCACTGGCGGACGGTGGCAGGCCACTGCCGAAGACGTGGGAAAAGTTGACGCCGCCCTTTTCGATCACCGTGCCGTTCTCGATCACCCGGGTCCGACCGCCACCGCCGGCCGGACGGGTCCAGGCGTCTTCGACGAAGCGCGTGCCACCGTCTTCAGTTTCCAGCGCGGCGCAGATGCGGTCTTGCAGGTCGAGCAGATAGGCCTTTACGGCGTCGGTGCGGGTCGTCATGGCTTCACCTTGGATCGGGCGGAACTGCGCGGCGCCCCGCGCAAATGGGCGCGTAGCATACCATCGCAAACCGGCACGCCGCAGTTGACGAAGATCAAGCATGAGCGTTCGATAGGGACCTTCCCAAATGACCCAAGGAGTAGGCAGATGGCCAAGCGAATCCAGTTCCGCGCCCACGGCGGCCCCGAAGTGCTTGAGTACGTTGACTATCAACCCGCCGAGCCCGGTCCGCAGCAGGTTCGCGTGAGCAACAAGGCCATCGGCCTGAACTTCATCGACACCTACTACCGCAGCGGCCTGTATGCGCCACCGGCATTGCCGTCGGGCGTGGGTGCGGAAGGCGCCGGCATCGTCGAGGCGGTGGGCAGCGAGGTCACCCGGTTCAAGGTCGGCGACCGCGTGGCGTACGGAAGCGGCCCGTTGGGCGCGTACAGCGACGTTCACGTTCTGCCGGAAGCGAATCTGGTGCACCTGCCGGACGCCATCAGCTTCGAAACTGCCGCCGGCGTGATGCTCAAGGGCCTGACCGTGCAGTACCTGCTGCGCCAGACCTATGAACTCAAGGGTGGCGAAACCATTCTGTTCCACGCCGCGGCCGGCGGCGTCGGTTTGCTCGCCTGCCAATGGGCCAAGGCCCTGGGCGTGAAGCTGATCGGCACCGTCAGCTCGAAAGCCAAAGCCGATCTGGCCAAGGCCCACGGCGCCTGGGAAACCATCGACTACAGCCACGAAAACGTCGCCCAACGGGTGCTGGAATTGACCGACGGGAAAAAAGTCCCGGTGGTCTACGACGGCGTCGGCAAGGAAACCTGGCCGGCCTCGCTGGACAGCGTGTCGCCCCGTGGCCTGCTGGTGAGCTTCGGCAACGCTTCGGGTGCGGTGGACGGCGTGAACCTGGGGATTCTGGCGGCAAAAGGTTCTCTGTACGTCACCCGGCCAACGCTGGCGACCTACGCCAACAACGCCGAAAACCTGCAGCGCATGGCCGACGAGCTGTTCGGGATGATCACCAGCGGCAAGCTGAAAGTGGATATCAGCCAGCGTTATCCGCTGGCTGACGCGGCGAAAGCGCAGACCGAACTGTCGGCGCGGCGCACCACAGGCTCCACCGTCCTGCTGCCCTGAAAACCGATGACCTCGTCCCGTCTTCATGACGGTGCCGGGGTCTGTTCCAGCGTCACAAAAAACGGCGTCTTGCCGCTCAGGGTGGTTTCGAATTCCTGACGGGCAAGGCGCTTCACCTCCAGCCCCAACACGCCAGGCAGCCTGAGCAATGCGCTGGCCTGTCCTTCGACCTGCAACGCATTTTCAATGACGCTTCGTGTGTCGGCTGTCAGTGACTCCTCGGCGAGGACCAGACGCATGCGTGCCCCCTCGGGCTGTCGATCAATCTGCACCTGGACATCTGTAGTGTTCAATTCAGGCAAAAACTGCCGGAGTACGTGCAATACCTGTGACTGAGTGATGAGCGCGCCACCCAGTTTGATCGACGTCTCGACCCGCCCCTCAAGCGCCAGCACCGGCATGAAACTGCCACAGGCACACTTTGTCTCGGTGCGCAGGATTCGCCCACGATCCCCGATCCGGTAGCGCAACAGCGGCACATGATCGGGAAGCAGTGGCGTCAGCAGAAATTCACCGGATTCCTCTTCAGCCACAGCTTGCAGGGTCAGAGGATCCACCACTTCGAGCAGCATGGCGTCGGCATGCAGGTGATAAAAGCCGTGCTCCAGATGGGCACACTGAAAACCAATGGGACCGGTCTCCGTCGAGCTGTAGCCCAGCGAGCGAATGTTGAGCATCGGCCAGTTCCGGGCCAATTGGTCGCGCAGCGTTTTACTGCAGGGTTCACCAATGTAGTAAAGCCACTTCAGGCTGCACAATTGCACAGCGCCGACTGTTTCATGATTGAACAACGCGGCGGCGAAGGAGGGAGTACATATCAACGCATCGGCCTTGTGTGCCTGAATCAACTCGGCGACGCGCTGCACGCCCATCTGTGAACCAGCAGGCAACAAGCGTGCGCCAATGTGCTGGACGATGGCTGACGCGTATTGAAAGGCACCCTGCATTTCCCCGGCCGTCAGGCAGTTGATGGCCACCTCGGGGCGTTCGTCCGGCGCACCGAACATCCGTGCCCCCAGGGGCACGATTGCAGCGTTGAACGCCCAGGAATGGGTGATCTGTTTGCGATTGCCGGTGCTGCCTCCCGAAGTCAGGGTCAATCCACCGCCCGGTGTTCGATGTGAGGCTTCACCAAGCGCGGAAAACAGCACGTCTCCGAACTCGTCCTCCACTGCCAAAACCGGCAGTCGATGCAGATCGGACGAGTTCTGTACTTCCATGATTCGCGGATTCAACGCACGGAACCACGGCAGTGAACGCGCGTGAGCCAATTTACGAGCGAAGGCCTCGGCCGATACATCCGTTACAGATTCATTGCTCATGGCCGCGCCCTCCCTGACGAATGCCCAGCTCATCGAATCCGCTACGGATGGCGTTCGCCAGACATTCCAGCTGGCGCTGACTGTGACTCGCGCTGATGGCCAGACGCAAAATCGCCTCGCCCTTGGCCACCACCGGAAACAGCGCGGTAGTGACCGCCAGACCCTGCCGGCGCAAGTGCTGCGCCAGGCTGATCGCATCTCTCTCGGCCCCGACGCGGACAAAACGAATGGGGGACGCGACGTGATGATTGCCCAGCACTGGCCCCAGCAAACGGTCGATCGTGGCGATGTTTCGCCACAGCGCGACCTGCAATTGACCCAGCTCCGGCGACAAATGGATTTTCCCCGAAGCGACTGCCGCACCTACCCCGCCAACAGACAATGGCCCGCCAAACGTGTAGGTCGATGCATGACGCCGAATCATTTCGGCGTCGGCTTCGCTGCGCACAGTGATTGCCCCACCGGTTGCGCCGAACGCCTTGGACAACGACGACAGCAGGATCAGCCGGCCACGCTGTCGTTCATCCGCCGCGTCCAGCGCGTAACCACCTCCGGCCACGCCATGGATCGAGGTACCGTGGGCGTCATCCGCATAGAGATAACCGTCGAAACGCTCCGCCAGTTGCAGCAACCGATTGATCGGATAAACACCGCGCATTGAACCAATGCTGTCCGTCAGGATGATGGGCGTATTACCCGCCGCGACTGCCGTTGAGCACGCTTCCTCCACCTGCTCTACATCGCTGCAATCACGGCGCTGTATCGGGCCGAATTGCCAGAGAATGCCTTGCAGCACTTGCATCGAAGCATGAGCGGAACGGTCGACAATCCAGCAGGGGCCACGACGCATGGGATACGAGGGCATCTCACCGGAGCCGAGCAGCGGCAGACAACCAAGATGCGCACTGCCCACCGAGTTGAAGGTGACCGAATGCCCCTGAAATATCCGGTTCAGCAGTTCATCCAGCTCATGCATGGGTGGCAACAGCGCCCGGGTGCGTGCGGCAGCGAACTGCACGCCGAAGGACTCGACGGAGTGCATCGCCCCCTGAATCAAGCGAGGATCACACTCCAGCCCCAGATAAGAACACGAGAGAAACTCGGTCAGCCGCTCGCCGCTTTCGAGTTCGATCTCTTTGCCTTCACGTTTAGCCAGCTTCAGGCCATTCAGCCCCGCATCGAATAGCTGCTGCTGATCGTCACGCGCTTGCCGGACACGGTTCTTGACCCAATTGACGGTCGGTTGAAAAGTGTTCATCGGGATACCTGCAAAGAAGGGGTGCGGCGATAGACCTGGACTCGCCAGAGCTGGGTTTTTTCTCGTGCGATGTCTGTCTGGTACTGATGGGTGACATCGCAGAAACCTGCGCAATCAGGTCGCACCACATGCAAATGCCCCCGCATGACCACCTGTGCGTTTTCCGACAGGGCCGGTGCCAGGCGCTGCAAAACGTTCTTGCCGGCCGCTTCGGGCATGAAGGAAGGCACGTCCGACAGCGATACGAAATCGATGGCGTTCTCCCCGGCAGCACAGTCAAGGATGTCGGCCTGCACCACGCGCAACTCGCACTGCTGAAGTCCCTCACGGGCCCGCTGGAAGATCTGCGGATCGCACTCCAGCGGAAAGCCTTGTGGATAACGCAGCTCACCGAAAAACAGCATTTGCAGGAAAAAGCTCTCGCGGACCACCTGAGTGGTGAACAACGTATGGAAAATTCCCAGATACGCCGCGCGGGAACTGATCCCCAGGTTGTTGGGTGGGAACGCGCCCTTGTACAGCAGCGAATTGAGGACTGCTGCGTTTCCCAGTAAAGCGATCACCGCTTTCCACCGCTTGAGCGGGAAGCGGTTTCGGTAATATTCCGTTTGTTCGTCAAGCTGGCTGAACTGAAAAATGCCTCGGCCAGCCTTGCCGGTAAACAGTCCGGTGATCTTCGCCAACCACTTCAGAGTCTGCTCGAATGCGCCCATGTAAATCGGCGCTTCCCAACGTCGGGCCTGGAAGAATGCGGACAGCCAACGACGATCCGCCGGCGGTAAAACCAGTTGCTGGAAAAGGGAGCGGCGTCGCGCCCGCATACTTTCCATTCGATAGCCCATGAACGCCATGAACGACTCGTGATCGGTCTGTTCCAGCAGGGCAAAACGCAATCGGGTGAACGCCAGTTGCGGCTCACTGATATCGGTACAGGTCATGCGTGCCGGGGCGGCGGCCAATAACGGCAACAGCCGGCCGCCGCATCCGGCGATACCCAGCACGTGCCCGGCATGACTGGGCAGGATCGCGTACTCAAGCGCGGTGTCCTCATCCCCGAGCGTGTAGTTGAGCCGGTCGAAATAATCAGCCATGTCTGCCTCCAGCCGTCTGATCTGAACATGGGCAGGCGGCCTTCATTGGTTGTCCAGGGCGTGGAGGAAGTCATAGCGGGGCGCCAGCCCGTTTTGCCAGGCCTCGAACTGCTCGTAAACCGCCTCGAGCATGTTGCCGGTCAGGCGCAGGCTGGTTTCCATGACAGTGCTGATCGCATCCCAGTCTTCCTGACGCTTGCAGGTGCGCTGCAGCATCAATTTGATTTCGTTGAAGTGCTCGATATCAATGTCGGAATGCGCAATGAAGAAAGTCAGTTGAGCGGGTTTGAGCGCCAGTGTTTCACTCAGGCTATCAATGAGCGGAGTAATGAACTGATAGGCATTTTCTGCCCAATAACTATAACCAAGCCGTTGTAAAGGGTTACCGGTAAAGGAAATCCAATATAAATAAGCGATCAGCACATCGGTGGCCGGAAGTGCAGTCGGCATATCAAACACTTCATTTTTCAAACCAAGACTCATGACATCGTGCAGCGCCATTTTTTCATGACCGACTTCCTGTGCCGCATGTTCAAAGCAGAACTTGGCATACACCGGATTATCCGCATGCCGAACTCCGACCAATCCTTGATTTCGTGCGTTATGTGCCGTGTAGTGAAAAGTCTGGATCATGTAGATCGCATATAAGGCTTTTGAAACGCTGCCTTCGCGTATGGCTTTTACCAGTCGCGAACTTTCCAGAATATCGGCCCACGATTTTTCGATTCGCTCATCGAGCAGGCTTAATTGTTGTTCAAAACTGAGAGGCGTATTCATCAACGGGGTTCTCCAATGGATTGGCGAGCAGGTGGGCAGACTGTTGAAGTGCTGTGAGGATTTGCTGCCATTGAGCCGAGAGCAGCCAGTAATCGCCGCGTTGGCGCTGTTCGATACGCAGGGCGTCGGCGGTGACGGGTGTCAGGCCGAAGCGCTGGAACAATCGCCGTTGCGGTGAACGGCAGAGCGCGGTAACGCCTTCATAACCGCGCTTGATCGCCCATTCCGTGGCAGCCGCCAGCAGGCCGTTGACCGACATGGGAAATTGATTCTGCGAGTGGCTGATCAAACGACTGAACTCGACATGGCGCGACAGCGTCGTGGCAGGAGACAGTTGCTGCTGCGCCAGTGAGGCCCATTCGAACGGCGCAGTGGTCACTCTCAATACCGCCGTGAGCCTGTCGTGCTCATACAACAAAAAGTGGGTACTGCGCGAAATAATCGCCAGGCGTGTTTCAAGTAACCTGGCCTTAGGGGTCAACATGTAGTGTTGCAATCGCAGCCGAAAATGGCGGGAAACAAACCGTTCAAACTCTCGTGTGTCTGATCCTGCTTCAAGAATAACGATGCGATAGTTTTCATGACGCCTTTTAAAGGTCGTCTGAATCTCTTGCAGATAATCCGTTAATTGCGAATCCCTGATATCCATTTCTTCTCCGCAGCCGTTAACTTTTCGAAGTTTTCTGAGCGCATTGAAATAATGAATGGTTTTAGAAAAATCGCCACTGTGTGGCTTCTGAGAATAACGTCGGAAAAATTACAACAATTGAATACTTAAAGATTCATCTGACGTAGAAAGGAAAAATTCAAACAAAACGCGGGGCTATAAATTCAGCTAAATGAAGGAAAAATCGCAGGCACGCGTAGTACTCCTCGCCATGAAAGCCGAGGAGTACTCACATGATTAACCAAGGGTGATATCAGGCCGGGCGCACGATATTGCCGGTGGCCAGATCCCGAATGAGGCTCGGGTTCTTGCGACCGCCAAGCGCTCCGCCGAGTACCAGATCGACCTGGCCTCGGAAATATTGCTCGACCCGCAAGCGACTCTTCGCCGCCGGCCGCCCCTGCGGATTGGCCGACGTGGAAATCAACGGCCCTACCAGCGAGCACAGATCCCGCACCTGCGGATGATCGCTGACCCGCAGCGCCACGGTGTCATGCACCCCGGTCACCCACTCCGGCAAAAGGTTCTGATGCGGCACCAGCCAGGTGTTCGGCCCTGGCCAGGTGCTGGCCATGCGGTCGATCCAGTCCTGGGGGAAATCCTCGAACAGAAAATCGAACTGACGAATGTTGTCGGCGACCAGGATCAAGCCCTTGTCCACCGAACGGTTCTTGATCGCCAACAGGCGATCCACCGCTTCTTCATTCCAAGGATCGCACCCCAGCCCCCAGACGGCTTCGGTTGGATAGGCAATCACCGCCCCGGCGCGAATCTCTCGTGCGGCTTGTTGCACACGCCAACTGTTGACCATGAAAAACTCTCCGCAAACAGGTTTCGCGCAGTTTACCGATCTTCAATGTAAAACCTAGCTCACGCGCGCAAACCAGCGGCCGTTTTCGCACACCGCGCGGCCATCCATCTCCAGTTCGGTGAGTGCCGCCAGCACTTTGGGCAGCGCCCAGCCACTACTGTCGGCCAGGCCCTCGCTGGTGTGCGGCGCGGCGTGCAGCAGACGCAGCAACGGGTTATCCGGATTCACTGCGGCTGTGGAGACCGGCAGATGCTGCCAGCCACGCAGGGCTTCGAGAATGTGCTCGATGGTTTCCACCAGCACGGCGCCGTCACGGATCAGTTGATGACAGCCCCGAGCACCGGGGTGGTGGATCGAACCCGGAATGGCGTACACCTCGCGCCCCTGTTCTGCCGCCAGCCGTGCAGTAATGAGCGAACCGCTGGCAACGCTGGCCTCGACCACTAGCACGCCAAGGGACAAACCGCTGATGGTCAGGTGATATGATTTACCGAGTGACAATCAGACGGTTAAAAAATGACCAAAGCCTACGCATATATACGCTATTCCCGTGCTATCCAAGCCACCGGGGACAGCGAAAACCGCCAGTTGACCGCCCTAGAACTCTTTGAGACAGCCACAGGAACCAAAATCGTGGAAGTCGTATACGACAAAGGCAAATCCGCCTTTCGTGGCGACAATGCCCGGTCTGGCAATTTCAAAGAGATGTTGGACAGAATGCAAAGCGGCGCTATTCGCCGTGGTGATTACCTCGTGGTTGAGAGCATTGACCGTATCACCCGCCAACGTGTGCTTGACGGCGTTGAGCTTCTTCAAGGGATTTTGAAGAAAGGTATTAACATCTATACGACCGTTGATAAAAAGACATATTCGTATAATGACCCCAGTCGGGATTTTGAAAACCTCCTGATGATTAGCCTAATTGCGAAAAGGGCTAACGAAGAATCTGAAACAAAATCTGGTCGTTTGTTATCTGCTTGGAAAGCACGTAAAGCCAGAGCAGAGAATGGCGAAGTCATTATCAAAAAAGGCAAATCTATCCCATACGGTTTGCGTGTTGAAGAAGGTCAGTTCGTAATTCACAAAGAAGAACAAGAAGAAATAAAACAGCTTTTCGAACTTTTGCTTAAATTTGGCATTAACACAGCCATCACGAAGATTAACGAAACATCATTAAAAAAATGGAACAACGGCACACTCAACAAAATAATCAAGCATAAAACTGTTATTGGCTGTATGGCGACTCACCGTATCGAATACACCGCTGATGGTAAAGCCAAAAAGATTTTAACCGGTTTTATCGAAAATTATTATCCTAACTTGATTGAGCCGGGACTTTTCTATAAAGCCGTTGATGTAATGGCAAATCGCAAGCAGAAAAATTGGACTGGTAGAAGAGCAGAACAAGATTTTAACATCTTCAAACATTGTATATTCTGCGCAGAGTGTGGCGGAAAACTTTACTACGACCATAGAGGAAGCAGATACAAGGGAAAAATTTACCCATTTTTTAAATGCGATAATGCCCGAGTTCAAAAGCACGTTTGCACCGCCGACAATATCAGGTTTGAATGTGTTTTAGGCTCGCTATTGGATAGTATAAAGATGATTAATAGGATAGCCACTGAGTTCAAACGAGACTTTAAAGGTATCTCTACCCAAGCAAGATTTATCAATCCAAAAATAAACAGCCTGCTAAAGACTGATAGTGGAAACAGCAACTTGGTTCTTGAAGAGAAGCAAAAGCAACTGATTTCAAGACGGACTAAACTCGATAACATGAACACTCAAATGGTTGAGGCTGATTACAACGTCCCTACGAAATTCATTCAGGAAATATCTAAAACTGAAAAAGAAATCGAAGCACTTAACAAAGAAATATTATTGATTCATAGTGCTTTCGCTGATGAGGGCACCATAGATGTACAAGATACTAAAACCGTGACAGACCTATTTATGACAGACGAAGGTCGAGCAAAGTTAAATTATTTCTTCAAGACCAACGATATTATATTTCTTGTGAGTCATACGAAAGCCACAAGAGAAACGAGATTTTCAATGCGACGAAAAAACGACTTAGTTGATGAAAAGATTTGCAATAACTTTATAAGGTTTCCGTTGAAAGACATTCTCGGAAGCTACGGGCTTGGCGACTTGCAAACTATGTTTGACCTAACTGTTAGCTAAAAATCCAGCCCAATAAAATCCTGAATTGAAAATTCCGTATTTTTTTGGACTTCGCTATTTAAAATAGTTTACTTCGAAAATTAGCTAAAATATCAGACAACATTGAAATCAAAAGAAGCAAGCAGAATAAAAAACCATCACGACTATCGTCGTTCGTTTTTTATGCTTGCCCCACTCATTCCCTAGCGGTCATTACGGGGGGCAAAGCTACTCCCACAAGGGTCGTATCTAACAGCAAAGCTTGAAGGCAACAATTAAAAAAACAAATGCTATTATATGTTTATAGCCACTTAATAAACTATGAGCAAATTTAAAGCAAGTACCCGCCTTACAGAAATAAACGCCGAACAAGTCGAACAACTTCGAAGAGAGTATAACGAAATTTCTGTATCAAAATTTTCGCTATCGGACGCATTCAAGCAACACCTTTTTCATAATCGTAGTTATGTCGTAATAGCCAAAAACGCCAACTACGAAGAGTTTAGTAAGTACAATCAAATACTTGCAAATCTTCACACCAACCTATCGCAAATTAAAAACGCCGAACCTGAAATAACAAGGCGCATAAATAATTCTCTGCGAAACTTAATAAAGATGAAGCTCGATGTTAGTCGTTTACGCTTCAAGACGCTTGAAATAAAAACTGCTACAAAGCCAGATTTTGAGCCAACTATACATCTACCCCCTTTTGACGACAGTCATTCAGAAAGAAAAAAACAGTATACGATTAGTCTCACTGAACAAGAAAATAAAAAGCATCAAGAGATGTTCGCAAGTCAAACCTTCGTTAAGTTGCTCTTCGGTTTTTTCGACGAATTTACAGTTTATGAAAAAGAGTTTTCAAATACTGCCGTTGCTTATACATCCGATGAAACGCTTTTGAAATGCAGTGATGCGGTCAACAACTACGTTGTTAAAAAGATAAGCGATGAAAAGCTGCTAATCCAGATTCTGATTTTTCTTGAAAGTAAATTTTTCAGCGAGGGACATCAGAGAATCATAAAAGCGAGCGCCGACCTCCTTGCATTTATTGACGGGGCTAAATAATGCTTATCAAAGAAGTCCCAAGAATTAAACCCAACACTCGGAACCTTGCTAATTATGTTTTGAGGAAAGCCAGCAAGATAAGCGGTAATATCCCAGTCGATACTGCCAACCTCAATGAGTCAGCCAAAGCAATCGAATTGGATTTCAATAGCCGTTTAACGGATAGGCAAAAAAGCAATGAAATGCATTATATCGTTTCGTTTGAGGAGCTTCATAAAGATATATCTGATGATAAATTAATGCGCATTGGCAATGAACTTATTGAGCGTCACTTCGGTGATAATCGTAATTTCCTGATTGCTATTCATCGAGACACGAACAACCCGCACTTGCACTTGGTCATGGAAAATAGAGATTTTGATAATAAGCCATTTTACAAGAAAGACAACTACCGTGGATTAGAGTCTCTTGCCCAGAAGCTCGAAAAAAAGTATTCGCTTAAAAACGGGCAAATTTCTGAAAGCAGGAATGACCCAAATCCGACCAGACTGAACTATTCCGCTAAACAGTATGAAAATCGTACAGGTCAAGAATCTGACGAGAAGAAGTATAAAAACGAGTTGAAGAGCATTCTTTCCAACTCCAAGACGCCGGAGGCTCTGTTTCAGGCGTTGAATGAAGAAGGTTATACAATACGAGCGAACAAGAGCAAAACCGACCCTGCAAGGCTGTCAGGCTATTACATAAGCAAAGGTTCAACATCTATAAAACCAAGTTCCATCGGTTTTCAAATGAGTAAACTTATTGAAAAATACAAGTTCGATGAAAAAGGAATTGCCGAATTAATCCTACGCTATGAGTCTCCATTACCACCCGACGAATTAGGTGAAATTTCTTCGAGTCCAGGACCAGACCCGAAACCACAACCTAACCGCCGTGAAAGCCTGTATACCAAATTCCAAACTTCAGATGGGGTGAACTATACAAGCAAGAATGAGAAATACAAAACGGGCTTTACGGTCAACGCTAATAGCGTTTCTTTCACAAACCCAAATGAAATGAGCATCAAAGCAGGAATTCAGGCTTTGATCGAACAAGGTAGTAAAGGACCATTCTACCTTACAGGGTCGGAAGATTTTAAGCGAAAAACGTGGCTTGTATCTGCCATGATGGGTTTAGAAATATCCAATTACCAACCCACAAAAACCGACTTGTCAGCGCTTTTCGAGCGTGTCAAAGCCAATCAAGAAAAATACCCAAAGACAAAAATTAAGCTTCTTGAAACTCATCTTGACGCTCTGAAAAAAGAAGGACTTGAAATTGATACAATGTTAGAAACACCGTTAAGCTTTTCAAGCTTATTTACAAACGAACCAAACCAAACAAATAAACAACCTGAAAATAATGAGGAAATTGAAATGAAAAACAATAATACTAAACCAGCACCAATTACTAAGCAGCCACAAAAATCAAGAGCAGACCTCTTGTTCGACGACATGGACACCGACAGCAAATTGCTAAAATCAATCAATAAGCAAAAAGATAAAACACTTAGTGGCTTGCCAGACCTCAATCCTATAAAGCCCGATTGGTCATAATGCAATAAATACGTGAAGAGAGCCTATGACTCTTTTTTGTTATCTGAATATTGTGTTCAAGATACAATCAAATTTCGTTCTTAAACAATCATCAGTATCTTTTATCCTATATCCCCATTTCACTTTTCGAATGTACTCAAAACCACTCCAAGCAATTTCATCGTGCTCAACAATCACAGACTGAACAAACTCATTGGCATACTCACAAAATGCCCAAAACTGCCCGGCTTGTCTGAATTTTGCGAGTTGAACAAAAACCTTGTTCTTCAATGTTTTGAAAAGCTCATGAGGCTCTTTATCGAAAAAACGGTCGAAGGCACGCCATAGTATAGTTTGAGTTTTACCGAAAAAACCATACATTCTAAAACCCCAAAGGCGGGCAACTGCTTTGTTCTTCATTGATTCATCGGATTTTTCACGTAGACTCTTAATCACGTATTTCGTTATATAACTTGCCGGGCTTGCGAATTCTCTACCTGTTTTTTTTGCTTCCTCTTCTGATATATGCACGATTTTCACGGCATTTTCACTATGCGAATAATGCTTGTGAATAAGAGAAATCAAATCGTCTGCTTGGTCGGGACGAACAAAAAACATGGAGTGCATATGAACGCACTGGTCCTTGTGGGCTTCCTTACACCACATTCCCAGGGATTGTATGCCGTGTCTTTCCCTATCCTTGTTTAACGCTACCAGTCTTTTGGAAAGCCAATCAGAGGCTTCTCTGGGCGTTGATCCATCCCAACAATTTCGACCGTTTTTAGGATTCGAATGAAACTCTGCTGGACAGGTGAACGTGGTAAATAAAGCCATATATCCCTTCGCTTTTGCTACTTTCTCCAAGTCCTTAACTTTCATGTAGATTTCAGATGCTTTACGTTCGTCAGTCAAAGCAAATTGTGACAATGGTATTTTTTGCTCAACTCCATCGACAGAGTAAACAATTTCAGTATTATCAATAAATTCCTGCTGTTCAATATCCTTTTGTTTCTGATACTCCAAAAGCTCATCACTGCAATACGCCTCACCGCTTTCGCCAATCTTACGGCTTTTCAGCAAGTGCATCTCACGTTGTTTCCTTGCAACAGACTTGACTATTTTAACAAGCCTTCTAAAAATGCTTTTGTACTTACCATCTATTTCTTTGTCGAAAATGCTTCTATCATTGGCGCACCTTATACCTTCATCATCGATAAAGAACTCGTAGAGTTTGTCAAGAATAGTCCCCGAGCAACGTAAGTCCGCAAATTTAACGTCCTTATATATCTCAATCTGGTTCAGTTCTTTTTTCAAATCAGGGGTCGCACTTACATTCAGTATTAGCATTTTGATATGGTCATCAAAGCATACATAACTAAACACGCGGTTTATCATCTTGGCTAACGCCAGAGCTTCTTTTGCATATTCATCAATTTTGTTTTCGTACCCAAAAGCGTGTTTTCCATTGGCTCGGATAACGTTAACTTTTTGTCCGAGGATTTTTATTCGTTTTGTAAAGCCAAGTTCATCGGCTTCTTCGTCACTCAAAAATGGCAATGAAGACTCAACACGATACTGACTCGACAACTCGAATGTTCTGGTAAGGGGGTTTAGTTGAGATATTATGACTTTCAGCTTCGCTGATAATTCGGATACATGAATAAGCGGATTAAGAAAAAGCTTAGCATTAGATTTTACTTCTGCGATGTTTTCTTTTGTTAGCTCTTGCTTTTTATTTTTAAATGCTATAATAGACTTATTGGTAAGTTTCATTTCTTATATTTTTGTGTAGTAACTTCATTATAACAAATTAAACCCAAACACAAGAGCCGAAAGGCTCTTTTTTATTGTCTGTCACTTTGCAGACATGGAACGTATGAGCATTAATAGAAGTGGGATATGCTGGAAGCCACGGATTTAAAGGTTGCGACAGTTATTTTAGAATTATCCAAGAAGAGCAAAATCAAAATCGTGAGTCTGAAATGTGACATGGTATAATTGGCAGATACCAAATCTAAAATCTTTATGCGAAGCAATGACACGTCTCTTTTAGGCTTTATCTATTTCCCTATCGTGTTTTTTGCC
This sequence comes from Pseudomonas gozinkensis, assembly GCF_014863585.1. NCBI lineage: Bacteria > Pseudomonadati > Pseudomonadota > Gammaproteobacteria > Pseudomonadales > Pseudomonadaceae > Pseudomonas > Pseudomonas gozinkensis. Next base: position 24,156 of record NZ_CP062253.1, on the reverse strand, counting down.
TGTTTGCATTATATGAATCCGAGTGCGTTCAACAGGACATCTAGCCCAATACTACAAGCCCAACAACCAGTTCAGAATTCAAAAGAAGTAGCAAAAGCTATGGCTGAGGCTAAGGTCGCTAAATATAATGCGATGCTCAGTGCGGAAAGTGATTGTTTAAAACGGAAATATATAGACGGTGGCAAAGGAGCGCCCACAAAGACGACGCATTATTTTGATTTCTTTATCGACTCATCTGGTTCAGCTCATTGTTCTGAATCCACTTCAAGTCATGACCTTTTCATTGAGTTTTCGCCCGGCGACTACATCTACTCTAAAAGCCCGCGTTCTACAAATGGTGTAACTGTCCAGATTTACACTTTTTAGTTAGTCGATTGAAAAGCTATGGCGCATGTTAGCTTCTTTTATACTTTTTTCATGGTAACGATTTAGATGTTTCTCAACGTATTTTTCCAAGTGAAGAGTTTCTGCTCTCGGTAACGACACATCTGCCCGAAACTCGTTTGCCAGCATCCACGCCTTATAACCGTTGTAACCAACTATTTTATGTACCTCAGCGAGTCTATCCCAACCGAACTCATCATCCGTCAACGAACTCAGTAACGAGTTGGTCATTAGTTCCTCGGCATTCAACGAAAGCGCTCTGGATGCAAGAGACGGCTTTATCTCCTTCCAATTTATATCTGTCGGGAAGTTTTGAAGGACAGGTCTATCTCCATTCGTCATATCATATGATTTCTCATTGAGCCCATAACGCTGACCAAAATACTCATTCCCGCTGATAAAGTCCGAGCATGTAAGTGCATAGCTTTCCAATATCACTGCTACGCGAATTGATGAGTGTTTTTTTTCTTTTCGGTTGTTTATTAGTAGAAATGTTTTATCCACGGATAATGTTATGATTACCGTTAATAAGCCAGTACCAAGTATATAAGGGATAAATAGCTTTAACATATCACTAGACTCGACCATTTTGTCTTCGCCTCTTTGTTTTATATTTTCTAGGTTCTCGCCAATTCCCCAAAAACCGAAACGGAACGAAATTTAGCAGCTAGTCGATGCGGAACAATTTCCGCACCTTTGGAGTTTTCATGCTTCGCAAAAAAACCAATTCGGCGAATCAAACCCTACGGGTTTCAAGCCATGACTTGATTTCTTCCTCGTTCCATTTTAGTGCGCGACCCACACGGTAAGGTCTAGGAAAGTCCATAGACTCCTCAGCCAGACTTGACATCTTTTCAAACAAATTTCCGCCGATGCTAGAGGTTCCGATGGTAGCTGCTAAGCCCGCGCGTTTTTTAGATAACATAGATGCGCTGCTTAGACTGCCTAAAAAGTCATCTGATGACTCTTTAATATCACACCAACGATATAGTGTTGATTTGCTAATACCGAGCATTTCGGTAACGGTAGAACTGTCAATCAATTTCATGTGTTAGATCTCTCAACGGATATTTAGCTTGTGATTTGATTAGTAATCACGGTTTTGATGACCGCCTATGACTCGCTACGGGTCGAATGAATGCTAATGGTATCCTATGGCTTCGTCTAGGGGTCAATGCGCCTTTCTCTGATTTTTTATTTACACGGACAAAGGGTTTACCTAATCATGATCCGGTTGCGCCTCGGGAAGTTGCTCGCCGTCGGCCCGGTGTCCAGAGGGAATTCCGAAACCACCGCACTGCCGCACGCAATCATCGCGTCCGCCAGCCGTCGGTTGCGCTGTGGATAAAAGTTTTCCAGACCGGTACCCAGCACGCCGACCGTTTGCCCGCCGACGTCGACAGCGGCTTGATGCGCCGCCGCATCGATGCCCAACGCCAGGCCGCTAGTGATGACGAATCCCGCCCCCGCGAGACTGCGGGAAAATGCAGCAGCAGTGTCCATGCCCGGACGTGAAGCGCGGCGACTGCCGACCATCGCCAGTTGCGGTTTTTCCAGAATCCGCGGGTCGCCAGCGACGAACAGCAAGGGTGGCGGGTCGGGAATCTGCGCCAGCAAGGCCGGATAATCCGGTTGATCCCACATCAGCAAATGTTGATCCGGCCGCTCTAGCCAGCGCAATGCGTGGCTGGCGCCGTCGCGAACTTCAGGGCAACGTCTGGCCTCGGCACAGGCCGCCGGCAATCCTAAGGAGCGCCAGGCGGTGGCCGGTGCACTGATCGCCTTCGAGGCGCAGCCGAAGGCTTCGAGCAGTTTGGTGAAACGCTTGGGACCGATTTCCGGCAAGCGGTGCAGGCGCAGGCGCGCTTCCAGTTCCGCCGGCGAAACCGGCGACGAGTCAGGCATCATCATGGATCATCCTTGATCGTTATAAGGCCCGAACCTTTCGGAACAAGCTGTGGATAACTCTGTTGGTAACTTGTGAAGCCAGCTAAGGATTTCGCACCTTGTCCAGTACCGCCAGCGAGCGCGATGCGTTCAGTACGAGGCCGTAACTGAGTTTGTCGTAGGTGCGGAACACCATCAGCAAGCCAGCGCGTTCATCAGGGATTTTCAGCGGTTGGCCGGTGATCCGGTCGCGAACGGTTTCCCCGGTTTTCATCACCACCAGCACGTTGCCCTCCGCCAGGCCGTCGCGTTTGCCTTTGTTCAGGGTCACCACGTCCATCGCGCCGATCTGTGTGACGCCGCGTGGCACATCAATGATCAGGCCGTTGATGTCGGTGGTGGGCGCGCTGGGCATGAAGGTCGAGTTGATCGAACGCTCTTCGCCGCTGAACAAGCGGTCGCCGAGGCGCACTTCCTGGGTCGTGCGTTGCAGGGCAAGGGTGGCGACGTCGCCTTCGGTGGCGACGATTTCACCACCGCCGATGTCGTCGGCGTTGATCCCCAGAAACTCCTTGCTCTGCGGATCGGTGTAGACCTTGCCCTGGCGGAAGATGCCGTAGACCGGCTGGTTCGGATCGAAATGGCCGCGGGCGAAGATCCGGTCGCCGGTACCGCTGAGCACCCGTTCGGCATCGCCGGCAACGATGTACGGCGCCTTGTCGAAGTCCTCGACCTTGTCGACGATGCGGTTGCTCAGCAGAAAGCTGTTGATCGACTTGAGCGGAATGCTCGGAATCGCCTCCGCTACCGGGCTGGTGCGGATGCGTGGCGACAACTTGATGGTGCCGCGCGACTCACCGCGATTGACGGTCAGGCGCGGCTGGCCGTTGACGTAACTGAGCGTCAGCGTGTCGCCGGGATAGATCAGGTTGGGGTTTTCGATCTGCGGATTGGCCCGCCACAGTTGCGGCCACTGCCAGGGTTCGCGCAAATATTTACCGGAAATGTCCCAGAGCGTATCCCCCGAAACCACCGTGTATTGCTGTGGAAAACCTTCCTTGAGTTGCACTTGCCCGTGCGCGGCGCCGGCCGAGGCCAGAAACAGCAGGGCGAGTAGTGATTTCCTCATGCGGTGAATCCCTTTATTATGTGCGTTCGCGTGAAACGCCAGAGCCCCCGTGGCTCGCTCCCTGCTCTATGCTGAAAATCAAGGAGCTACGTTTCACAACGGTAGCCTGCATCTTCGGACCCGCCAGGCCATCGCCCGACTTTACCTCACACGTGCAGCAATCAAGCTTATGGCCATTTTGAACATCCTCGAATTTCCGGACCCGCGTCTGCGCACTATCGCCAAACCTGTGGCTGTAGTGGACGACGAAGTGCGTCAGCTGGTCGATGACATGTTTGAAACAATGTATGAAGCGCCGGGCATCGGCCTTGCCGCGACCCAGGTCAACGTGCACAAACGTATCGTCGTGATGGACCTTTCCGAAGACCGCACCGAACCGCGGGTGTTCATCAACCCCGAGTTCGAATCGCTGACCGACGAAATGGAGCAGTACCAGGAAGGCTGCCTCTCGGTGCCGGGTTTCTACGAAAACGTCGACCGCCCGCAGAAGGTCAAGATCAAGGCCCTGGACCGTGACGGCAAGCCTTACGAACTGATCGCCGAAGGCCTGCTCGCCGTATGCATCCAGCACGAATGCGACCACCTCAACGGCAAGTTGTTCGTCGATTACCTGTCCACGCTCAAACGCGACCGGATCAAGAAGAAACTGGAAAAGCAGCACCGCCAGAACGCTTGATGCCCCTCTCCAAAGGCTTGCTGCGGCAAGCCTTTTTCTTTTTATGAGACTCCCCCATGACTGAGCCACTGCGCATCGTTTTTGCCGGCACCCCGGAATTCGCCGCCGAACACCTCAAGGCCCTGCTGGACAGCCCTTACGAGATCGTTGCGGTCTACACCCAACCGGATCGCCCGGCCGGTCGTGGGCAAAAACTGATGCCGAGCCCGGTCAAACAGCTCGCTCTGGAAAACAATATCCAGGTGTTACAGCCGCCGACTCTGCGCAACGCTGACGCTCAAGCCGAGTTCGCGGCGCTGAAGCCTGACTTGATGGTGGTGGTCGCCTACGGCCTGATCCTGCCGCAAGCGGTGCTGGATATTCCGCGCCTGGGTTGCATCAACAGCCACGCCTCGCTACTGCCGCGCTGGCGCGGTGCGGCGCCGATCCAGCGCGCCGTGGAAGCGGGCGACGCCGAAAGCGGCGTGACTGTGATGCGCATGGAAGCCGGCCTCGATACCGGGCCGATGCTGCTCAAGGTCGTCACCCCGATCAGCGGCGAAGACACCGGCGGCAGCCTCCACGACCGCCTCGCCGAAATGGGCCCGCCTGCCGTGGTACAGGCGATTGCGGGTCTGGCCGCTGGCACCTTGGAAGGCGAAGTGCAGAACGACGAGCTCGCCACTTACGCGCACAAACTGAACAAGGACGAAGCACGCATCGACTGGAGCCGTCCGGCCATCGAACTGGAACGTCTGGTCCGCGCCTTCAATCCATGGCCGATCACCCACAGCACGCTCAACGGCGAAGCGCTGAAAGTGCTGGGGGCGACACTGGCCGAAGGCAAAGGCGCACCGGGCACCATTCTCGGCGCCAGCAAGGACGGTCTGCTCGTCGCCTGTGGCGAACAGGCGCTGTGCCTGACCCGCCTGCAATTGCCCGGCGGCAAGGCGCTGAATTTCAGCGATCTGTTCAACAGCCGTCGTGAGAAATTCGCCACCGGCACCGTGCTGGGCGCAGCGGTGGACGCGCAATGAACCCGCGTCTGGCCGCCGCCAAGGCACTCGCCGCTGTCCTGAGCGGCAAGGCTTCGCTCAACAGCTCCCTGCCGACGCAACTGGACAAGGTCGAAGATCGCGATCGCGGCTTCACCCAGGACCTGGCATTCGGCACCGCCCGTTGGCAGCCGCGTTTGTCGGCGCTGGCGGAAAAACTGCTGCAGAAACCGTTCAAGGCGGCCGACGCCGATGTCGAGGCGTTGTTGCTGGTCGGTCTCTATCAGTTGCTTTACACCCGCGTCCCGCCGCACGCCGCCATCGGCGAAACCGTCGGTTGCGCCGACAAGCTGAAAAAGCCCTGGGCCAAAGGCTTGCTCAACGCCGTACTGCGCAATGCGCAACGCGAACATGAGGCGATCTTCGCCGAACTGGAACGCGATCCGGTGGTGCGCACCGCTCACCCGCGCTGGCTGCAAAAATCCCTCAAGGCTTTCTGGCCTGAGCAATGGGAAGCCATCTGCGAAGCCAACAACGCGCATCCGCCGATGATCCTGCGGGTCAACCGCCGTCATCACAGCCGCGACGCGTACCTTGGCCTGCTGGCTGAAGCGGGTATCGCCGCGCAGCCATGCACCTTCAGCCGTGACGGCATCGTCCTCGACGCTGCCACCGACGTGCGTAGCCTGCCGGGTTTCGCCGAAGGCTGGATCAGCGTGCAGGACGAAGCCGCACAACTGGCCGCCGACCTGCTCGACCTCGCGCCGGGCCAGCGAGTGCTGGACGCCTGCTGCGCCCCTGGCGGCAAAACTTGCCACATCCTCGAAGCCGAACCGGCGCTGGCCGGTGTGGTGGCGGTGGACCTGGAAGCCAAGCGTCTGGTGCGGGTGAAGGAAAACCTCGAACGCCTCGGTCTGAACGCCGAACTGATCGCCGCCGACGGTCGCGACACGGCAGCGTGGTGGGACGGCAAACCGTTCCAGCGCATCCTGCTCGACGCACCGTGCTCGGCCACCGGCGTGATCCGCCGCCATCCGGACATCAAGCTGACCCGTCAGGCCGACGACATCGCCGCCCTCGCGCAACTGCAAGGCGAACTGCTCGACGCGATGTGGAAAACCCTTGAAGTGGGCGGCATCCTGCTCTACGCCACCTGCTCGACCTTGCCGACCGAGAACACCGAAGTGATCGCCGCGTTCCTTGAGCGCACACCGGGTGCCCGGGAGCTGGATCTGGCCACCGCCGCCGGGATCAAGCAGCCCCATGGTCGCCAATTGCTGGCCCGGCAGGGCGGGCATGACGGGTTCTACTACGCCAAGCTGATCAAGATCGCTGCCGCGCGCGGCTAAACGGATTCAATGGAGTGACTGGATGAAAATCATCATCCTCGGTGCGGGACAGGTTGGCGGTTCGCTGGCTGAACATCTGGCCAGCGAGGCCAATGACATCACGGTGGTCGACACTGACGGTGACCGTCTGCGCGATCTTGGCGACCGCCTCGACATTCGTACCGTGCAGGGCCGTGGCTCGTTGCCGAACATTCTGCGTCAGGCCGGTGCCGACGACGCCGACATGCTGGTCGCAGTGACCAACAGCGACGAAACCAACATGGTCGCCTGCCAGGTCGCCCACACCCTGTTCCACACACCGACCAAGATTGCCCGGGTGCGCGAGGCGTCGTACCTGACCCGCGAGGAGCAACTGTTCCAGAACGAGGCGATTCCGGTCGACGTGCTGATCAGTCCCGAGCAGGTGGTCACCAACTACATCAAGCGTTTGATCCAGCATCCCGGCGCCTTGCAGGTGATCGATTTCGCCGAGGGCCAGGCGCAACTGGTCGCGGTTCGTGCCTACTACGGCGGACCGCTGGTGGGTCAGCAACTGCGTCAGTTGCGCGAACACATGCCGAATGTGGAAACGCGGGTGGCGGCGATTTTCCGTCGTGATCGACCGATTCTTCCCCAGGGCGACACGGTGATCGAGGCCGACGACGAAGTCTTCTTCATCGCTGCCCGTGAGAATATTCGCGCCGTAATGAGCGAAATGCGCCGCCTCGACGAAACCTACAAGCGCATCGTCATCGCCGGTGGCGGGCAGATCGGCGAGCGGCTGGCCGAGGCCATCGAAAGCCGCTATCAGGTGAAGATCATCGAGATGAACCCGGCGCGCTGTCGCTATCTCTCCGACACCCTCGACAGCACCGTGGTGCTGCAGGGCAGCGCGTCGGATCGCGACCTGCTGCTGGAAGAGAACATCGCCGACGCGGACATCTTCCTTGCGCTGACCAACGATGACGAAGCCAACATCATGTCGTCCCTGCTGGCCAAGCGTCTGGGCGCGAAGAAGGTGATGACGATCATCAACAACCCGGCCTACGTCGACCTGATCCAGGGCGGTGACATCGACATCGCCATCAGCCCACAACTGGCGACCATCGGCACCTTGCTCGCCCACGTGCGGCGCGGCGATATCGTCAGCGTGCACTCGTTGCGCCGGGGCGCGGCGGAAGCCATCGAAGCAGTGGCTCATGGCGATTCGAAGTCGAGCAAAGTCATCGGCAAGGCCATCGAAAACATCGCACTGCCGCCGGGGACCACCATCGGCGCGATCATCCGCGATGAAGAAGTGATCATCGCCCATGACGACACAGTGATCGCGGCGGGCGACCATGTGATCCTGTTCCTTGTGGATAAAAAGCATATTCGCGATGTGGAGAAGCTGTTCCACGTTGGCCTGAGTTTCTTCTGATTTTCGTCATTGACTGCACTGGCCCCATCGCTGGCAAGCCAGCTCCCACATAGTTCTCGGGTGAACATTGCACTTGTGAACAAACGAAAGTTCTGTGGGAGCTGGCTTGCCAGCGATGCGGTTTCAGCAACACCATGATTCTGACCTGACACTTCTCATGCAAGGAATCCACCGATGATCGAATCCCTGGAAAAAATGCTCGCCAAGGGTGTGGATAACTCGCTGCTGCGCTTCGGCCTCGGCAAGGGGTATCTGGATCTGGGGGAGAACGCGCGGGCGGCCGAGCATTTCCAGCGTTGTGTCGGCTTCGATCCGAAGTACTCGGCGGCGTGGAAACTGCTGGGCAAGGCGCAACTGGCGCTTGGGGATCTGCCAGCTGCACGGCAGGCGTGGGAGCAGGGGCTGGAAGCGGCCCGGGCCCATGGCGACAAGCAGGCCGAGAAGGAAATGACGGTGTTTCTGAAGAAGCTCGATCGGCAGAAGCCGTGACTGCTGTGGATAACCCGTTTGGTCAGGTTATCCACAAACACCCCTCGACGATCAGTACCAGCGCGCCTCGCCCGGCGGACGCTTCTTGAAGCGTTTCATGCTCCACATGTACTGGCTTGGATAAGCCGCCACATAACGCTCGACCACTTGGCTCATCGCCGCGCAGGACGTTTCGGTGTCAGTGCTGTACATGGCTTCCGGCGCCGCTTCGAGGATCACCTTGTAGCCGGAACCGTCCGGCAGACGCAGGGCGTGCAGGAATACGCCGACTGCCTTGCCACCGGCGAGCATGTTCGGCACGAACTTGCTGGTCAGGGCCTGGGTGGCGAAGAACGGCACGAAGATCCCGGCGGATTCTGCCGGCTCCGGGTCCGCAGGAATCCCCACCTGACCGCCCTTGCGCACTTCCTTGATGACACTGAGGATGCCTTCCTTGGTCGACGCGGCGACTTTGTTGCCCAGTTGCACGCGTTGTTTGCGCAGCAATTCATCCACAGCCTTGAGCTTTGGCGGCCGGTAGAAAATGATCGGTTTGCACTGGCTGCAATAGAAGTGGTTGAGCACTTCCCAGTTGCCCAGGTGGCTGGTGATGCCGACCACGCCCTTGCCCGAGGCCAGCGCATCTTTCAGCACTTCGAGGCCTTCGACTTCGCGCACCAGGTCGATGGAACGCTGGGCCGGCCAGATCCAGGCGCAGGCGCTTTCGGTCAGGGACTTGCCGATGTCTTTCAGGCTCTGGCCGACCAGACGTTCGCGTTCGGCCGGGTCCATCTGTGGAAAACATTTGGCGAGGTTGATCCGCACCACGTCGCGGGAACGGTTGGGGGTTTTCCACATGATCCAGCCGATCGCCGAACCGACGGCCTGCACGGCCCGCCACGGCAGCAGGGCAAACAGCCGCAGAGCGCCAACCAGCATGGCGCCTTTAAACTTTTCCACAGGTCACTCCTGATCTTGTGCTGTGCGCGAGGCGGCCATTCTAACCGGCGTTGACCAACTGCGCGTAGCGGTCACAGTCCTGAGTGTGATCCATGACCATGCCCGAGGCCTGCATCAGCGCGTAGCAGATGGTCGGGCCGACGAAGGTAAAACCGGCCTTTTTCAGGCCTTTGCTCATGGCCACGGCTTGCGGGGTGATGGCCGGGACTTCGCTGCGATCCTTGAAATGATTGATCACCGGGCGGTTATCCACAAACGACCAGAGGAAGGCCACCGGATCCTCCAGCGCCAGCCACGCCTGGGCATTGCGCCGGGCGGCATTGAGCTTGAGGCGGTTGCGAATGATCCCCGGATCGAGCATCAATTCATCGATTTCCGCGTCGCTCATCTGCGCCACGCGCTGTACGTCGAAGCCGAACAGCACCTCGCGATATCGCTCGCGCTTGCGCAGCACGGTGATCCACGAAAGCCCGGCCTGGAACCCTTCGAGCAAAAGCAACTCGAACAAACCCTGCGCATCGCGTAGCGGCGTACCCCACTCCTGATCGTGGTAAGCCATGTACAGCGGATCTTCGTTGCACCAAAAGCAGCGTGGCATAAGGCTCCAGGGGGTGGAGGTGCGACTGAATCGGGTATACTCCCGCTCTTTAAATCGCAGCCCAAGAAACAGGTGAATTTCGTGAGCCAGCCTACGCCAGCCGTGCGTACCTTCCAAGACTTGATCCTCGCGCTCCAGCAATACTGGGCCGAGCAAGGTTGTGTGGTACTTCAGCCCTACGATATGGAAGTAGGCGCCGGCACTTTCCACACCGCGACATTCCTGCGCGCCATCGGCCCGGAAACCTGGAACGCCGCTTACGTGCAGCCAAGCCGCCGTCCGACTGACGGCCGTTACGGCGAAAACCCGAACCGTCTGCAGCACTACTACCAGTTCCAGGTAGTCCTGAAGCCGAACCCGGACAACTTCCAGGAGCTGTACCTGGGCTCCCTCAAGCATGTCGGCCTGGACCCGCTGGTCCACGACATCCGCTTCGTCGAAGACAACTGGGAATCGCCGACCCTCGGCGCCTGGGGTCTGGGCTGGGAAGTCTGGCTGAACGGCATGGAAGTGACCCAGTTCACTTACTTCCAGCAGGCGGGCGGCATCGAGTGCTACCCGGTGACCGGCGAGATCACCTACGGTCTCGAGCGTCTGGCCATGTACCTGCAAGGCGTGGACTCGGTCTACGACCTGGTCTGGGCTGACGGTCCGTTCGGCAAAGTGACCTACGGCGACGTGTTCCACCAGAACGAAGTGGAGCAGTCCACCTACAACTTCGAACACGCCAACGTCGACAAACTGTTCGAACTGTTCGACTTCTATGAAAGCGAAGCCAAGCGCCTGATCGAACTCGACCAGCCGCTGCCGTTGCCAAGCTACGAAATGGTTCTGAAGGCTTCGCACACCTTCAACCTGTTGGACGCACGCCGGGCGATCTCGGTGACCGCGCGTCAGCAATACATTCTGCGCGTTCGCACCCTGGCGCGTTCCGTCGCCCAAGCCTACCTGCTGGCCCGCGCCAAGCTGGGCTTCCCGATGGCAACCCCGGACCTGCGTGACGAAGTACTGGCCAAGCTGGAGGCTGCACAATGAGTGCTCAAGATTTTCTGGTTGAACTGGGCACCGAAGAACTGCCACCCAAAGCCCTGAACACTCTGGCCGAAGCATTCCTGGCCGGTATCGACAAGGGCCTGCAGGCGGCCGGCCTGAATTACGAGACCAAAACCGTCTACGCCGCGCCGCGTCGTCTGGCCGTGCTGATCACCGCGCTGGCCACCCAGCAGCCGGATCGCAGCATCAACCTCGACGGCCCGCCACGTCAGGCTGCGTTCGACGCCGAAGGCAACCCGACTCAAGCGGCACTGGGCTTTGCCAAGAAGTGCGGCGTCGAGCTGAGCGAAATCGACCAGAGCGGTCCGAAACTGCGCTACAGCCAGAACATCGCCGGCAAGCCGACCGCCAGCCTGCTGCCGACCATCGTCGAAGACTCGCTGAACGACCTGCCGATCCCGAAACGCATGCGTTGGGGTGCGCGCAAGGAAGAGTTCGTGCGTCCGACCCAGTGGCTGGTAATGCTGCTCGGCGACCAGGTCATCGACTGCACGATCCTCGCGCAGAAGGCTGGCCGTGAATCCCGTGGCCACCGTTTCCACCACCCGGAAAGCGTGCGCATCGGTTCGCCGTCGAGCTACCTGGCCGATCTGCGTGCCGCGTATGTGCTGGCCGACGCCAACGAGCGTCGCGAAATCATCAGCAAGCGCACCGAAGAGCTGGCGACCCGCCAGGAAGGCACCGCGATCGTGCCGCCGGCGCTGCTCGACGAAGTGACCGCGCTGGTCGAGTGGCCGGTGCCGCTGGTGTGCTCGTTCGAGGAACGTTTCCTCGATGTGCCTCAGGAAGCGCTGATCACCACCATGCAGGACAACCAGAAGTACTTCTGCCTGCTGGATGCCGACGGCAAGTTGCTGCCACGTTTCATTACCGTGGCCAACATCGAATCCAAAGACCCGCAGCAGATCATCGCCGGTAACGAGAAGGTGGTTCGCCCACGTCTGACTGACGCCGAATTCTTCTTCAAGCAGGACAAGAAGCAGAAGCTCGAAGCGTTCAACGATCGCCTGCAGAACGTGGTGTTCCAGGAAAAACTCGGCAGCGTCTACGACAAGGCCGAGCGCGTGTCGAAACTGGCCGCGTACATCGCCGCACGCATTGGCGGCAACGCTTCGTGGGCTGCCCGTGCAGGCCTGCTGTCCAAGTGCGACCTGGCCACCGAAATGGTCGGCGAGTTCCCGGAGATGCAAGGTGTCGCCGGCTACTACTACGCCCTCAATGACGGCGAGCCGGAAGACGTCGCCCTGGCGCTGAACGAGCAGTACATGCCGCGCGGTGCCGGCGCTGAACTGCCTGCCACCCTGACCGGTGCGGCCGTGGCCATCGCCGACAAGCTCGACACCCTGGTCGGCATCTTCGGTATCGGAATGCTGCCGACCGGCAGCAAAGACCCGTATGCCCTGCGCCGTGCGGCACTGGGCGTGCTGCGGATCCTGATCGAGAAACAACTGGATCTGGACCTGAACGACGCCGTGGCTTTCGCCGTGAATGCGTTCGGCGCCAAGGTCAAGGCTGCCGGCCTGAACGACGCGGTGCTGGAGTTCATCTTCGACCGTCTGCGTGCGCGTTACGAAGACGAAGGCGTGGATGTGGCCACCTACCTGTCGGTACGTGCCCTGAAGCCGGGTTCGGCGCTGGACTTCGACCAGCGTGTGCAAGCGGTTCAGGCCTTCCGCAAACTGCCGGAAGCGGCAGCGCTGGCGGCGGTGAACAAGCGTGTGTCGAATCTGCTGAGCAAAGTGGAAGGCTCGGTGCCGACCGAAGTCCAGGCCAAGTACTTCGACAACGCCAACGAGTTCTCGCTGTACTCGGCGATCCAGCAAGCGGACCAGGCTGTACAGCCAATGGCTGCGGCGCGTCAGTACAACGAATCACTGGCACGTCTGGCTGCCCTGCGCGAACCGGTGGACGCGTTCTTCGACGCGGTGATGGTCAATGCCGAAGACGCCAATGTACGGGCCAACCGTTACGCGCTGCTGGCGCGTCTGCGTGGCCTGTTCCTGGGCGTTGCCGACATTTCGCTGCTGGGTTGAGGGATTGCTGTTGAAACTGCTGATTCTCGATCGGGACGGAGTGATCAATTACGACTCCGACGCTTACATCAAGTCGGTGGAGGAGTGGATTCCGCTGCCCGGCTCGATCGAAGCGATTGCGCAGTTGAGCAAGGCCGGCTGGACGGTGGCGGTCGCCACCAACCAGTCGGGCATTGCTCGCGGCTACTACGACCTCGCCACCCTCGACGCCATGCACGCGCGCCTGCGCACGCTGGTGGCGGAGCAGGGCGGTGAAGTCGGGCTGATCGTGTATTGCCCGCATGGGCCGGACGAGGGTTGCGACTGTCGCAAGCCGAAACCGGGGATGTTGAAAACCATCGCGCAGCATTACAACGTGGCGCTGACGAATGTCTGGTTCGTCGGCGACAGCCTTGGTGACCTGGAGGCCGCCAAAGCCGTCGATTCACAGCCCGTTTTGGTAAAGACCGGGAAAGGCGAAAAGACTCAGGCCAAGACCTTGCCGGTGGGCACCCTGATTTTTGACGATCTCGCGGCGATTGCCGCAGAACTTATCCACAACTAGAGTGCTTCTGAAGTTCCTGACCAGGGATTGATCGGGAGTGCGCTTGAACAGTCGGGCATTGCCCGTAACGGTAAACGTCGCCATGTCGATACTGCAGGCCATCAGAATTTTCCTCTTTTACCTGCTGCTGGGCACCACGTCCTTGCTGTGGTGCAGCCTGAGCTTTTTTATCGCGCCCTTTCTGCCGTTCAAGGCGCGCTATCGTTTCATCAACGTGTACTGGTGCCGTTGCGCCTTGTGGTTGACCAAGGTGTTCCTCGGTATCCGTTACGAAGTCAAAGGCGCGGAAAACGTGCCTGACCGGCCCTGCGTGATTCAATCGAACCACCAGAGCACCTGGGAGACGTTCTTTCTCTCCGCTTATTTCTCGCCCTTGAGCCAGGTGCTCAAGCGCGAATTGCTGTACGTACCGTTCTTCGGCTGGGCCATGGCCATGCTGCGGCCGATCGCGATTGATCGCGACAACCCCAAAGCTGCGCTCAAGCAAGTCGCAGCAAAAGGTGATGAATTGCTCAAGGACAATGTCTGGGTGCTGATCTTCCCTGAAGGCACTCGCGTTCCCCACGGCACCATCGGCAAGTTCTCCCGCAGTGGTAGCGCATTGGCGGTGAATGCGGCGCTTCCAGTGCTGCCGATTGCGCACAATGCCGGCAAGTTCTGGCCGAAAATCGGTTGGGGTAAAAAGCCGGGCGTGATCACCGTGGTGATTGGTGAACCGATGTACGCCGAAGGCAACGGCCCTCGCGCCATCGCCGATCTGAATGATCGGGTGCAGGCGTGGAACGAAAAGACGCAACGGGAAATGGGCTCGCTGCCTCCGTCCCCTCAGGCACCGGCTGCGAACGATCAGATCGCTGTCTGAGATTTGTGGATAACCTGTGTACGGTTTGTTCGCAAAGTCCCGAATTATCAAATTAAGTGACTGATTTACTTATATATTTCCGAAGCTGCTAAAACACCGTAAAAGGTGCATAAGTTTTTTTCGGAAGTAAGGAAACCGGCTGATATAGCCGGTTTTTTTATGCCTGCTCTTCAGCGATCAGCGGCAGCTCCAGACGGAATGTCGTGCCTTGATCGACCACGCTCAGGCATTCGATTCGGCCGCCATGGTGATCCACCACGGCTTTGACCATCGACAACCCCAACCCCACACCATCGATGCCCTGCGCAGAAGAAAAGCGCCGGTACTGGCTGAACAGATCGGGCAGTTCCTCTGAAGCGATGCCTTTGCCTTGATCGGTCAGTTCACAACGCAGCCAGTCGTCGTGGCAAATGACACGCAGGTCGACGGTGGATCCGGCCGGGCTGTACTTGATCGCATTTTCCAGCAGGTTGAACAGTGCGCGGGTCAGCAAGCCCTGATCGGCCAGGATCAGGCGCTCCTGGGATTGTTCGTCCATATCGCTCAAGAGTTCGATGCGTTTTTGCTGGGCGATGGGCAGTGCCTGGTCCAGCACGTCCATGACCAGCATCCCGAACAGGCTCGGTTGAAACTGATATGCCTCGGACTCGGCCCGGGCCAACAGAACGAAGCCGTCGGTGAGTTCCAGCGCCCGGCGTACCTGGCGCTCAATCTGTTCGAACAGCGGCGAATCCGTTCCCGTCTGATGTCGGTGTACCTCGAGCAGAGCGAGAATCGCCGAATGCGGGGCGCGCAGGTCATGGGACAGGAAGCGTAGCAACACACCACGTTGTTCCTCGGCGGCCCGTTCTGCGCTCAGGTCGGTGAGACTCAGGAGCCAGCCGATCGGCAGGTCTCCATCTACCGGCAACAATGCGGCTCGTTCCAGGCGCAGGCTACGTTCCTTGTGGTCACGAAACTCCAGCAGAGGCAGCTCGGAGAGCGTCGGGCGCGGATCTGTGGACAACTCCGGATAGCCCAGGCTCGCCAGTTGATCGAGGATATCCTCGCCCACCAGGTTGTGATCGAACAGACTCCGGGCCTTGCGATTGCCCAACAGGACTTGCCCCCGGGGATCGCTGATCAGGGTCGCGACCGGCAGATATTCCAGCCCGTCGGCGATGAATCGGCGAGTATCGCGGGTGCGGCTCATGGCTTGCTCAAGCGCCATGATCTGCCCCTGCAAGCGGTCCGCGCTGGGAAACTGCGCCCGACGCCGTTCGGGAAAGACTTTCGGTTCACTGTCCAGCCGCGCCAGCTCCCAGCCGAAGTAGGTCAGCACCACACTCAGGCGTCGCCAGTTCCAGATCAAGTAACCGAACAACATGCCCAGCACCGCCGGCGTCGGCGACCACCAACGCTTCATCTCCGCCAGACCCGCACTGGTCAGCAGCACGCAGGCCATCCCGCCCAATGTCAGCCAGAGCGCCAGACGCGGGCGCCATAGCAGCAACCCAAGTACACACGCGACCATGGTCACCGAGAGTCCCGCGCCCATCAACGGCGCCGGGTCATGCAAATTGATCTGCGCACGCCAGGAAAGCAGTGCAGTCAGCGGCAACAGCACTAGACTTATCCACACCCACTCGCGCACCAGTTGCCGGAATAAACGCTGAACCTGGCTGGGTACACGACTTTCGTGTCGGCGGTGGTTATTCATGGGAAACAGGGCAGGGCGGGTTGAATGGTTTCATAGGCGGCCGGTCTGAGGACGTAGACCCGAAGAATCATAGCGGCTCACCCCACGGCGTGCCGCTTACTTTCACTGCATGGAGTGAGCCGATAAGACCGGCACCCATTGCCCGAGCGACAAGGAACCACCGCGTATGCGCGTTGCGATACTGGACGATGAACCCGCCGAACTGCGCCGGGTCGAGCAGACCCTGCAACAAATGGCCGAGGCCGGAGGACAGCCCTGGTCACTGCACAGCTTCGAAAGCGGTGAAGACCTGCTGCGACAGTTGCGCCGGGAAACCTTCGACCTGCTGATTCTCGACTGGCAATTGCCCGACCTCACCGGCCTGGCGCTGTTGCGCTGGACCCGCGAACACATGGAAGCGCCGCCGGCCGCCATCATGCTCACCAGCCGCGATGGTGAGAGCGACATCGTCCAGGCCCTGAACGCCGGGGCCGACGATTACGTCAGCAAGCCATTTCGGCCCAACGAACTGAAGGCGCGCGTGGCGGCGGTATTGCGTCGGCACAGTCTGCAACGAAGCGCCCCGGCCGAAGTCCTGCGTTTCAATGACCTGGTGTTCGACGACGCCGAACTGACCGTCACCCGTGACGGAAAACCGATCGTCATGACCGAGCGCGAATATCGTCTCGCCCATTGCCTGTTCAGCAACCTCGGCCGACCGCTGTCACGAGACTATCTGTACGAACGATTCTGGCCCCACGAAGAAATGTCGACGTCGCGACCACTGGACACCCATATCTATCGCCTGCGCAACAAGCTTGGACTGACGGCGGATCGGGGTTGGCAGTTGTTGACGATTTATGGGTATGGGTATCGGTTGGAGAGTGTGGCGGCAGGCAGCGAGTAACCTGGATCAAGAAATCACTGTAATTTCTTGGCTGCGGACTCAATCTCTTTAATGCTGCTCTCCGGAACCGGTAAATCTTCCGGCATGGTACCGCCAAGCTCTGCGATGGTTTCTCGCACCTTTCTACCGACGTCCAGATGGACTTTATTGGCCTGCTGCTTGCCTTGGACGTTATCACGCCGCAATTTGTCCTCCGCTTGTGTAGCACGGAACAAGTTAGCAGCCAGTTCGGTTGAACCCATATGATCAAGAATTTTCTGGCTCTTTTTAAGCCCTTTTCGTTGATGGATAGCTTTCTGATCAAGGCCGCCATATAGCCCTTGGTAACCGTGATTCTGGAAAATGGCAAAGTCCAGGCCGGTTTCAACGCCGGCCTGTTGTGCTACTTCCACCAATTGCTTGTTGTGCTCACGTAACTCATTACGCAAAAGCAGGCGCTTCTGATCATCCTTCAGCTTCTGAAATGAAACGTCGTCCGCCAATTCCTGACGTCGGGTCTGGATTGCGAAATAAGTCTGCCCCGCGGCAATAACCGGTTTGATCGGGTCTCCGTTTTGAACTATCAGATAACAGGCATACCGAGAAAGCTGAATATCCTTCACTGACCGCCGGGAACCGGACCCCAACAAAACCATTTTGGTGACGTCAACGAAATGGTCTGCGATGCGATGATTACTGAGTTCGCAGGCTTGCACGGCTTTGCTAATGACGTTTTCGAAGTTTCGCCAATCACGGTACTCCAGGAGAGGGGCGAGCTCTCGGGCGGACCAGAATTCAAAGCCATCTTCCGATTGGTGCTTCAGGTCTTCGAAAGACCGGTGCTGCTCGCTCAAGGTAAATCCTCCGCGGATTGGGGTGATCTGAATCCTTCCTTTGACCCGGAAGAGATTCACACTGACACCTCCATAGAATCAATGGTGGCTTACAAATGCATACATTGTTGTCGGAAAAAGGCCGTCGGTTTAGTGGCGCATTCGAACATAAAAAAACCCGATGAATCAAAGATCCACCGGGCTTGGTATGACTTCGGTTATGCGTGCAAAGTGATCAAAAATCCAGGTTGGAAACCGCCAAAGCATTGCTCTCGATGAAGTCACGGCGAGGTTCGACCGCATCACCCATCAGGGTGTTGAAGATCTGGTCCGCGCCAATGGCGTCTTCGATGGTGACTTTCAGCATGCGACGCACGCTTGGGTCCATGGTGGTTTCCCACAGCTGATCCGGGTTCATTTCGCCCAGACCTTTGTATCGCTGAATGGTGTGGCGCTTGGTGCTTTCGGCCATCAGCCAGTCCAGGGCTTCCTTGAACTCGGTGACCGCTTTCTTGCGCTCGCCACGCTGGATGTACGCGCCTTCGTCGAGCAGGGTGCTCAGTTGAGCGCCGAGGGTGACGACGGTCTTGTAGTCGTTGCTGCCGAAGAAGTCGCGGTTGAAGGTGACGTAGTTCGACAGGCCGTGGGAGATCAGCTCGACCTCTGGCAGCCACACACCACGTTCACGGTCTTCACGCAGGCTGGCCTTGTAGACCAGGCCCGACTTCTCGACGGTGCGCAGACGGACTTCGTACTGGGCCAGCCAGTCTTGCATCTTGGCGTGGTCGCCGAGCATTTCCAGGCTCACGGCCGGCAGGTAGATGAAGTGCTCGGTCAGTTCCTGCGGGTACAGGCGCGACAGACGCTTGAGGGTCTTCATCACCATGCGGAAGTCGTTCACCAGACGCTCCAGCGCTTCACCGGAAATGCCCGGGGCGTCTTCGTTCAGGTGCAGGCTCGCATCTTCCAGAGCCGACTGCGTCATGTACTCTTCCATGGCGTCGTCGTCTTTGATGTATTGCTCTTGCTTGCCTTTCTTGACCTTGTACAGCGGCGGCTGGGCAATGTAGATGTAGCCGCGCTCGATCAGTTCAGGCAACTGACGGAAGAAGAAGGTCAGCAGCAGGGTACGGATGTGCGAACCGTCGACGTCAGCATCGGTCATGATGATGATGTTGTGATAGCGCAGCTTGTCGATGTTGTACTCTTCGCGACCGATACCGCAGCCCAGCGCGGTGATCAAGGTGCCCACTTCCTGGGACGAGATCATCTTGTCGAAACGTGCTTTCTCGACGTTGAGGATCTTGCCCTTCAGCGGCAGGATGGCCTGGGTCTTGCGGTTACGTCCCTGCTTGGCAGAGCCGCCCGCGGAGTCACCTTCCACGAGGTACAGTTCGGACAGCGCCGGGTCTTTTTCCTGGCAGTCAGCGAGCTTGCCTGGCAGGCCGGCGATGTCCAGCGCGCCTTTGCGGCGGGTCATCTCACGGGCCTTGCGCGCGGCTTCACGGGCACGGGCAGCGTCGATCATCTTGCCGACGACCAGTTTGGCTTCGTTCGGGTTTTCCAGCAGGAAGTCGGAGAAGTACTTGCCCATTTCCTGTTCGACCGCGGTCTTCACTTCGGAAGACACCAGCTTGTCTTTGGTCTGGGAGCTGAACTTCGGATCCGGCACCTTCACCGAGATGATCGCGGTCAGGCCTTCACGGGCATCGTCACCGGTGGTGGCGACTTTGTGCTTCTTAGCCAGACCTTCCTGCTCGATGTAGTTGTTCAGGTTACGCGTCAGTGCGGAACGGAAGCCCACCAGGTGGGTGCCGCCGTCGCGCTGCGGAATGTTGTTGGTGAAGCACAACAGGTTCTCGTTGAAGCTGTCGTTCCACTGCAGGGCGATTTCCACGCCGATGCCGTCTTCACGCTGGATGTTGAAGTGGAACACCTGGTTGACCGCAGTCTTGTTGGTGTTCAGGTATTCAACGAAAGCACGCAGGCCGCCTTCGTACTTGAACAGCTCTTCCTTGCCGCTGCGCTCATCCTTGAGGACGATGCCGACACCGGAGTTGAGGAAGGACAGTTCACGAATGCGCTTGGCCAGGATGTCCCAGCTGAAGTGAATGTTCTTGAAGGTTTCGCTGGAAGCCTTGAAGTGAATCTGGGTACCGGTTGTTTCGCTGTCGCCAACGATGGCCATCGGAGCCTGAGGTACGCCATGGACATAGGTCTGTTCCCAGATCTTGCCGCTGCGGCGAACAGTCAGAACCAGCTCTTCGGAAAGCGCGTTCACAACCGAAACACCTACACCGTGCAGACCGCCGGATACCTTGTAGGAGTTGTCGTCGAACTTACCGCCAGCGTGGAGGACGGTCATGATGACCTCGGCGGCGGAAACGCCTTCCTCTTTGTGCACGTCTACCGGGATGCCACGACCGTTGTCTTTAACGGTGATGGACTCATCCGGGTGGATGATGATGCTGATGTCGTCGCAGTGGCCGGCGAGGGCTTCGTCGATCGAGTTGTCGACCACCTCGAACACCATGTGGTGCAGACCGCTGCCATCGTCGGTGTCACCAATGTACATACCGGGACGTTTGCGCACGGCATCCAGGCCTTTCAGCACTTTAATGCTCGATGAGTCGTACGTATTTTCTTCGCTCAATGCCTTCACTCCCGATGGTCGTGGGTCTGGGTGATACGGCCCTGTTCCACGTGGAACAGAGCGACTGGCGTTTCCGTCTGCCAGCCTTCCCTCAGTAATTCGTGATCTACACAGGTGATAAAGACCTGGCAGCGTAAGTCTTCCAGCAAGCGGCACAACGCGCGACGGTGGCTCTCGTCCAGTTCGGACGGCAAGTCATCCACCAGATAAATACACTGGCCGCGTCGGGCCTGGCTCACCAGGTGCCCCTGGGCAATCCGCAGCGCACAGACCACCAACTTCTGCTGACCCCGGGACAAGATGTCCGCGGCATTGTGTGCGCCCAATCTAAGACGCAAGTCAGCCCGTTGTGGCCCGGCCTGGGTATGACCCATTTGCTGGTCCCGTTGCACGGATCCGGCAAGTACGGCGCTCAATTCCCGGTCCTTGTCCCAGCCTCGGTAATAGCTGAGCGTCAAACCTTCGAGCTCAACCAGTTCGCTCAAGGTTTGTTCAAAGACTGGTTTCAAGGCTTTGATGTAAGCGCGGCGGTATTCATCGATTTCAGCGCTGGCCTGGCACAGTTCCCTGTCCCAAACCGCTTGCGAAACGGCGTCAAGTGTACCATGCCGCAGCCAGGAGTTTCTCTGGCGCAAGGCCTTCTGCAAACGCTGCCAGGTGGCCATGAACCGCGGCTCGACGTGGAACACACCCCAGTCGAGGAACTGCCGGCGAATCTTCGGCGCACCTTCCAGCAGGCGGAAGCTGTCGGGGTTGATCAACTGCAGCGGCAGGATCTCCGCCAGTTGTGCGGCGCTGCGCGCATTCTGACCGTCGATGCGGATCTGGAACTCGCCCTGACGATCGCGGGATATCCCCAGTGCACTGTGGCCACCTTCCGCGAGCTCGACCTGACCGAATACGGTGCAGGCAAGCTGCTCATACTGGATGACCGGCAACAGCCGCGTACTACGAAACGAACGGGCAAGCCCCAGCAGATGAATGGCTTCCAGAACACTGGTTTTGCCGCTGCCGTTGGCGCCGTAAAGAATGTTGATTCGGGGAGAGGGGGAGAAGGTCACCGGGTGCAAATTGCGCACCGCGGTGACCGAGACGCGACTTAGCGACATCCAGAGTCAGCTGATTACAGACGCATCGGCATGACAACATAAGCCGAATCGTCATTGTCGGACTCTTGCACCAGCGCACTGCTGTTGGAGTCGGACAGGATCAGACGAACCTGCTCGGTGGTCATCACGCCCAGCACGTCCAGCAGATAGCTGACGTTGAAGCCGATCTCCAGGGAGCCGCCGTTGTATTCCACGCCTACTTCTTCTTCCGCCTCTTCCTGCTCCGGGTTGTTGGCCTGGATCTTCAGCTGACCACTGGCCAGTTGCAGACGGATGCCGCGGTACTTCTCGTTGGACAGAATCGCGGTACGGCTGAACGCTTCACGCAACGCCTGACGATCACCCAGTACCAGTTTGTCGCCGCCCTTCGGCAGCACGCGCTCGTAATCCGGGAATTTGCCGTCGACCAGTTTCGAGGTGAAGGTGAATTCGCCGGTGGTCGCACGAATGTGGTGCTGGCCCAGGACGATGCTGACGTTGCCGTCCGGCTCGGTGAGCAAACGCGCCAGTTCGAGAATACCTTTACGCGGCACGATCACCTGATGGCGTTCCTGCTGACCGATGTCGGCCTGCATCGAGCACATGGCCAGACGGTGACCGTCGGTGGCCACGGCACGAATAATGCCAGTCGACACTTCCAGCAACATGCCGTTGAGGTAGTAACGCACATCCTGCTGGGCCATGGCGAAACTGGTGCGTTCAATCAGGCGACGCAGCTTGCTTTGATCCAGGCTGGTAGTCAGCGAGCCCGGGCCTTCTTCCACAGTCGGGAAGTCATTGGCCGGCAGGGTCGACAGGGTGAAACGGCTACGGCCGGCTTTCACCACCAGCTTCTGCTCATCGACCTTGATGTCGATCAGCGCATCGTTCGGCAGGCTTTTGCAGATATCCATCAGCTTGCGCGCGGGCACGGTGATGGAGCCAGTTTCAGCCGGCTCTTCGAGTTGCACCCGACCGACCAGCTCGACTTCGAGGTCGGTACCGGTCAGCGACAGTTGCTGGCCATCGACGACCAACAGCACGTTGGACAGTACCGGCAAGGTCTGTCGGCGCTCGACGACGCCTGCGACCAGTTGCAGGGGTTTCAACAGGGCTTCGCGTTGAATGGTGAAATGCATGGTCTAGTCCCTTGCCTTAATAAGCTGCGCTGGTGTTCATCAAGTAGTCAGTGTACGCAGCAGGTTCTTGTAGTCCTCGCGGATGTCCGCGTCGGATTCCTTAAGTTCGTTGATCTTGCGGCAGGCGTGCAACACGGTCGTGTGGTCGCGGCCGCCAAACACATCGCCGATTTCCGGCAGGCTGTGGTTGGTCAGTTCCTTGGACAATGCCATGGCCACCTGACGCGGACGCGCGACCGAACGCGAGCGGCGTTTGGACAGCAGGTCGGAGATCTTGATCTTGTAGTACTCGGCGACCGTGCGCTGAATGTTATCCACAGAGACCAGTTTGTCCTGCAGCGCCAACAGGTCTTTCAGGGATTCGCGAATCAACTCGATGGTGATGTCGCGGCCCATGAAGTGCGAGTGGGCGATCACGCGTTTCAGCGCGCCTTCCAGCTCACGGACGTTGGAGCGAATGCGCTGGGCAATGAAGAACGCCGCATCGTGAGGCAACTCGACTTTGGCCTGGTCGGCCTTTTTCATCAAGATCGCTACGCGGGTTTCCAGTTCCGGCGGCTCGACGGCGACCGTCAGGCCCCAGCCGAAGCGGGATTTGAGGCGCTCTTCCAGTCCTTCGATTTCTTTCGGGTAGCGGTCACTGGTGAGGATGACCTGCTGGCCACCTTCAAGCAGGGCGTTGAAGGTGTGGAAAAACTCTTCCTGGGAACGTTCCTTGCGGGCGAAGAACTGAATGTCGTCGATCAACAGGGCGTCCACCGAACGGTAAAAACGCTTGAACTCGTTGATCGCGTTCAGTTGCAGCGCCTTGACCATGTCGGCCACGAAACGCTCGGAATGCAGGTACACGACCTTGGCATTCGGGTTCTTCTTTAGCAGGTGGTTGCCCACCGCGTGCATCAAGTGCGTCTTACCCAGACCCACGCCACCATAAAGGAAGAGCGGGTTGTAGCCGTGCTTCGGGTTGTCTGCCACCTGCCAGGCCGCCGCACGGGCGAGCTGGTTGGATTTACCTTCGACGAAGTTCTCGAAGGTGAAGGTGCGGTTCAGGTAGCTGGTGTGCTTGAGCGCGCCTTCGACCTGCACGGTGCGCTGTTCGGCGCGAACCGGAGCTTGTTGCGAAGCGGCACCGGCCATCGGATCGAAGCTGTCGCGGGACGGCTCTTCACTGATTTCTTCGGTTTTCTGCGTCGAGCGCTTGGTCGGTGCAGCGGTCGGGGCTGGCGCCGGAGCGCTGGCCGGCGCGGCGTTCACCTGAGCCTGGGAGACTTGCGCAGCGGCCAATGGCGCATTCGGTGCGGCACGCGGCGCCGAACTGCGTTTGCTGCCTATTAATAAGGAAAGCGACGGTGCCAGACCGTTGCCATGCTCATCCAGCAGTTCAAGGACACGACCCAGGTACTTTTCGTTGACCCAGTCCAGAACAAAACGGTTCGGTGCGTAGACGCGCAACTCGTCGCCTTCGGCTTCGACCTGTAGTGGACGGATCCAGGTGTTGAATTGTTGGGCAGGCAGCTCTTCGCGCAAAAGCTCCACGCACTGCTGCCAAAGTTCCACTGACAC